>NZ_JAUDZE010000011.1:0-100847 GCF_030385805.1 Acinetobacter thutiue
GAGCGAGAAGTGTTGCAGGCTATTTAGCTGGTATTTATGCATCTTTATGTGCTTATCAAATATGTCATCAAAACAAGCCGATGATTCGTATTATGGAAATATCGGCTTAAACAAGATTCGGGTTATAATTAGTTTAAATTAAAAATTATATTATTCCAAGCTTTAAAACTAATAATCCATGAAATATTCATACTTATTCCTGTAAATAATGGCATTAATCCATCAATAAATCTTCATCACAACCAACTTAAGAATAGATAATACTGATAGACTGTTTTGTCAAAACAGTAATGTCCTAGCCAATGAAGCCATTGGGATGGTGCATAAAGAACGTAAATTTAGTACGCTGTCAGATGTTGAAAAAATAACCATTTCTCCAACTGAAGATTTAGCTTTTATAATGACTTTAACAGTTGAAATCGCACAAGCAGAATCAGGAATTCAAAACAATAATATAGATACTATTTCTATACTCACTACAAACTCAGATGAATCAATTAAAGGCTAGAAATGTTTTTACACTAGATCGATCAAACAAAATAAATTTCTATAAATGCGATTATTGTTTAAAAATACTTACCAATAGCTAGATAACCAACCTCGATGTAAGCATGATTATCTTAATGACATGCTATCTGACACTAGATTTGAATAGTTTAATGAGATTAAAAGAAAGATTTCGAATCTATACATCATGAAAAAAGTGACTTAAGACCCTACGAACTCCTTTTACTAGACGGATAAAAAATCTTTGTTCTATGTGCTATCATTTCATTAAATTCTTTAAATAAGCAAAAACAGGGTAATCATATAAATAGTACATATACTTTTAAGGTAAATAATGCGGTAACACCTCATTACCGCATTAATAAATTCAATGTTATAAATAACGAATTCGATTCCCACAGGGTGCACCATTATTAAAACCCTAAATCAATTTCAGAATAGACAACCTATTTATTGACAGACAACACACTAAACCCATATTTTTTAAATACGGTTTTTGCCTGACCACTTTGTAGGAATTGATAGAATTTCACTGCATTCGGATTTTTCTTGGTCAAGCCGACAGGATAAATAATCGGCGGATGGGTATTTTCAGGGAATACCCCTGCCACCACGACATCCTTGCTAATTGCGGCATCCGTTGCATAAACAATTCCCACCTGACACTCGCCACGGGCCACAAAGTTCAGTGCTGCACGGACATCTTCGGTCTCCACCAAACGTGGTTCAACCTTTTCCCACCAACCAAGTGAAGTTAAAGCCTGTTTGGCATATTTACCGACAGGAACGCTTTTAGTATCCCCTGTACAAAGTTTGCCCTGCACCACTTTGCTTGGGTCAAATTTCTGATCCATTTTAATTTTAATCGGACGGTCTTTAGGCGTAATCAATACCAGACGATTGCCCAACAAGTTAATCCGATCACCCTCTGCAACCAGTTGTTTATTCTGTAAATAATCCATCCACTGTACATCGGCAGAAATAAACACATCGGCTGGCGCGCCTGCTTCAATCTGTTTGGCCAAGGTTGAAGAACCCGCATAAGAAGTTTTAACTTCAACCTTGTTTTTCTGCTCATAAATTGCGTCAAGGTCATTAATGGCATTGGTTAAGCTGGCAGCAGCATAAACCGTCACGGCATCTGCCGCTAAAGCGTTGACACTCAGCATCAGACTGCCACTAAAAAGTGCCAGTAATAGCCCATTTTTTCTAAAGTTGATTTGCATGATTTTATCCTTTCATTTAATTCGATATATTTTTATGAATATATCGCTAGGTCGCATAATTTTGAACATCATTCATTTTTAAATGTCTTGGCTCTGCCCTTTCCTGATGCACATTATCTTGAAGTGGACAACATCTTGCGCCAGTTTTAGTGCAGGATGAGCAGTACAACGCTTTTTTGGTGCAATTTATCCATACTCCAAGCAACGATACAGCGATGAAAATCACTGCACCTCTATGTTTTCCTCTCTGCTTCAGTAGGCTTGGGTATCCATACTTTACGCTATATTTTTAAGAATATAGCGATAAAAAACATCAAATTAAAAACAAAAACGTCTATGCCTTTCATTGTTTAAATGACTGGTCATAGACGTCTTTGTCTGTGCTCTACAAAGAAATAACTCACATTGTTATTTCAGCCCAACTTAAGCAATTGACATGCCAATCCAATTAAATATTTTGATAACAACAACTTAAATTCAATGGCACATTTTTTGCTGACTTTATAGTGCTATTAAAGATATGCATCTCCATGCAGCCAACGATGCCTGCTTGCGTTTATTTGAATGGGTGAAATGAAGACACTCATTTCAAATGTTCATTCGCAATGTTGAAATAAAGGTAATGATCATGGCTGAATCAATCAAAACTGTCTGTCCCTACTGTGGTGTAGGCTGCGGCATGATTTTGCAGGTTGAAAATGGTCAGGTGGTGAAACTTGCAGGTGACAAGCAACATCCGACCAACTTTGGACGTTTATGTACCAAAGGCTCGTCGGCTGATAAAGCCTTACGCAATTCTGGGCGCATGGAAAAAGCCTATATCCGCAAGCAACGTCAGGAAGAACGTGTTGCAAGCTCGATGGATAGCGTCATTACTGAAACCGCTAAGCGTTTTCGTCAAATTATCGATCGTGATGGACCGAATGCGGTGTCATTCTACGTTTCTGGGCAAATGTCGATTGAAGCTCAATACCTGATCAATAAACTGGCCAAGGGTTTTGTCGGTACCAATAATATTGAATCCAACTCACGCCTATGTATGGCGAGTGCAGGCAGTGGCTATAAACTGTCTTTAGGTGCTGATGGCCCTCCTGGTTCATACAAGGATTTTGATCACGCCGATGTATTTTTTGTCATCGGTGCCAATATGGCAGACTGCCACCCGATTCTGTTTCTGCGCCTGATGGATCGGGTCAAGGCAGGGGCAAAACTGATTGTGGTTGACCCACGCCGTAATGCCACCGCCGATAAAGCCCATCTATTTATGCAGATCAAGCCTGGAACTGATTTGATCCTGCTCAATGGTTTACTGCATTTACTCTGGAAGAATAACCATCTCGACCATGAATTTATTCAGGATTACACCGAGGGCTGGGAACAAATGCCTGCTTTTCTGGAAGATTATCCTCCTGAATATGTCGCTGAAAAAACAGGGATTGATGAGGCTAAGATTCGTCAGGCCGCACAATGGATGGGTGAAGCCCAAGAGTTTATGACCTGCTGGACCATGGGTCTCAATCAGAGTACTCATGGCACGTGGAATACCAATGCCATCTGTAACCTGCATCTGGCAACAGGCAAAATCTGCCGTCTGGGCAGTGGTCCATTCTCCCTCACAGGTCAACCGAATGCCATGGGTGGGCGTGAAATGGGTTATATGGGACCTGGCCTCCCTGGACAACGTTCTGTATTGATTGAAAAAGATCGGGATTTTATTGAAGAATTGTGGCAAGTGCCCAAAGGCACCCTGACCACTCATCTGGGCAAAGGCACCATTGATATGTTTGAGCAGATGAAAGCGGGAGCGATTAAAGCTTGCTGGATTATCTGTACCAATCCTGTCGCGACGGTTGCCAACCGTAGTATTGTCATTGAGGGTTTGGAAAAAGCCGAGTTGGTGATTACTCAGGATGCTTTTCTGGATACTGAGACCAATAAGTATGCCGACATTATGTTACCAGGCGCACTCTGGGCAGAAGCAGAAGGCGTGATGATCAATTCTGAACGCAACATGACCCTGATGCAAAAGGCAATTGACCCACCTGGGGAGGCCTTACCTGACTGGCAAATCATTAGCCGTATTGCCTGTGAAATGGGCTATGCCCATGCCTTTACCTATAGCTCAGCATCCGACGTGTTTGATGGAATCTGTCGTTGTTCCAACCCTAAAACAGGTTATGACTTACGCGGTGCCAGCCATGCACGACTGAGGGAAACACCCCTGCAATGGCCTTGCCCACCGCTAGATACCCCACAGGGAGCCGATGACCGTCATCCAATTCGTTATTTAAATGATGGGGTCAGCCAATACCTGCTTGAAGCAGAGGAAAATAAACCCAAGCCGCGTTTAATTTTCCCAACTGAACGGGCCAAAGGCGTGTTCTTTGCACGCCCGCATTTAGACCCTGCGGAGATGCCCGACACTGATTTCCCCTTTGTCCTCAATACAGGTCGCTTGCAGCATCAATGGCATACCATGACCAAAACAGGCAAGATTGCCATGCTGAATAAGCTCAATTCAGGACCTTTTATTGAGATTCATCCTGAAGATGCGGCCAACCTGAACATTAAGGATAAACAACCTATCGAAATCCGTTCACGTCGTGGTAAGGCTGTTTTACCAGCGGTAATCACTGATCGCGTTTTGGCAGGCAACTGCTTTGCCCCTTTCCACTGGAATGATTTTTTTGGTGAAGATTTAGCGATCAATGCCGTGACCAACGATGCCATCGACCCAATCTCGCAACAGCCTGAATTTAAGATCTGTGCGGTGTCGTTAGCACCTGTTGCTGCAACAGAAACACTCCTCTTTGCAGATGCATTGAACCAGCAAAAACCGATTCCGCAAGATCAATCCACACCAGCAAACTCCATTGCAATACCTGAAATCGCACAAGGTACAGAGATGTCACAGATCAATATTTTCGCCCAAATGACGGGTATTGAGACAATCAGCACACCACCGCTCAATGATGCTGAAAAGATTTATCTGACAGGTTTTATGGCAGCGTTGCAAAACCTCCCTTCGCAGTCAGGTCATCTGCCAACCTTGCCACCCAATGCTCCGATTTCAGAACAGGGCAAGCTCTGGCTGAATGGTCTGCTGGCAGGCTTATATGTACGCGCACCACTGGACTACGCTACATCGAATCATGCAACCCCAGCATTGACCAGTTCAGATACAAGCGCGCTCAGCTTGCCTCAAAGCACTGAACCCGCAAAACCGAAAGTCACCCTAATCTGGGCTTCACAAACAGGCAATAGTGAAACACTGGCAGAAAATTTCGTCCAAAAAATCAAGCACGCTGGTTATGAGGTCAATTTTCAGGAGATGTCAAACTTTAGCGTCGATCAACTGGAAAAAACTGATCATCTGCTGTGTATCAGTAGTACCTTTGGCGATGGCGATGCGCCTGATAATGGACAGAACTTCTGGAATGATCTGAATAGTAAAGAGATTAAACTCAACCACGTGAAATACAGTGTATTGGCATTGGGTGACCCAAACTACGACCAGTTCTGTGGTCATGGCAAACGTCTGGATGAAAAGCTGGCAGCGCTGGGTGCCAACCCAATATTGGCACGTAGTGACTGCGACACCGACTTTGAGGAAAAAGCCGAACAATGGCTGAATAGCATTCTGGCAAAACTCAATAGCGCATCCACTGATACAGAACAGGAAGCACCGCCTGAAGTCACCTTGCTCTGGGCATCACAAACGGGCAATAGTGAAACACTGGCGGAATCATTTGCTGAGAAAATCAAACAAGCGGGTTGTCAGGTTAATGTTCAGGAAATGAACAGTTTCTCTATCACTGAATTAAATAAAACCCAAAACTTACTCTGTATCAGCAGTACTTTTGGCGATGGTGATGCGCCTGATAATGGGCAAAATTTCTGGAATGACTTAAGCAGTAAAGCAGACATTAAACTGGATCACCTGAATTATAGTGTGCTGGCGTTGGGTGATCCGAACTATGACCAATTCTGCGGTCATGGTAAAAAACTCGATCAAAAACTGGCAGAACTGGGCGCATCACGGATTTTTGACCGTATTGACTGCGCTACCGATTTTCAGGAAAAAGCGGAACAATGGTTAGGTACTGTTCTTGGCAAACTAGCGGAATCGGCCAAAATCAAGGCTAAACCCTCACCGCTTAAACCCCAGAAGCCAGACCTGACTGCACCAAGCAAAGCCAGTCCGTTTCAGTCTCGTCTGCTGCAAAATGTACGCCTGAATCATGAGCACTCTAACAAGGATATTCGCCTGTTTGCCTTTGATATTGAGGACTCAGGAATCAGTTATGAAGCAGGTGATGCACTCGGAGTCTGGGCAAAAAATTGCCCTGAACTGGTCAATGAACTACTCAGCGTCACCAAACTGGATGGGGATAGCCCTGTTTCGATGGTGGATTTAAAAGGCATGACATTGCGTCAAGCCCTGACCGAACGCTTTGAAATTGCCAAACCACAACTCAATGCGCTAAAACTGATTGCGACCAAAGGTGCTTATCAAAAGCTACAGGACTTGCTGGATTATCCAGATAAAAATGAACTGAAAAAATGGCTATGGGGTAAACAACTGGTTGACGTTTTATATGAATTTCCAGTCAAACTGTCGGTTAGTGGACTCATCAGTATTCTGGCTAAACTACAACCACGACTATATTCAATCGCATCCAGTCCGAAAGCCTACCCTACCCAAATCCATCTTACGGTTTCCGCAGTGCGTTATGATTATCAGGGCAATGCGCGAAAAGGAGTATCCTCAACCTTTTTGGCTGATCGTGCCGAGCAAGGTCAGATTGGAATTTTTGTACAAAAATCAGCATCGTTCCATCCACCTGCCGATGCAGACATTCCCTTGATCATGGTTGGGCCAGGTACAGGCATTGCCCCTTTCCGTGGCTTTTTACAGGAACGTCAGGCTTTAGATCAACCAAGTAAAAACTGGTTATTCTTTGGCGAGCAAAAATCCACTACCGATTTTTACTATCAGGATGAACTGACAAAATTCCAGCAAGATGGTGTGTTAACCCGTTTAGACCTTGCCTTTTCGCGTGATCAGGAACAGAAAATCTATGTGCAGGATCGGATGCGTGAGCATGGTGCGGAGTTATGGCAATGGCTGGAACAAGGCGCATACTTCTGCATCTGCGGTGATGCCAGCCGTATGGCAAAAGATGTGGATGCTGCACTAAAAGAAATCATTGTACAACATGGCAATCAGTCGGCAGAGCAAGCCAGTGAATATGTCGCCAGTATGAGCCGTGATAAACGTTATTTACGCGATGTATATTAACCCCCATTCATTTGCAAAAAGTGGAACCACCGATTCGCTTAACCCTAACTGATCTAATGTTCTAAGGGAGAATGATGTAGTCATTCATAAATGGATTTTCTAGAAATTCACCTTGCACAAATGACAGGTAATGTTGCTCGATAGATGCTATTTCCAGACAATCATCCAAATCAATGACAGCATCGGTATGTGGTTTAAACCAATGCTTTTCGATTGCCAATTTTCCCTGTGCCTTGGCATCTGCCTTGTCTTTGCCTGCAACCACCAAGTACTTATAGGTTTCGCCAAACTCAGTGGGAAGATAAGCGCCTAGATTAATTAAATAGGGTTTGAGTTCAGAGGGCGATGCCTCCTGACTGATGACAAGTTGGTAAGATTGATCGTGGTAGATCGTCCCCTGAATTTTCAACCATCCGTCAATATGCAGTCCTTGTGACTTGCCAAACCATTGTTGCTTTAGATAGGGATAAGCTTCTGTTAGATCACTGCAAATCACAGGGATGACATCATGTACCTCAACATTGGCTTGTTCATGCTTGCCACCCAGTAGTACCAGATACAATGATTTCATTTCAATATCCAAAAACAGAAAACATGATTCAATGAGTTAAATTAACCATAAGGTAAAATAATATACAATATTTTAATCTGAGTTCGAGATAAAATCCTTGATGAAATATGATACTCGAGAACGCTATTTTAATCTTTTATGCTGAGTACTGAGAGTAAAGAATAGAAATTGGCATTATGAAAAACTGATAAAAACAACTAATTGCCATGTAACAGGGAAAACAGTCCCAAAAGCAATAATAACAAGATTGCGGATACCGTTTTCCAAAATAAAATAGGGTTCTTGTCTGCAAATGATTTTCGCTGTGGCTGGATGAATTGCGGATTTGGATAATTTAGATCATAAATAAATTCTGAAATGTCAGCATAACGCTGTTCGGGATCAGGCTGAACCGCCTTTTCCAAAGCTAGATCAACCCAGACTGGAATATCTTTTCGATACTCAAAGACCGAAAAATAATGCAGCTTTCTCAAATCCTTTCTGGATTTACACTTGGCAATATTGGTCTGGTAAGGTAAATCCCCAGTCAATAAATAATAAGTCAATACGGCAAGCGAATATTGGTCTGATCGGGTTGACACAGCTTCCAGTAAAAAATATTCAGGTGCCATATAGGCTAGCGTTCCCAAGGCAGCATCCTGTATTTCCCGTTTCATTTCACGAATGCCTGCAACACGACAAGCCCCAAAATCAATGATTTTTACCGTTCCAAAGCGATCCAGCATAATATTTTCTGGGCGAATATCCTGATGCAACATTTCCAGTCGATGCATTGCCTGTAAACCCTTGGCAACCTGCGCAATAATTTGACGCACTTGATCCAGTGTAATCTGTTGTTGCTGATCAAGCATCCATTGCTTTAAGGTCTGTCCCTCAATATAGTGCATGGTATGGTAAATATAATGTCTTGGTCGGGTTTGAGGATAGGCGCTCAATACATGAGGACTATGAATCCGCTTGGCAATCCATTCTTCCAGTAAAAACTGTTCTGCTAAATAAGGGTCATGTTGCACCTCAGAGGCAGGCACTTTGATTACCAGTAACTGTTGCTGATCTATTTCATGCGCCAAATATAAAATACTACGGTGGCTGGCATGGATTTCCCGAAGCAGTTGATAACCATCAAATTGCATCGGCACGTTTAACGCTGGTACAAAAGCCAATTGTGCATATTCAGGCAGAATATCCTGTGCTTCAATTTGAGGCAGTTTTTGCACTTGAATAATCTGAATGGTCAGGTTGTCGGCACTGCCCTGCTGATAGGCATGTTCCACAATGTGCTGAGCAATTTGATCTAAACTGGTATTTGTTTGAGTTAAAAACTGAATCAGTTGCGCTTGTGGACAATATTCATACACCCCATCGGTCATCAAAATAAAAATATCGCCCTCATATAGGGCATAGTTTTGATAATCAATCTCTACCTTGGCATTGACACCCAAGGCTCGGCTTAAATAGCTTTCTTGTGATGATAACCAAATCCGATGATCTGTAGTCAGTTGTTCCAATTGACCCGATTGCAGCCGATAAATTCGACTGTCGCCGACATGAAATAAATGGGCAATCTGCCCTTTCAGCACCATGGCACTCAAGGTACAGACATAACCACGATCTTTGTCAAAACGATATTGGCTCTGTTGAGTCTGCGCATAAAGCCAGCTATTGATTGCAGTCAGCACGCGTTCCACCGAAGTTTTGACTGTCCATGTTTCAGGTGTGGAAAAGTAGTCTGATAGCAGTCCCGTGACTGCGGTTTGACTGGCAATATGACTAACGTTACTGCTGCTAATGCCATCCGCCAAGGCAAATGCCATTCCCTTATGCTGCAATAGATAGTTTTGCGGTAAAGTTGCGGCATAGAAATCTTGATTGAGCTTTTTACGACCTTGATGAGAATACTGCCCCAGTTCAACTTGTAATTGTTGTGTCATTTTTATCTCAGTATTTAGAGGTAATCCTCATGAAACTCAATACCAGATCATCTGTATCCAAACATCTCATCTGGAATATGATACGCGGAAACGTCATCCGCAACCTGCGGGGTATAAACAAAGTAATGTCTTTGCAATAACATTAAATAAATGCAAAAAGTGAACAGGTTTTGCGGATGACAATGCCTTTGGTTACTTTGGGCGAAACCAAAGTAACTTGCCAAAGGCATATCCTAAAACTTGATGAGAACTCGGCAAGACTCCGCTTTCATCTAAATGCATTTCGATAAGCTAAAAACCTAAACATGATTTATATTTTAAAAATTTAAAATGTGCGCTTTGGCGCTGTTTTTACATGCGTGGTATATAAAGCAAGACCAGTCAAAGCCAAACCACCCACTAAATTACCCAATGCGACTGGAATTTCATTCCACAGGAAATAATCCATAATTGAAAAATCACCACCCATCATCATGGCGAATGGGAACAGGAACATATTCACCACTGAATGTTCAAAGCCCATAGCAAAAAACAGCATCACAGGCATCCACATGGCAATGAATTTACCACTCACCGAAGTTGAGATCATCGCGCCAATCACCCCGAGTGAAACCATCCAGTTACACAGCATGCCGCGAATAAAAATCGTCATCCAGCCACCAAAGCCATATTCTTTATAACCAATGGTTCGATTTTCACCGATATGCGC
Source organism: Acinetobacter thutiue (assembly GCF_030385805.1). NCBI lineage: Bacteria > Pseudomonadati > Pseudomonadota > Gammaproteobacteria > Moraxellales > Moraxellaceae > Acinetobacter > Acinetobacter thutiue. Next base: position 10,247 of record NZ_JAUDZE010000011.1, read on the forward strand.
AATTTTATTACCAATTTCATTCGGCTCAGTAGAGAACCCATAGGTATAGACGACTGCCATCAACACGGCAACGGTTAATGCACCCGCGAAATTGCCTAAAAATACCAAACCCCAATGTTTCAGGATTCTTGGAATGGTCACGCCTGGGCGCTTGTCAATCCATGCCAGTGGTGTTAACACAAAAACGCCTGTTAATAAGTCATATCCCAGTAAATACAGCATACAAAAACCAACAGGAAACAATAATGCACCAATTAAAGGCACACCCGTTTGAATCCCGATGGTGACTGCGAATACGGCAGCAATCGCTAAAATCGCCCCTGCCATATAGGCCCGAATGACCACATCTCGTGTTGCCATATGCAATTTTGATTCACCTGCATCGACAACCTTGACTGCAAACTCAGATGGCGCAATATACGACATAAACAATCCCCCTTGCTTCCTAAAAAATTCTTATAAAAAAGACCTAAAGCATGTTTCAGCTTTAGGCCCCTTTGCCTATACAACATCAGTGATTTATGAAATAGGCATCTTTGCCTGTATCTGAGTATTAAAAAGCAAATACCATGCCAAAAATTAATATAAAAACTTAAACATTCTTATTCTTTTAAGAATATCAACTCTATTCTTGGACTTGATATTTAACCAGTTAAAAAAACAGAGCTATTCAATTGCTCCGTTTTTTTAATTTATAAGAATCAATCCATCATCCCCACTGGATTGATTCTTCTTATTCTTGAGGCCAACTCTTTTAAGGCATAATTGGTTGTGATGACCAGCATAAAACCAATGATAAACGAGCCAGCCACATCAAATGGAAAATGCACACCCACAAAAACTCTTGATAGTCCGACAACCAGACTGAGTGCCAAGCCAACCATTCCAATCTTTTTAAAGCCTGCAAACCAATATGAAAAGCCAATGATCACGACAGTCAAGGTATGCTGACTTGGAAATGAAGACGTTGCTCCATGTCCAATCAGTTTATCCCCTAAACCAATTTGAAACGGTCGCGGATGATGATAAAAGAATTCAACGACATCACTTAAAATTAATGAAAATAAAACGATAACCAATGTCTTTACAAATATAAGGCTATAGGTTTTCCATTGAATGGCAACTAAAAACAGGAGAAAACTAATAAAAACCGTATTTAGGTCATCCGCTAAAAAAATGACTATTTTATCTAAAAATGGATATTCTTTAGCGAAAGAGTTAATACAGTGAAATAAAAAAATATTCAAATCTTTAAAAATCATTTCCGTTTCTATCCAGATTATCCATAATAGATGAATGCGCACAATATACAGGATAAAGATGAAAAATTTATTAATTTCTATAATACTTTCTGATTATTTTACCTAAAGTTTCAGTCCAGTTTCTTTTTGAAATCCTCCTAAGCTTATGTTCTGATAACCACAAATAAATAGGGTAAATTTACCCTATTTATTCAGATTTTCTTGATCTTTAGAATTTAAATTCCAAACCGCTTCCGACCACAGGTTGCTTGTCTTCGGCACTTTCCTGTTCAAAAGTTGAGTAGCCTGCATAAGCATAGGCTTTCACCTGTTTGCTAAATGAATAATCGCTGCCTATAAGCAACTGTCTGGCCTCAAAATCCGCTTCTCCGTTTTTAAAACTAGTGGAGTTTTCACTATATTGCGCTTTCACAACCCATTTTGATTGATGAGGGAATTTATATTCAGCCCCAATCAGCCAGCCCTGCGAATCATCAATATTGACCGCAGCATCATCATTGCCCTGCTGATCTGCAACCTTAGAAGTTTGGTATAAGGTTTTTAGGGCCAAGCCCTCTACTGGGGTTAAACGACCAATCAAACGTAGTGTATTGGCTGCTGCAAAAACCTCATCAACCTGGGTTTCAGTATCTTTGGCGTTCAGTAATCCATGGCCTAAAAAATCACTGGGTATCGCCTTATCATAGGCAATGCCGACAAGAAACAATGGATGGGCATAACTCAGCGAAGCAGACCATGCATCGCCCAGACCTCCACCAGCGGTATTCACTCCACCACGGCCATCATCCTTAATTTGACCACCCTCTCCTGTTGCAAGCAAGACACTGGTTTCCAAGTTGCCACCTTTCAGCTCAATTTCAGGAGAGTCATACACAACGACATTGTTGACACGGTTTTCACCCGTCATGATTCCTGTTACATCGGCCTTGTTGCCAATATAGTTGTTGAAGCTGTCTACTGGGCTCGACAATTCTTTTAATGGCGTATTATGTTTACCAATTTTGATGACCCCAAAACGTTCATCCTTTAATCCCACAAAACGATTACGTTGCGACCAGTCCGTTTTATCTCCATCCGCATAAAATGCCCATTCTGCCAAATAAATGGCACTGAGGTTTTTAGTTAACCTTTCCTCCCCCTTGATGCCCAGAAAGGAACTATTGCTACTCACTTTCCATACATCACGATCCGCCACATGCGCATTGTTTTCAGGTAAATAATCTAAACTTGCATCAATCTCGCCATAAATCTTTGGAGCTGCGAACGTTGAACTCGCCATAATACTCAACATTGTTGCAAAGGCAATTTTTATCTTCACTTTGTTTTTCCTAACCGTATAAAAAGTCAAAACATCCCTATTCCGTTTGCTAAAAACGAAAATGAACAGTTCAATCTGGAATAATTAAAAGAAAATGCTTTTATATGCTTAGGTCTATAAAAGCATCATGATGGATCTATGTTTTATATGTGGTAAAACGGAAACACACCAAAGACCAAGGCACTACCCATCAATACACAACAGGTAATAAACGCCCACTTTAAGGTAAATTTCTGATGATCTGCCAATTCAACCGATGCCAAACCACATAACAGATAAGTCGAGGGCACCAATGGCGACAGCAGGTGAATCGGCTGACCAATAATAGAGGCACGCGCAACCTCAACAGGACTGATGCCGTAATGGGAAGCTGCCTCGGCAAGAATCGGTAAAACACCAAAATAAAAGGCATCATTCGACATAAAGAATGTCAATGGCATGCTCAATAGCCCCGTAATCGGCGCCATATAGGGTCCCATGCTGGTTGGAATCAGGGCTACGAATTCCTTGGACATTGCCTCCACCATGCCCGTTCCAGACAAAATACCCGTAAACACACCCGCAGCAAAAATAACTCCAACCACTGCCAGCACGCTGTCCGCATGGGTAGCGATACGCTTTTTCTGCATATTGACACATGGATAATTCACGACCAGCGCGATACAGAAACCCAGCATAAATAAAATGGACATGGGTAAAAAGCCTTTCACCAAACATGCCATCAGGACTAAAGTGAGAATTGCATTAAACCAGCGTAAATGCGGACGCTGGGCCTCAACATCCTTTGAAATAGAAATGTTTTCAGCATGGCTAATATCGATCAGCTCAACAATGCCTAGACGCTTACGTTCATACATGCCATAAAGATAGGCAAGAAAGAATAGCCATGCCGCAGCAATAATCATGGATGGAATCATAGGAATAAACACTTCACTTGCATCCACCTGAAGTGCGCTGGCTGCACGTGCTGTAGGCCCGCCCCACGGGGTGAGGTTCATTACACCACTACACAACAGCATCAGGCAGGTCATGATCAGTGGATTCATCCCCACACGCTTATACAACGGCATCATTGCCGCCACACAAATCATGTAAGTGGTTGAGCCATCACCATCCAGTGACACCAAAAAGGTTAAAAACACCGTTCCCAAGGTGATCTTTAATGGATCTCCCTTTACCTTTTTCAGAATCCACCGAACGGATGGGTCAAACAGGCCCGAGTCAATCATGATTGCAAAATACAGGATTGCAAAAAGAAGCATCACACCTGTTGGAGCAAGCTTCTTGATTCCCTCCAGCATATTATTGCCAAGGTCAACCAAGTGAATATGACTTAAACTTTCGAAGTAAAAACCTAATCCCCAGGCGATAATCGCAAACAGGAATGGGATTAAAATTAATGCAACTAATGCACTAAGACGTTTTGACATGATCAAATACATAAAGCACAAGATCATGCTTATACCTAAAAAAGTAAGCATTTTAAGCAATCCTTAGCATAATAAATTATTGTGGTTGATTTCCTAAACCACGCCAGATTCTATGCGATGTAGTGCTGAACACCCCATTTAATTTAATTATACTGACACGCCAATCATTCACATGAAAAATAAAATAAATACCTATACCATCAATTATTTGATTTTTAATAAATTTTCAAAATACTAAATGAGACACCATGACTATGCATCAAAATAAAATATATAAATAATACCTATTTAAGATAAAAATGTTTCATATTCATCCCCTATAAGGTTATAAATTAAGCACAAGTATGATTATTTACTCATCAAAATCAACTTATATATGATTTTTTCAGCAACATATAAATTTAACTTTATTAAAAACTAGGAATATCACTTAAATATTTTCTTATAATAAAAACACATTATCTGGATATTATTTTTAGCTATATATTTATGGATATTTAAATAGAAATATTATTTTAGTTAAATCCTATAAACTTTATTTTTCAAACAATTATAGAATTCCCTCTGTTATAACGGATCGAATTCTGGATTTTTCACCTATCTCTAGCCTTAAATTCCATGTAATTTTGATGCGCTATCTACAGACTGTTTGGGACAACTGAAATATAATCATTCAATCATTGCTTATTGACTCGTTTTAACATTAACTCGTAAACAAAAGATTTGCCCAACAAAAAAATATGGAAAGTGCAACAATGAAATTTTCAAACCTACAGAACGATGAAAGTTCCGCCACTGAACAGATGCAACTGATCTTTAGCCAACAACGGGCAAATTTCGATGCTGAGCCTTATCCCGACCTAGAATCAAGACGCACCAAGTTATTTAAACTCAAAAAACAAATTATCCGTTATCAAGACGTCATCGCGGCAGCCATCAACACGGACTTTAGTTCACGGTCCATAGATGAATCCAAACTGCTGGACTTACTTGGTTCAGTTCTGGAAGCTGAACATGCCATACGCCACCTACGCCGCTGGATGCGTCCAAGCAAGCGCAGTACCGAATTACTGTTTTTATCCAATCGTTTACGTGTGCAATATCAGCCCAAAGGTTTGGTGGGTGTGGTTGTACCCTGGAATTTTCCCGTTTATCTGGCACTAGGTCCATTGGTTGCAGCGCTTGCCGCAGGTAATCGAGTGATGATCAAACTGCCAGAAGTGACTCCTGCCACCAATGCCGTGGTAAAGCGCATGCTGGGTGAAATTTTCAAAGAGGATGAAGTTGCCGTGTTTGGCGAGGAAATTACTGACCCAGCACAATTTACCTCATTACCATTTAACCATATTGTCTTTACAGGCTCTCCTGCAATTGGGCGTGTGGTCATGCGTGCGGCGGCAGAAAACCTAACCCCAGTTACCCTTGAGCTTGGCGGAAAGTCCCCCGCCTTGGTCAGTCGTCATTATCCTTTAGCCGATGCTGCTAAACGAGTTCTGCATGGCAAGGCAACCAACTGCGGTCAAATTTGTGTTGCGCCAGACTACGCACTGGTTCCAAAAGAGAAAATTGATGAATTTGTAGAAGAATGCAAATCCAATTTCGCCGCCATGTATGGCAACAATATCAGCAACAACACAAATTACACCTCTATCGTCAATGATCGTCATTTGCAACGTCTTCAGGAAATACTGGAAGATGCAAAACAAAACGGCGCTCAAATTATTGCCTGTGGTGAATATAATCCTGAGCAGGATGCCCGCCGCATGCCTGTGCATATTGTGCTGAACTGTACGCCACAGATGCGGATTATGAAAGAAGAACTGTTTGGCCCAATCTTACCGATCGTGGCCTATGACACACTGGACGATGCGATCAATTTTATTAAGGCGGGCGAACGACCATTGGCACTGTATTGCTTTACGCATGATGCCAATGAACGTGACCATATCCTGAAAAACACCCATTCTGGCGGTGTGACCATCAATGACTGGGGCTGGCATGTGGTGAACCATGATGCACCTTTTGGTGGTATTGGAAATTCGGGAATGGGAACCTATCATGGTGAAGAGGGTTTCCGTGAACTTTCACATGCCAAAACCGTCTTTATTCGTCACCGCTTCTTCCCGACCCAATTGTTCTACCCACCTTATGGCACCTGGGTACAAAAACTTGCCTTACGCTTCTTCCTAAAACAGGGTGATCCAAACCTAAAATAAAAGTTATTTTGCAGACGCACTCGAAAATACATGGATTTTAACATCCATGTATTTTCTACCCATCACCCAGATAAATTTTATAAGTAAAAATTGTCCCTAAATTTTATTTAGTATTTAAAATTTAACTATTCATTTAAAAATCACTTCAGATTTCTATTTTTAAAAAGCTGAAACATCAATAAAAATCCTAGTTTTTACAAAAAATCCTTGACCTTACAAAATTTTTTTTTAGTAAAAATGCAAAAAATTGACCTTACCATCTTAAAGTAATAGTTTATATTTTTCATCACATTATTAATAAAAACACAGATGTATATTAAATTTTATAGCATTTTTTTTGTCCAATTTCATGTAATCAATCGTACTGACTAGTTCATTTAGAACATTTACTCTTATTTTAATTATGGTATTTTTGTTACATGAAGTTATAGCCAATCATAGCTTCGTCAATACTTAGAATCTTGAAGTTCAAGGAAAGATTTAAAATGAAATTAAAATATCTTAGCACTGCCATGATCTTAGCGACGCTACCTGCAACTGGAGCTTTTGCAGCAGCATTGGATCGTTCAGGTCAGTCAATGTCTGCTTTTTTCCAACCAGGAAATTATTTTGAAGCTGGTATTTCGGTTCTAGATCCAACAGTAAAAGGCAAAGAAGCTGGCGAATCGCTTCAACCACACCGTGATATTGGTGATATGGCTGATGACTATTATTTTCCAAGCGCTGCCTTAAAATTACAGGTTACTGACCAGTTTTCATTTGGCTTGCTTTATGACCAGCCATTTGGTGCAAAAGCTGCTTACTCAGGTCAAAACGTTTTCGTAGGTAGTGCAGATGACAAGGTTCTACCACAAGCTCGTTTAGATGCAATGGCGACTGACAAAATCAATGGGACAGTGAATGCACTACTAGGTGACACTTTACCTGCTGGTCATCCATTGGCAGCCCAACAACAACAGATACGTGCATTACAGGCAGCAGGTACAACCCAGGCAATTCAACAATTTGCAAATACTAGCCTAGGTGGAAATACCACTTTGGCTCAGCAAATGTATGATAACAATATTGCACCTGTTGCTGGCGGTCCGACATTAAAACAGATTATTGACCCAGCAGTAGCGACTCAAGTAAAAACCAATGTAACAAGCAATGTGACCGCACAGGTTAAAGGGGCTATTGCAGGGGTAAATAAATTATTACCAGGTCAAGGTGGAACTAACGTCGAAGTTGACAGCCAGAACATTGCTTTCGTCTTTGGTTTCCAGCCAATTAAAAACATTAACCTGTTTGCAGGTGGTGTGTATCAAACCATCAAGGGCGATGTTAGCTTACGCGGTACAGCCTATAGCGTTTTTAATGGTTATGATGCACATATCAAGGAAACTGGCGGTGCAGGCTGGTTGGTTGGTGCGGCTTACCAAATTCCTGAAATTGCATTAAAGGCATCAATCACCTACCGTTCAGAAATCGACCATGATGTAAACATTAAGGAAAATATTTCTGCATTAGATGCCCTTTCTTTGTTGTATCCAACACCAGAAGCAGGTTTGGCCCGTGCCAAAGCAATTCGTGATGACAACAATAAAGACACAACCATTACCACCCCTCAATCAGTCAACCTGGATTTCCAGACAGGGATCATGGCAAACACCGTTGCCTTTGCCAACGTACGCTGGGTAAACTGGAAAGACTTCGCTATTCAACCGTATCAGTTTGGTCTATTCTCTAAAGAAGTTGGTCCTGCGGTTAGCCGTCCAAATGGTTTCAACCTAGTTGAATATTCTGATGACCAATGGTCAGTCAACGCGGGTGTTGGACGCAAGCTTAACGAACAATGGGCAGGTAACGTTTCTGTAGGCTGGGATTCTGGTGCAGGCAACCCGATCACCACTCTAGGTCCAACAGAAGGTTACTGGAACCTTGGTCTTGGTGTTCAATACAGTCCTACTCCAGCAACCTTTATTGCGGGTGGCGTGAAATATTTCTGGTTGGGTGATGCCAAGGCTCAAACAGGTGCTCAGGCGGGTGAAGATCGATATATCGCATCGTTTGAAGATAACAATGCAATCGCTTATGGCTTGAAAATTGGTTACCGTTTCTAATCAGTTTTTATGAAAAAAAAGACCGTCTTATGATGGTCTTTTTTTTCGCAAACGTTTTTCAACTTAATGATCAAAATAACATTTAAGCATTTAAATTCCATTCATGGAAATACTCTTTATCTCACACAGCTTTACCAAACAATGAATATAGGTACATATAACTCAAGTAGTTTTCATGACTTTATCAGTTCATTTATGGACATTTGTAAAAATATTTTGGTGAGCAAAAATTATGTTAATTTTCGCGCCATTCTTGTTACAAAGTGATATGAGAGAAACCATCCATGAAGCTTCATGCTATTCAAAAGGCGCTTTTACTTAGCTTAGTTCCCACTACTTCAGCTTTTGCCGCAGCTTTAGATCGTTCTGGTCAGTCAATCGCACCTTTTTTACAGCCTAACAATTATTTTGAAGCGGGTATCTCTGTTCTTGATCCAAATGTTTCTGGTCAGGACATTTCAAACAATAATACGGGTGACATGGCAAAACATTATTATTCACCCAACGCCGCATTAAAGATTCAGGCAACAGAACATTTGTCTATTGGTCTTATTTATGATCAGCCTTATGGTGCTGATGCTGAATATACAGGCAAAAGTAACTTTATCGAAAACCGCCCTGTCCCATTTAAAGGTGGTACATCAGTTACAGTAAAAACTGAAAATTTAAACCTACTTTTCGGTTATCAACCCACCCAAAACTGGAACCTGTATGCAGGTGCTGTTTATCAAACACTGGATGCCAACGTATTACTACGTGGTGCAAGCTACAGTGCCTACAGTGGCTATGACTTCAAGACAGGCCGAGATGAAGCTGTAGGCTGGCTAGCAGGTGTTGCCTATCAAATTCCTGAAATTGCCTTAAAAACCTCACTGACATACCGTGCAAAAATCAAGCATGAAATGAATGCCTATGAAAAGCATGCTATTGCGGGTCTGACAGGTAATGCTGGATTCGATGCACTCCTAAATAATATTAATAATTCTCAGGGTGAAACAGACATCACCACACCACAATCGATCAACCTCGATTTCCAGACGGGCATTATGGCAGACACGGTTGCATTTGCGAACCTACGCTGGGTGAACTGGAAAGATTTCGCTATTCGTCCTTATAAATTTGGCGCAGCCTCCATTCTCCCTCCTATTGTTGCCTCAACAGGGAAGAAAGATGGTTTTGACCTTGTAGCCTATACTGACGATCAATATTCAATTACCACGGGTGTGGGCCGTAAACTGAATGATCAATGGGCGGGCAATGTCTCTGTGGGCTGGGACTCTGGTGCAGGTAATCCTGTGACTACACTTGGTCCAACGGAAGGTTACTGGAACCTTGGCCTGGGTGTTCAATATAGCCCTACTCCAGCAACTTTCATCGCTGGTGGAGTGAAATACTTCTGGTTAGGTGATGCAAAAGCCCAGTCAGGCTCTCAGTTCAACACACCAGGTTATGTGGCTGACTTTAAAAATAATGATGCAATCGCGTACGGTTTAAAAATTGGTTATAAATTCTAATTTTGACCGATCAAAACAAAGGGTACATGATGTGCCCTTTGTTTTATCCAGTTTTCTGTTATTAAAATTAAAAACAGAAAATCTCAGGTTTATTCTGGAATATTACGCTGAGATACTGAACGAATCGCCTGCTTTAATGCTTCATAACCATGCAGTGGTGGAAACTGTGGAAATTCAGCAATCACATTTTCTGGCGCATCAAACAGGAAACCGTGATCAGCCTCACCCAACATGGTTGTGTCGTTGTAGGAATCACCAGCAGCAATCACGCGGAAATTCAAACCATGTAGTGCTTTTACAGCTTGACGCTTTTGATCTGGTTGACGCAGTTTATAGGCAGTAATCATGCCATTTTCATCTGTCTCAAGCTTATGACAGAAAATTGTTGGCCAGCCTAACTGCTTCATCAATGGATGGGCAAATTCATAGAATGTATCAGATAAAATAATCAGTTGAAAATGAGTGCGCACCCATTCAACAAATTCTCTTGCACCCTCAAAAGGCCCCATGTCTGCAATAACGTCCTGAATATCATTTAAACCCAAACCATGTTGTTTAAGGATGTTTAAACGCTGGGTCATTAATACATCGTAATCTGGAATATCACGAGTTGTTGCCTCGAGTTCTTTAATGCCAGTTTTCTTTGCAAAATTAATCCAGATTTCTGGAACCAAAACCCCTTCAAGATCTAGGCAGACGATTTCCATGAATGCTTCCAATGTTGGTTAAAAATTGCTGTATCATACCATTAACATTTTCAATTTTGCGCTGTTGTTGAATAAAACGGTTTTATTCTGCAAGATTAAAACCACAAGCAGGCCAACAGCTTTGCTTATAATGATTTACAATTGTGCCCAAGCCTATCGCCAGGAACATTCATGACTGTTATTCCTACTATTGACCTTGTAGATGCGCTCGCTGCTGAATACGCAGACAAATCGCCACGAGAAATTTTAGAACTCGCACTTAGCCAGCAAGGTGAGATTGCAATTTCATTTTCGGGTGCGGAAGATGTTGTGCTGATTGATATTGCCTCACGTCTTGGCAAACCCTTTCGCGTGTTTAGTCTGGATACAGGTCGTTTGCATGCGGAAACCTATCAATTTATTGAAACGGTCCGTAAGCACTATAATATCAATATTGAAATCTGCTTCCCTGAATCCGCAGCAGTACAACAACTGGTTAATGAAAAAGGGTTGTTTAGCTTTTTTGAAGATGGGCATCAGGAATGTTGTGGTGTTCGAAAAGTGCAGCCTTTGCGTAAGAAACTTGCCACTTTAGATGGCTGGATTACAGGGCAACGTAAGGACCAGAGTCCAACCCGCAGTGATGTTCCCGTGGTTCAGGCCGATGTCGGTTTCTCTGGTGAGGGTAAACAACTGATTAAATACAATCCGCTTGCCAACTGGAGCAGCGCGGACGTATGGAGCTACATCCGCATGATGGAGATTCCATACAACCCACTGCATGAACGTGGATTTATTTCAATTGGCTGTGAACCATGTACCCGCCCAGTGCTGCCAAACCAGCATGAGCGTGAAGGCCGCTGGTGGTGGGAAGAGGCAACCCATAAGGAATGTGGCTTGCATGCGGGCAATCTTAAAAAATAAGCTATAACAGATTTGGTATATAAAAGCCACTGATTCATCAGTGGTTTTATTTTTTCTGACTACTGTGTACAAAGTCATATTTTAACCAGAACAAACCGTATATACTTCACACAACGGTTCAATAATTCTAATAAGAATTATAGGGTCTGCTGACATTTCACCTTGCGAGCTTTCAGCTCTCATTGCGACAGAGGACATTTTTTAGACGGTACAAGGCATGACTTATGAGATTTAGCTATTCTAAATAAATAAGGCATAACGCAGTAGCGGCAAAAAATGTCCCTGTCCCGCAGGGTTATGGCTAAAACTGCCCCAAACTTCGTTATGAAACTTGACAAGGGTATCGCCATTGCCTGCATTTCATGCCTCGTTTGTGTGGTTTTAGCCTATAACGCAAGGCATGGTTGAAACGTCATCAGACCCTACAAGTATCTTATAAAAAATGCAATGAGAGGCTATATCTGCTATGCGCCCATTACACCCAATCGATTTCATTTTTCTTTCCTTAGAGAAAAGACAGCAACCTATGCATGTAGGTGGCTTGTTTTTATTTGAGATTCCAGAAAATGCATCGCCTACTTTCGTTCATGACCTGGTTCAAGATATCCGCCAATCAAAAAGTATTCCTGTTCCACCATTCAACAACCAGCTCAATGGGCTGTTTTGGGGAGAGGATGAAGAGTTCGATATTGACCACCATTTCCGCCATATTGCCTTGCCAAACCCAGGCCGTATCCGTGAATTGCTGGTTTATATTTCACAACAGCATAGCTCACTGATTGACCGTGCCAAACCGTTATGGACCTGCGACATTATTGAGGGAATTGAAGGCAACCGCTTTGCCATGTACTTCAAGATCCATCATGCGATGGTGGATGGTGTTGCAGGTATGCGCCTGATTGAGAAATCACTTTCCAAAGATCCAAATGAAAAGCATGTCGTACCATTATGGTGCGTTGAAGGAAAGCGAACTAAACGCTTGAAAGCACCTAAAGCCCCTGCTGTCAGTAAAATCAGGGGAGTTCTGGATACCATAAAATCCCAGTGTGAAGTTGCGCCTAAAGTGATGCAGGAACTTTCACAAACGCTGTTTAAGGAAATTGGTAAGAACCCTGACTATGTGTCAACATTTCAGGCCCCACCGTCAATTTTAAACCAACGTGTCAGCTCTTCCCGTCGTTTTGCTGCACAGTCTTTTGAGCTGGAACGTTTCCGCCGTATTGCCAAAACACTGGGCGTTACCCTTAATGATGTGGTATTGGCGGTATGTTCTGGTGCATTACGTGACTATTTGATCAGCCATGACAGCCTGCCGAAAAAACCTTTAATTGCGATGGTGCCTGCTTCTTTACGTACTGATGATTCTGATGTCAGCAACCGTATCACCATGATTCTGGCTAACCTTGCGACCCACATTGCAGACCCGATTGAACGTTTAGAGATTATTCGCCGTAGCGTGCAGAACTCAAAACAGCGTTTTAGCCGCATGACTGCAAATGAAATCCTGAACTATAGTGCGGTGGTATATGGACCAGCAGGTTTAAATATCGCATCAGGAATGCTCCCAAAACGTCAGGCATTTAACCTTGTGATTTCAAATGTTCCAGGCCCACGCGAACCTTTATACTGGAATGGTGCAAAACTTGATGCACTTTACCCTGCTTCCATCGTGATGGACGGTCAGGCACTCAACATCACCATGACCAGTTATCTGGACAAACTGGAAGTTGGCTTACTTGCGTGTCGTAATGCATTGCCTAAGATGCAAAATCTTCTAACCCATTTGGAGGAAGAGATTCAGCGTTTTGAACAGGCGATTCAGGACCTGCCAGAACAGAAAGTTGCGAATTAAGTTCGCAGAAAAAATTAAGGGGCTTTACATAGCCCCTTATTTTTTAATTGCACGACAACGTTGTAAAAGCTGATGACAGGCGGAACGGATCATGGCCGTGGTAATCTGGACCTCTTTACCTTGGCTATCAACCATATAGCACGTATTTACAGGGTTACTGTCCAAAACATGCTTAAAACCGTGATTCACTAATCTTTCACTGACATTCATAGTTATATACCTCTTATATTTTGCTAAGACACCCAATAGTGCCTATGGCTCATTTTATTGTTCTAGTATTTAAAATTTGTGATCGAAAGTAAAATTTCAGTTGTAACAAGGCTTAAGCGAAATATTGTTACAACTTTAGCTTAAAATGATATCGTATTGCTCTTGCGTATACAAATTTTCAACCTGAAATTTAATCACGCGATTGATGAAATGTTCCAGATCCGCCACGGCTGGGGCTTCTGCTGTGAGCAGCCGATCAATGACTGCTGGATGCGCAACGACAGTAAAGCCACCCTTGGAATCAAATGCACGGGCATAGCGCAGGATTTCTCGAAATATTTCGTAACATACTGTCTCCGCGGTCTTCACATAACCACGCCCCTGACAGGTTGGGCATGATTCACACAGTAAATGTTCCAGAGACTCGCGGGTACGTTTGCGGGTCATTTCAACCAGACCAAGTTCCGAAACCTGAGTAATCTTGGTCTTGGCATGATCCCGTTCCAGCATCTTTTCAAACTGACGCATCACCTCATCACGATGTTCGGCTTCCTGCATATCAATGAAGTCGATAATGATAATTCCGCCAAGATTACGCAGACGCAGTTGTCTTGCAATGACCTGTGTGGCTTCCATATTGGTCTTAAACACAGTGTCCTCAAGACTCCGTCCACCAACATAGGACCCCGTATTGACATCAATCGTGGTCATGGCTTCGGTCTGGTCAATCATCAGGTAACCACCAGACTTGAGTGCCACACGCGTTTGCAAAGCTTTCTGTAGATCATCCTCAACGTTGTATAAGTCAAACAGTGGTTTTTCGCCAGGATAATGAATCAGCCGATCCTGCATACTTGGCATAAATTCATCGATGAACTCTTGTAGCTTGCCATAGATTTCCCGCGAATCGACATAAATCTTGGCGGTTTGTTCACTGGCCAAGTCACGCACCACCCGACGTGGTAAAGGTAATTCCTCAAAGATCAGGGATGGAACAATAGTACTTTGTTGGGTACGTTGAATATATTCCCAAAGCTTGGCGAGATAGCACATATCCTGCACAATCGCCGCTTCATCCACTCCCTCTGCGGCGGTTCTAACAATCACACTACCTGGCAGTTGATGCTCCGCCTGAATACGCTCAATCATGCTGCGTAAACGGTCACGTTCCTCTTCGGACTCAATGCGCTGGGAAACCCCAATATGGTTGCCAAAAGGCATCATCACCAAATAACGTGATGGAATGGAAAGATCTGTGCTGAGTCGGGCACCTTTAGTGCCAAGCATGTCTTTCATGACTTGAACCGTCAGGATTTGCCCTGGGTGTAGCAACTCAAAAACGTTGGGGGTTGGCTGTGAACGCGGCCACACCATATCATTGATATGTAAAAAAGCGGTACGGGATAAACCAATATCAACAAAGGCAGCCTGCATTCCTGGCAGTACCCGCACCACCTTGCCCTTGTAAATATTACCCACTAAACCGCGCTTTACCGTACGCTCAACGAATAATTCATTAACCGTTCCATTTTCAATCAAGGCCACGCGACATTCCATCGGCGTGACGTTAATCAGCAATTCTTCTGCCATAACCAACTCAAAATTTTATAAAAATTCTTATATCCGAAAGTATCAGCCTGGTAATTTTATACTGAGGCCTTAACGCTTTCTAATAACTGTACTGTCTCATATAAGGGTAAGCCTACAACATTACTATAACTTCCCCGAATCTGTGGAATATATTGTGCGGCAATTCCCTGTATCGCATAGGCACCTGCTTTCCCTATCGGTTCGCCAGTGGCCCAGTATTTTTCCATTTCTGCATGACTCAAACGCTGGAACTCAACCTGGGTACGCACTACGGTGCTCAAGATTTTCGAGCTGCTTGCCACACAGATTCCAGAGTAGACATCATGCCATTGTCCAGAAAATGCTGACCAGATTTCAAAGGCATGCTGCTTTGACTCTGGCTTTCCAATAATTTCTCCAGCAAAACTTAAACTGGTGTCTGCCGCAATCACAATCGCTTCAGGGTACTGGTTTAAAACAACCTGAGCCTTGTCCCTCGCCAAACGTTCAACATACTGTTCAACAGTTTCACCATCCTGCACAGACTCATCAACATCTGGACTATAAATATCAAAGTCCAGACCGAGTTGCCTTAAAAGCTCCTGCCGACGGGGTGAGCTTGATGCGAGAATTATATGCGCCATTTATGTAAACAATAATAAACCAGAGGCCACGTCACGATACTGGTCAGCACGGGCTGCCAATGACGCGCAATCGAAAAATGTGTCCCTGCAATGGTCTGGCTGATCCACAAAAAAATGATATGCGTCACAATGGCAATCACCGCAATCACCCATGAATTTCCAAAAGTGAGGATACGGCGTTCACGAATAAAATAACGTGTCGCAAAGGTAATGAATACAAAACTCAGTGCATTTAAACCGAAAGGTGCATCCAGCAGCAAATCAACAAACAGTCCCATGCCGAATGCAAACCAGACCCCACACCAGACAGGCTGATAAAGAATCCAGAACAGCATGATCATCAGCATCACTGATGGGCGCCAGCCTGAAGCTTCATAGGCCATTGGGTAGACCATCAGGATTGATCCGATCACGATGGAAATGATGATCATCCAAAGCGGGTCTTTGCGCTTCTCATAATTCAGCTTAGCGATCGGCATAAGGCTGCTCCTGCGCCAAGGATTCAGAGAACAGCACCACCACATGATGACCACTTGCAAGCTGGGCCGCTGGTGTCACATCAATTTCGGCAAACTCACCCGAAGTATGACGGCTCACCTTAGACACAGTTCCCACTAAATAACCCGCTGGAAAATGTTCGCCCAAGCCTGAACTAAACACCTTGTCGCCCACCTGAATATTGGCACTGGTGGGTACATACTCCATTTTGAGCTGTCCCAAATCACCTGTACCCGAGACGATTGCACGCATCCCCGTACGCTCCAAACGTACAGAGAGGGAGTGTTCCTTATCAGACAGCAACATCACCCGAGAACTGTGCGGATAGACACTAATCAACTGCCCCATAATGCCTTTATCATCCAGAACAGTCTGGCCCACCTTTAAATGGTCCAATGAACCACGGTTGATAATGATGATATGGCGTAAAGGGTCAGCATCGGTTCCAATCACTTCCGCAATCTGCATACGGCCATCAATAATCAATGGCGTATCCAAAAGCCCCCTTAAACGGTTATTTTCCGCAGAGAGTTCTGAAAGTTTTTGTAGACGAACCTGTGCCTGTAAGAGTTCAGCCTGCATCGCGGTATTTTCACGGCGCAACTGGGTTTCAGATTTGGTCTGTTGGTTCAGCCATTCTCGCGACAGTACAGGATAGCTCGCCAGCGCATAAATCGGATTATACGCGGCGTACAAAACATCCCTTGCAGGTTGAATTACATAAGGCATGCGCCAGTCAAAGAAAAGCACCACCAGGCATGTAATGACCGCAATGATAAACGAGCGAAAAGATGGCGGTTGTCTTGAAAAAAGATTCGGTTGCACCGCCTAGTCCTTATGGTTTAACCAACGAAAAGCATGTCATGGTTTGGGTTGTCAAAGAACTCTAAGACTTTACCGCCACCACGGGTGACGCAGGTTAAAGGATCATCCGCAACAATCACAGGCAAACCCGTTTCCTGGGCAAGCAGTTTATCGAGGTTACGCAACAACGCACCACCACCCGTCAACACAATACCACGCTCTGCAATATCCGAAGACAGTTCAGGCGGGGTTTGTTCAAGCGCGGATTTCACTGCACTCACAATACTTTGCAAAGGATCAGAAATCGCCTGGGTGATTTCATCAGAAGTTACGGTAATCGCACGAGGTACCCCCTCTGCCAGATTACGACCACGCACTTCAATTTCAAGGGTCTTGCCATCAGCAATCGCCATGCCCACTTCTTTCTTGATCACTTCGGCTGTGGTTTCCCCGATCACACAACCGTGCGCCTTACGAACGTAGTTGATGATCTGCTCATCAAATACATCACCACCGATACGAAGTGAATCTGCATAGACACAACCCTGTAATGAAATGATTGCAATCTCGGTCGTACCACCACCCACATCCACCACCATCGAACCACATGCCTGTTCAACTGGCATACCCGCACCAATTGCGGCAGCCATCGGCTCTTCGATCAAACGCACATCACGCGCGCCTGCATTGAACACAGCCTCACGAATTGCACGACGCTCAACCAATGTTGATTTACATGGCACACACACCACCACACGCGGTGCTGGTGGAAATAAACGCTTTTCGTGCACCTTACCAATAAACTGGTTCAACATGGTCTCGGTGACTTCAAAATCGGCAATCACACCGTCTTTCATTGGACGAATCGCTGAAATATTCGCTGGTGTACGGCCTAACATTTGTTTAGCATCAATTCCTACAGCCGCCACAATTTTTTGTGAGCCACTGTGACGAATGGCCACAACTGTTGGTTCATTTAATATAATGCCACGGCCTGGTGCATAAATAAGGGTATTTGCAGTACCTAAATCAATGGCTAAATCCGGCGAAAACAAGCCAATTAGTCGTTTTAGAATCACGGGGGCGTTCTCAATTAAACTTTGTGTGAATACAAGGTGGCAACTTTAACGAAATGTGATGCTTTGAACAAGTCAATCGCTTATTATAACGCACGATATTTTGCAATTTTTTGATACTGAATTAGGTAAAGTTATGTCTACATCATCAGATGCTCAGCAGACGACGGACTTAAATGCACAAACCGTTTCAGGGATTGCGCATCTTGCCCGTTTATCCCTAGATGAAACGCAATCTGCTGAATATGCTCAAAGTTTAAATAAAATTCTTGGCATGATGGAAAGCTTGAAAAACATTAATACCGATGATGTTGAGCCTTTAAAAAGCCCATTTGACAATCCACAGCCTTTACGCACCGATGTGGTGAGTGAAAGTAATCACCGTGATGAATATCAGGCGGTCGCCCCTGCAACAGAAGCAGGTTTATACCTTGTACCTCGCGTAATTGAATAAGATTTATTCGATTAGTCAATATTTTATATTTAGAATGTAAAGAAATTTTTCATATGACAGATTTACATCGCTTATCAATCCGTGAACTTTCCGAGGGCTTAAAACAGGCCCAGTTTTCATCACGTGAATTGACCGAACATTATTTAAAACGTATTGCCCATATTGACCCAAAAGTAAAAAGTTATGTGACGGTCACAGCAGAACAGGCACTTGCAGAAGCTGATGCGGCTGATGCGGTGCTAAAGTCAGGCAATGCACATGCACTAGCTGGTATTCCACTGGCACATAAAGACATTTTTTGTACCCAAGGCATCAAAACCACTGCGGGTTCAAAAATGCTGGATAACTTCATTTCACCTTATGATGCAACTGTGGTTGCCAAAGCCAAGGCTGCGGGTCTTGTGACTTTAGGCAAGGTGAACATGGATGAATTCGCCATGGGTTCAACCTCTGAAAACTCTTACTTCGGTGCAACCTCCAACCCTTGGGCGCTTGATCGTGTTCCAGGGGGATCGTCTGGTGGTTCTGCTGCGGCTGTGGCTGCGGATTTAGCACCGATTGCGACAGGAACGGATACTGGTGGTTCAATTCGCCAACCTGCCTCATTCTGTGGCTTAACGGGCTTAAAACCGACCTATGGTCGTGTGTCTCGCTTTGGTATGATTGCCTATGCATCATCACTGGATCAGGGTGGTCCAATGGCACGTTCTGCCGAAGACTGTGCTTATTTGATGAATGTGATTGCAGGTCATGATGCCAAAGACTCAACTTCAATCAACAAAGAAGTGGATGATTATGTTGCCAACTTAAATGGCACAGCTGTGAAAGGCTTACGCATTGGTATTCCAAAACAATACTTCAATGTTGCTGGTTTAGATGCAGATGTAAAAGCACGCGTTGAAGAGTCATTGAAAAAGTTAGAGGAAATGGGCGCAACCTTGGTTGAGATTGATCTCAACATGACTGAAGCCTATGTGCCGACTTATTACCTCATTGCTCCTGCGGAAGCATCTTCCAACCTGTCTCGTTACGATGGCGTTCGTTATGGCTATCGCTGTGACAATCCAAAAGACATTTTAGACCTGTATAAACGCTCACGCTCTGAGGGTTTTGGTGCGGAAGTGCAACGCCGTATCCTGATTGGGACTTATGCCCTTTCTGCGGGTTATTACGATGCCTATTATGTCAAGGCACAAAAAGTACGTCGCCTGATCCAGCAAGATTTCCTTAAAGCATTTGAAAATGTTGATGTGATTGCTGCACCATCCGCACCAACCACGGCGTACAAAATCGGTGCCAACCTCAGCCCGACTGAAATGTATTTAGGCGATATCTATACGCTTGCGGTGAACCTGGCAGGTCTACCAGCGATCAACGCTCCTGTTGGTTTTGATCAAGACAGCTTGCCTGTGGGCTTACAGTTGATTGGTAACTATTGGTCAGAATCACAATTGCTTTCAATTGTGCATCAATATCAACAACATACAGACTGGCACACCAAACGTGCGGCAATTGCTGAGGAGAATGCATAATGGCTGAAGCTCAAAAGTTAAAGTTAATTGACGGTTGGGAAGTCGTTATCGGGATTGAAATCCACACTCAGTTGGCGACAAAATCAAAAATCTTCTCAGGTTCATCGACTGAATTTGGTCAAGACCCAAACACCCAAGCCAGCCTTGTTGATTTGGCAATGCCAGGTGTCTTGCCAGTATTAAATGCAGAAGTGGTTGATCTTGCGATTCGTTTTGGTTTGGGTATTGATGCCTATATCGACCAAGCGTCTGTGTTTGCACGTAAGAACTACTTCTATCCTGACTCTCCGAAAGGCTACCAGATCAGCCAGATGGACAATCCAATTGTTGGCTTGGGTCATATCGACATCCAGCTCGAAGATGGCACAACCAAACGTATTGGCGTGACCCGTGCCCATCTTGAAGAAGATGCAGGTAAATCGGTCCATGACCAATTCGAGGGCATGTCGGGTATCGACCTGAACCGTGCTGGCACGCCTTTACTTGAAATCGTGTCTGAACCTGATATGCGCTCGGTTGAAGAAGCGGTTGCCTATATCAAGGCGATTCACACGCTTGTGCGTTGGTTAGGTATTTCTGACGGCAACATG
This sequence comes from Acinetobacter thutiue, assembly GCF_030385805.1. Taxonomy (NCBI): domain Bacteria; kingdom Pseudomonadati; phylum Pseudomonadota; class Gammaproteobacteria; order Moraxellales; family Moraxellaceae; genus Acinetobacter; species Acinetobacter thutiue. Next base: position 30,928 of record NZ_JAUDZE010000011.1, read on the forward strand.
GCTGAAGGCTCATTCCGTGCCGACTGTAACGTGTCATTACGTCGTCCAGGTCAACCTTTCGGTACTCGTTGCGAATTAAAAAACCTCAACTCATTCCGTTTCATTGAGCAAGCGATCAACGTCGAAATTGAACGTCAAATGGAAATTTTGGAATACGGCGGCGAGATTGATCAGGAAACCCGTTTGTTCGATCCGAACAAGATGGAAACCCGTTCGATGCGTTCGAAAGAAGAAGCGAACGACTATCGTTACTTCCCTGATCCAGATTTGTTGCCAGTCATTATTGCCGATGAACAGATTGAAGCTGCTCGTGCTGCGCTTCCAGAGTTGCCTGCTGCGCGCCGTGCCCGTTTTATGGCTGACTTTGGCGTAACGGAATATGATGCGCATGTATTGACGCTGTCCCGTGAAATGGCGGACTTTTATGAAGCGGTTGTGGCTGCTTCTGGTGGTGCCGCTCAAGGTAAAGTGTCTGCAAACTGGGTGATGGGTGAATTCTCAGGTGCTTTAAACAAGGCAGGCTTAGAATTGACAAACTCTCCTGTTTCTGCTGAGCAATTGGGCGGCATGATTGCGCGTATTGTCGATAACACCATTAACGGTAAAATTGCCAAGCAAGTGTTTGGCTTTATGTGGGAAGCAGAAGGAAAATCTGCGGATGACATTATTGCTGAAAAAGGCCTGAAACAGGAAACTGATACAGGTGCGATTGAAGCGATTATCAAAGAAGTGCTTGCAGCCAATGAAAAAATGGTTGAAGAGTACAAGTCTGGTAAAGAAAAAGCCTTTAACGGTCTGGTTGGTCAAGTCATGAAAGCTGCAAAAGGTAAAGCCAACCCAGCTCAAGTGAATGAATTAATGAAGAAATTGATTGGTTAATGATTGACTAACCAAATTCCTTTATGCGATAAAACCTCATAGAAATATGGGGTTTTTTATTTATTGAGACAATATGAAAATACAATTATTTTTTAAAGAAAATAGTGAAACAAATATTCCTGATTTATCTATATACACAAATTACCTAATAGTTTTATCCCATAACCGTTGGGATGATTATGGTTTTAAAGTAACATTTGACATACAAATTATAGACTATTCCTCGAATCCACCATTACGTCTAAAGATAGGGTCTATAAAACTAGGATACAGAGGTCAGACAGAATCTAATCCTATTTCCTCTCATTCATTTTTTAATGATTATTTTTCTAAAGAAGAAAAGGATCGTTTACTTGACTCACTACCTGATAGTTTTTTCTCTCTTCCAGAATATGACTCATATTATTCTGATATCAACAATATTTTCTCTAACAACACAATATTAATAAATCAATATTTTAAAATTATTAAAGATGTCTTAGTTAATAAGCTCCAAGAAAGAATATTGACAGAAGAAGTTTTTAAAAAAGCATTTCAAAGAACTATGTGTTTCTCTTCACATGAAGAATTTCAGTGGCTTTACTTACGATCAAAACCTCTTGATATTTTTTCCTCACAAATAGAAAGAGCAAATAAAATATTGAATGCAGATTATCAAGATTCTCTTGAAGATGAAATTTATATAATGTTGCATGGTTTTTTGATTGCAACATTAGAAAACTACTTATCTAACACCTTTATTAAAACAGTTATGTCTTCAGATGATCTTATTTTAGAGCAAGCTAGTAAAGATGGAAAAATTAAAGATAAAAAATTCAAAATTTATGATTTAGTAAAAGGTAAAGACTTACTCAAACAAGAAGTATTACAAGCATTACAAGAAATGTCTTTCCATAACGTTGAAACTGTTATTCCAATGTTTAAAGATATTCTTAAATGCCATTTACAAGATTTAACTTGGTTAAAAGAGGCTGTTGAAATTAGACATGATTGTGCTCATCGCGCAGGATATACTAAAGATCAGAAAAAGATCATAATCCCCAAAGAAAACCTAGAGAATTTAATTGAAAACATAGTTAAATTTGTTAGGGAGATTCAAGAACAAGTTTATGTCGATCCAAAGTATTTAAATGATGTTATGGATTAATTCATAAAAAACACATGTCTTCTCTAAACTTAAAAACTTAAGTTAGATTAACATTCAAAGCTATTTTTATATATGACTTTACCTCCCCCTCCTAGGGAAAGGTAAAGTCAAGTTACTTCACCACACCCAGCTTATTCCAAATATCAGGTGTTAAAAAAGTCGTGACTAACTTATTTAAATCAATATAACGCAATGTGCCTTGCAACTGCTGTCTGACCGCTGGGTCTTTGACAATATCCTGCCCTGCACTCTGACCTAATTGCTGAAAAGCCTCACCAACCGCTTGAATCCCCTCAGTCTGAATCACGGCTTTGGTCTGTGTCGAACACTGCTCCACAATCACACGCTGTAAAACCTGCGCCAATTTCTGGTCTAACTGATCTTTTTGCTCAGGCGTGACATTACTAAAAGACTTTAAATCAGGATGCGCAGCCAAAGCGGTAAAAGTCCATTGCAAAACCGTAGTTTTATCGGCTGCTGTCGTTGCCTTAACCAAACAATCACTGAGTTGATCGACTGTTGGCCCTGCCATTGCCACTTGGCTTGTACCCCACAAACCTACAGCCATCAACACAAAACGGCTCAAATGAGAAAATTTACGAAAGGCAGAAATATAAGACATCAGCAAAGTTCCAAAAACACAATCATTGTTCTTGTACCACGGCAGCTATCTAATTACCTGTTCATCTCTGTAATTTTCAGCCCTTAAAACTTTGGCAAAATGTAAAAATAGCCAACCATTTCATCTCAATGCTCTGAAACTTACTCCTGACCTGTATAATCCCAATTCACAGGAATATTCGGCTGTTTAGGCACTTTATTCAGATCAATATTCAAGTTGCGGCTGCCCTGATAGGATTTCTCATTTGAATCCGAAGCTGGTGATACATCCAGACGATAATGATAGCGAAATTGCCATAACATAGGTTTAAGTGGACGTATATCCAGACTCAAACCATCCTCATCATGGCACTTACCTTTTGAACTTTCATAATCCTGCTCAGAAAAACAAGCCCGTATCATGCGACTAAAACTGAATGGATAATTCTCAATAAACCGATGCTCATCGCCCGAATCCTTGAGTTCATAAAAACTGGCCCGTTCTATATTTGCCCCACCACCCGAATACATTTCAGAAAACTGGTCTATTATTGCAATTGCATAACGCTGTTGAGTGAGTGGAAAAAGTTTGGGAAATATATATTGATTATGATGACCATCTTCAGTTGCGACTGTCACAATATTCCATTTTCTGACCAATTTAAATCCCAAAGCTGTAGGCTTAAACTGTGCAATATCATTACGGCTCGATAAAATCCATAAATTCTGGTCTGGAGTTTTTAGGCTACGCCATTGCACATCTTGCTGGCATAAATCTTTGGCCTGTTTACAGAGTTGATCTTGCTCAGTTTGGCTGAATTGCGCTTTTTTAAATTCCAGAATCTGTAAAGGTGCAGCAAAAGCCGAGGTCGCCAGACAGCCCAAAATCCCTGCAAGCATGATATAGCCAAATATCGTTTTATTTTTAATCATAGGAAAATTTCCTGTGTGCTTTATCATTCGGCCATTTTATTTAACCACACTTTCAATCAAATCCAGTTCCCAAACCCCACCTGCCGCCAAGCCCTTGCACATGCCTGTCCACATATCTTTGGTATGTACAAATTTCTGCCCATCCCAAAGCCATTCATCACTTGACCAGCAGTCTCCAATCCCCCGTCCTTTTTGTGAGCTACTGATTATCCCATCCCCAAAACCTGAGGCATGTTCAGTCACAAAGGCCGCTTTTCCTGCTAAAGACTCATCCAACACCCAGGCTCCATACCCCTCATTATATGCTCCACGCCAGCATAGGGTCATTGCCAATACTTTTTTATTGCTTAATTTGTAAAGTTCAATCGACTGAGTTTTTATGCCATCACTAGTATAAACTCCCTCACAAAAACCATCTTCTTTGGGTCCGGGTTGTGCTGCCATCAATGATTTATACACTGACTGATACTGCTTATTATTAGGTTGTAGGGTTAAATAAGGTTTGCTGGCTGTTTTAACCTGTTTCACCACCAATTTCGGTTGGGCCGCTAAAACTTTTGCTTCGTTTATTTTTCCTTTCCTGACCAATGCCCCTGTCGTTCCAACACGTTTCTGAAAATCATCCATTTTCAATAATGTTGCGGTCATACCCGCATCCGAAATATTCCATTGCAGTCGGTTGTTTTTAAATACTATGTCTGCTTTTCCACTAGCCTGTTGCAACAATCCATTCATCTGTGCTGCGGTCAATCTACCCATAAGTGGAAATTCAGTGCCATCCAACAAGACAGGCCCTAAATCCTTGCCACTGACATAAAAATGAATATTTTTAAGCTGATTTTTTGGAATGGGCGGTTCGATAAAACCATCACCTAGCGCAAACTCACCTGTGACTTGCTGAGCTTTGCCCGCCTGACGTGTCAATAAGATTGATGCTGGATAATCATCACTGGATTCATTGTGATAGCCCGCAGCTCGACAGGTTCCTGTATTGCTACAGTAAATTTCCCATTCCTGATGACTAAAGGAAATGCCTTTGATTTCCTGGGCAAAAGCCATAGAGCTCATGGCAAGCAAATAGCACAGTGGCAATATCTTTTTCATGGCTTTCATTTCCCTATTCAATTTATTATGCAATGTTAGAATTTTAAACAAGTTAGATCGTATGTTCTTGTATGAAAGCGTATGTTATTTTAGGGAAATTAAAGTCACACTGGACAAATCTTAGCAGCATCTGGCTGGAACAATTTTAAACTTCTATCATTTTACCCATTAAATCATGTGGTTTGAGATTTTTGGCTTTCCTTGAGCAAATTCAGGAAATGCTCTATTCGAATATTGTTTTCCTTGGCTCGGTAAATGGCATAAATCGGGGCAATACATGGTTTTTTCGCTTCCAGCGTTCGATAGACAATCTGCTTATTCCAGAAGTCCTGAATAGAGGCAGGTACGATTGAAAGTCCAATGCCAGCCGCAATCAGGTTTAGGCTTGAGGTTAAACGCGGTGCCTCCTGTACAATGTTGGGATTAAAACCCGCCTGATAGCAATTTGCCAGAATATTATCAAACAGGTCCTGTCCTGCCAAACGTCGATAAAGCACAAATTCATAAGGTTCCAAATCTACCAGACGGATTGCGCCCTCCTGACTCGCCAATGGATGATTATTGGGCAGGGCTACAATCAGGGGTTCATCCAGCACATGCAGGCTTTGTACTTCGGCATGAATGGGTGCAGGTTTGCGTAAAAACACAATGTCCAGTTTTTCATTGATTACTGCATCGGTTAATGCACTGCTGCTATCCTCTTCCAGATGAATGGCAACTGCTGGAAATTGTTCACGGAACTGGCGTAACACCGCAGGTAGAAATGGATGCAGACCTGCCGAGTTGGTAAAACCAATATTGAGTTGCCCCTCCAAACCTTGTGCAATATTTTTTACCCTTTTTGGTATTGACTGGGCATGAGCCAGAATGGTGATCGCTTCCTGATATAGCACCTTGCCCGCTTCTGTTACCTCAACCCCACGTGGCAAGCGTTTCAGCAAAGTGGTGTCCAGTTCCTCTTCCAGACTTTTAATCAGTCGGGTTAGTGGCGGTTGCTGCATGTGTAAGCGAACAGCAGCCCTAGAAATATTACTTTCCTCAACCACTGCAACGAAAGCATTCAGCTTATGGATGTCCATTTCATATACTCAAAAAGTATGGTTTATGCAGAAAATAGCATTTGTGAATATAGCATAAATCTTCCATGCTATTTCCAGAATAGATGAAAAGTCAGGTAAATCCAATGAAAGTCCAAACCCTATCAATAGAGCGTGAACCATTCGCAAATGCTCCTGATTACAAGGCACTTTTTATGGGTTTTATGAAGTTAGGCTTGATGGGTTTTGGTGGTGTTCTACCATTGGCACACCGCATTATTGTTGAAGAGCATAATTGGCTGGATGAAAGTCAATTTACCGACCTGCTGGGCGTGTGTCAGTTATTGCCTGGGGGTAATATCATTAATATGTCCGTTGCGATTGGCATGGAGTTTCAGGGCATAAAAGGTGCGATCAGCTCGGTACTTGGCTTAATCTCGGCACCCACTGCAATCGTGCTGATCCTCTATCAGGTGTACGAATACTTCCAGTATTTACCTGCGGTCAAGCATATGATTCAGGGGCTGGCAGCCGCAGCAGCAGGGTTGTTGTTTGCGACTGGCCTTAAAATGCTCAGGCCAATTTTAAAAAGCTATTTGACCTTTTTTACCATTCTACTGACCTTTGTATTTATGCTCTGGATCAAGCTTCCACTGGCACTGACCTTATTTATTTTGCTTGCAATGAACATGCTGGTATTGGGAGTGAAAAAGTCATGATTTTGCTGTCACTTGCAATCGTATTTACTCAACTGTCACTGCTTGCTTTTGGTGGTGGCAATGCCATTCTTCCTGAAATGCAGCATCAGGTGGTAGCAGTTCACCACTGGATGACGGCGGAACAGTTTAGTTCACTGTTTGCCATGGCACAGGCGGCACCTGGACCAAACATGATGATTGTGCCTTTGGTGGGATGGCATGTGGCAGGTACAGCAGGTTTGCTTGTCACCTCACTCGCCAAGTTTGGCCCCTCTTCCATTATTACGATTTATGCACTTAGGTTTTGGCAACGTTTTAAGGCACATCCTTTACGGGCACGTTTTGAGAAAGCCCTTAAACCAATTACTGTCGGTTTGGTTCTGGTCAGTGCATGGCTGATTGCAGATGCCTCCGCACAAAACCTGCTACTGGTGATAATCGTAATTGTGACCGCGATTCTCGGGATGTTTAAAAAAGTTCATCCGCTCTGGGTTATGGCACTGGGTGCTGGACTTGGGATGTGCTTGCTGTAGTCATAAAAAAACCTGCTGATGCAGGTTTTTTTATTATTGAATGACTTAATCTTTATCAAGAATAGATTCAAATGCTTTTAAACGCTTGTGAATGGATAAAAGCTCAATAATGGTTTTCCATGAGCTGATTAAGTATTGGAAAGATTCACGCACTTTATCAAAGATGTTACTGATCTGGTTAATCAGGCCCAGTGTCATTTTACCCGCAGCAATCGCAGGGAATAACACCACTAAGCTATATAAAATATCCAGTTGCTTATACCAGATTGCGACTAGGTTAAAATAGGCATAATGGAAATAAAGCTTGAAATAGTTATATCGGACACGGCTAAACAATTCTTTCAAGGTAAGCGGGTCAGCACGATTTTCATGGTCTTCACCATAGACCAACTCTTTACGGTAAGCCGCCTCAACCTTTTGATTATTAAATTGTAGGCCTGGTAATTTCTGACCTACGATCATTAACACTACAGTTCCGACCACAGCCCAGACAATTGCCGCCCATACCAGTGAATGTTCAATCTCACCCACAATTGGAAGCACTGGCACTTTTTCAGAGATTTTAAATAATAACGGCAGGAACGCGATCAGCACCATCACCGACTTAATCAGTTCAACCCCCAGATCTTCCATAATGGTGGCAAAACGCATGGTATCCTCCTGAATACGTTGCGAAGCCCCCTCGACATGGCGAAGCTGATCCCAGTTTGCAGTGTAGTATTCATTCATGGCGGTACGCCAACGGAATACATAATGGCTGGTAAAGAATGCATTGATCACCGCAAATGTGACAGCAATCATCGCGATATAAAGGAATGTCAACGTTCCTGTATAAAGGTCATTAATATCACCGCCGCCATCACTCAGCATCTTTTGGATCATGTCCCAGAATGGACCATACCATGCATTGATCGCAACGCTGACCTGTACCCCAAACCAGATATTAAACAGGATAAAGGCTGAACCCCAGATTGACCACTTCTGCCATTTGTTATCAGAAAGGAATCGCCAGAACCCTGCAAACAAGGCGGTTGAAAGCAGAAACCAGAGATAGAACCAAATAAATGCAGGCGACCAGAAACGGCTCACCCCAATTGGCAACTCTGCTTCAGCATAGCCCTTGGGGAACCCCAGATATTCACCCCATCCATGACCACCTGTGTACCAGAGCAGCATGTTCAGGGCCAACCATACCACCACCGAAATAAAAAATGGACGTGGGTTAGGAAAAAATGATTTAAACATCGTGCTTAACAATCCTTGTTGTGTTGCAATTGACGCAAGTACGTCATCCTATAACCTCAAACTTAACTTTGTCTGATAGAAAGTTTAATGAATTTCAGGGTCTATTAACATTTCATCTATATCTTGCGTTATAGGCTAAAACCACTCAAACAAGACATGAAACGTAGGCAATGGCGGCCCCCTTGTCAAGTTTCATAACGAAGTTTGAGGCAGTTTTAGCCATAACCCTACGGGACAGGGACATTTTTTGCCGCTACAGCGTTATGTCTTGCTCACTTAGAATCACTAAGTTTCGCAAAACAGCCTTGTACCGCCTAAAAAATGTCCTCTGTCGCAATGAGAGCTGAAAGCTCGCAAGATGAGATGTCAATAGACCCTACTTATTTACCTTCTTTCTCAATTTTTTCATAGCTTTTTGACGAGTATTTACAATTTGTTTAAGTCAACGAAACAATTTTGAGCCTGTTACTCTCTGTGACTATATAAACCTTAGGGATTTAATGGACTAGTCTTTAAGGCAAAATCTTGCTGAGCAAATTGTGCAGCGTTTTTCTTACTTTGAATGGCGAGCTCAATTTCAGAAAGCTTTGACTGAGCCGCATCAATACCTGCCTGCATGGTCATTTCACGTCCCTTAATATCAAAAATATGGGCCTTTTCACGCAAGTCAGGTTGAATCACCACATCCGCATCTTTCAGCTCTTCTTCAGCCAGACGGCCCTGCATAATATTAATATTCTGGTTAAACAAGCCCCAGACATTGGTGGTTTCCGTGTGGATCGGCTGGGCCAGAATATCCACCGCAATCACTACATCCGCCCCTAGGTCACGTGCAACCTGAACAGGCACAGGACTCACCAGCCCGCCATCAACATATTCAACATCATGAATTTTGGTGGGTACAAACATGCTGGGGATTGAGGCCGAGGCACGAACCGCCTGTCCAGTATTGCCATAGTTAAATACTGTTCTGCTGCCATCCTTAAGTTCGGTTGCCACCACATACATTGGAATCTTGAGCTTCTGCAAGGGCGTGTTATGTACCTGCTGGTTGATATAGTCCTCAACCTTTTTACCGTTAAAAAACCCTTTTAAGCTGACATTGACATCACGAACGTCATTGGCTTTCAGCTTTAGGGCAATGTCACGCAACTCGGCGGCGGTTTTGCCACTGGCATAGATTGAACCAACGATACTTCCAGCACTCGTACCAACAATAAAGTCTGGACGAATCCCCTGTTGTTCCAGCACCTCTATCACCCCAATATGGGCATAGCCACGTGCGCCACCACTCCCCAAAACCAAAGCGATCACGGGACGTTTTTGCTGTTGTTTGATATAGCTATAAGGCTGGCTCACCACTTGTGCCTGGGCATCTTCAATCGCTGGACGTAAATGTGAGGTTGTTTGGCAACCTGTTAAAATGATTATTGAAAGTCCAAGTATGCATGATTTAAGCCGTTTCATATGCAGTTATTGCCATATTTACTGTGTTTCCAGCTTAAATTTTAGCTCTGCCCAGCCTGAAATGCTGTATCAGTTTTTTTGCTGCTGTGACTGGCAATTCATAAAAAAGCCCCTCGAAAGGAGCTTCTATCAAAATCACCAGATATCTGAACCAACTTTTTTCTTTAGTTCAGGATATTGATCAATCTTGAACTCTGGTTCCTTAATACCTTTCTTAAGCTGAGAGGTATAGTCTTTCAGTAAAGTGCGTGCCATTGGCGTTAACAGCAGGATTGCCACAAGGTTGATGGTCGCCATGATACCCATAAACAAGTCCGCCATCGACCAAACCAATGGAACACTGCCAATCGCACCGAAATACACCATCACCAACACAAAAATGCGGAAGATGAACATCACTTTTGGGCTGTTATTGATAAACTGCACATTGCTTTCCGCATAGGCATAGTTACCTAGCACGGCTGAATAACAGAATAGGAACAGCAGGATCGCAAGGAAGTCACCACCCCAGCTTCCCACCTGAGATTCCAAGGCACGCTGGGTCAGTTCAACACCAACAAAGCCTGCATCGTGGTAGACACCCGACACCAGAATGATGATTGCGGTACTGGTACATACAATAAAGGTATCAACAAAAACACCCAGCATTTGCACAAGACCTTGGTTCACAGGATGCTTTACATCAGATGCCGCTGCCGCATTTGGTGCAGAACCCATACCTGCTTCGTTTGAGAACAGGCCACGCTTGATTCCCTGCATCATGGCCATAGAGATCATGGCACCAAAGAAGCCACCTGCCGCCGCATTAAACTGGAATGCTTCAGTGAAGATCAGCCTAAAAATACCTGGCAGCAATTCATAGTTGCTTATGGCAATGTACAGGGCAACCGCTAAATAAAGACCAGCTTTTAAAGGTACAAACATTTCCGCAAATTTGGCGATACGCTTGATTCCCCCAAAGATTGCAATTGCGACCATTACCACCAGCGCCAGCCCTACCCATGAGATTTCCAGATCAACAGCACCTAGATGGGCAATTGGGTTGGCCTTGTCCCAGCCCCATGCATGGGAAGAAGCATTGGCAATCGCATTGATCTGAACTGAGTTAAATACAAAACCGTAGGTAAAGATCAGTGCAAGCGCAAACACAACACCAAAGGCCTTACTGCGTAACCCTTTGGTAATGTAGTAGGCTGGCCCTCCCCGAAACTGCTGGGTATTGTTGTCCCTGACCTTAAATAGCTGAGCCAGTGATGATTCAATAAAAGCGGAACTCATACCCAGTATTGCAGTAAACCACATCCAGAATACGGCACCTGGCCCACCAACAGCGATTGCAATTGCAACACCCGCGATATTTCCTACGCCGACACGACTTGCCAGGCCCGTTACAAAGGCCTGAAACGGTGTCAGGCCATGCATATCCTTTTCCGCCTTACGGCTTCCTTTCATCACCTTGATGCTATGAAAGAACATTCGGATCTGTACGGCTTTGGTTGCCACTGTATAAAAGATACCCACTGCCAGTAGAAAAATAACCAGGAAATCCCATAGGGGATCATTGAAAAAACTAACCCAGGCCATCAGGGTGTCATTTAATTTTTCATTCATCACTTATTCGCTTTAGATATTTTATGTACGACCGTACATATACGATAACAATGGATGAATCAAAAAAGCCCCATATGGGGCTTTTGATCCGAATTAGACAAAGAATTTTAAAATGAGTTGAATGACAGTTGCATTGATCAAGTCAACAAAGAACGCGCCACACAGCGGCACAATCAGGAATGCTTTATGGGACGGGCCATACATATTGGTAATCGCCTGCATGTTTGCAACCGCAGTGGGTGTTGCTCCCATACCAAAACCACAATGACCTGCCGCCAACACGGCAGCATCATAGTTTTTACCCATGACACGGAACGTCACGAACGCGGCATATAGCGCCATGGTGAGGGTTTGCGCACCAAGAATCACCACTAAAGGCCCAGCCAAATCTGCCAGTTGCCATAATTTGAGTGAAAGCAGGGCCATGGCCAAATAAAGGGATAATGAGGCATTCCCAAAAACATCAATTGCACGGTCAAAAATATCAACCTTTAATATGCTTTCCAGAATGTTGCGCAAAACAACACCACCGCCCAATGCCCAGACAAAAGTTGGCAGCTCAAACCAGGTGCCTTTGCTATAACCTGTCATAAACTCGGCAAATGCCAGACATGCAGCAAACAGACCCAGTGTGGTAATGGCATTATCCGCAGTAATCAAACGGACTTGATGTGGATTTTCAAATGGCGCAAGTTCATCAGGATGCTGGTCGAGATGGGTATCACGATTCTTGATCTCGGAAGAGGTTTTTGCATGGGCAAGGCTATAACGGTTAATCAGCAGCTTGGCCAATGGACCGCCGATAATCCCACCAATAATCAAACCAAATGTCGCACTCGCCATACCCAATGCCAAAGCGCCTTGGATACCATGCTGCGTCTCAAGAATTTCGCCCCAAGCACCCGCAGTACCGTGCCCACCTGTCAGTGTGATTGAACCTGCAATCAAACCAATCAGAGGATCAATACCTAACAACGATGCAAGACTCATCCCGACAACATCTTGTACGATGATGAATGTAGCGACACAGACCAGAAAAATGACTAATCCAATACCACCCTCTTTGAGCTTCATAAAGTTGGCACTTAGACCAATGGAAGCAAAGAAGATCAGCATAAAACTAGTCTGTAATTCGGTACTGAATACAATACTGTAGCCCCAGAGTGAATGCACCAGCAGGGAAACCACTGCTGCCACCAAACCGCCTGCGACAGGTTCAGGAATATTGTAGCGTCTTAAGAAATCAATTTTGTTGACCAGTAAACGTCCCAATAACAGAACGATCACTGCCGAAATTAGCGTGTAGAAACCATTAAAAGTAAATTCCATATTTTATTCCATTTATTCTATTTGTTATGTAGATGAACAAGCGCTGTAACGATGGCGCGAAAGTGCTGCATCTGTTCTTGCCCACTGGCAGCATAGGCATTGTTCATCATGGAAGTTGCAACGGTTATTGCCAAGTCCTGAATAAATGGCTTACGGATGAGAGGTAAACTCATGAGAAGCTCCTGTATCTGGTGTATATTTCAACATTTTCCACAGGCATAAAATTGGATAAATTCGATATGCCTGAGCTAGAAAATTCCCCTCACCGTGTTAGCAAGGAAAGCCTAATCAATTTTAAAAAAGGGCGTATTATGCATAAATTTAGAATATTGTGTGTATTTTTTTATTCTAGGGGCAATCACAGCCCTAATATATATCAATAAATATTACTTCTATTTCATTGTGTTACAAATACATTTAATTTTCACATAAAGAAACAAAAGAATAAAAATATATCTGTTTTTATAAGGCAGACCTCATTTAGATATTTTTTAGCCAAAATCCAATCTACGACTAAAAAGTCATCTGCAAAACTCATTTATTACTTTATAGTCTCATTCCATGAGAAAGACCATAAAAGATGAGGAATTTTTATGAACACGGAACAAGTCCGCCACGTCGATGATGCCATTACATCCCGCCATTCAGTACGTGCGTTTCTGGATACCCCTGTCGAAACCCAAACCATTAAGGATATTTTGGCGGTTGCCAGCCGAGCACCGTCTGGTACAAATACACAGCCGTGGAAAGTGTATGTGGTGACAGGTAAAAAACGAGCTGAAATGATTGACCGTGTTTGTAACGCACAAATGGAAATGTTTCAAAAGCCAGAACTCGCTGGGCAGTATCAGGAAACCTTTGCCTATTATCCTGAAACCTGGATTTCACCTTTTATTGACCGTCGACGTGAAAATGGCTGGGGTCTCTATGGTTTGCTGGGGATTCAAAAAGGGGAAAAGGAAAAAATGGCGGCACAGCAATTGCGTAACTACCAGTTGTTTGATGCACCTGTTGCCCTGTATTTCACCGTGAACAAGGCAATGGGCATTGGTTCAAAAATGGATATTTCCATGATGATCCAGAATGTTATGGTTGCAGCTAAAGCACGCGGTTTAGATACCTGTCCTCAAGCCGCATGGAATCATTTCCATCCAATAGTACTGGATGTGCTTGGCGCACCTGACGATGAAGAATTGGTGTGCACTGTTGCCTTGGGCTATGCAGACCCTGACCACATCGTAAATACCTTTATTACACCACGCGAGGCTGTTGAAAACTTTACTGTATTTTTAGATGAGTAATTCATTTATTGGGCAGTATCTCTAGCCAGAGATACTGTCTTGCTATTTTCCAACCTTAAAAATTGCAAACAATCCCGCACTGGTAAACATCAACATCATCAATCCCATATTGAATGATGCTTTCCAAAACAGGAAGTTTAAGATTACCCCACCCAGCAAACCGCAGGCGAATTGCATACTGCCCATAATGGCACTGGCTGTTCCTGCCCTTGCACCCTGTTTCGACATGGCCAATGCCATTGCATTGGGTCCAGTTAAACCAATCCCAGAAACAACTAGAAATAAACCTGACATTAACAGCCAAAGTGGCGCGTGATTCATCAAGCCAGCACTGACTACAATCAATGCACCAAAACATTGAATTGTTCCACCTAAGCGCAAACGTGGAAAAATGTCCATGCGGGTATTGAGATGTTTATTCAGTGAGGACATCAGCATAATTCCGCCTGCATTCAGTGCAAAGGCATAGGAAAATTGCTGCTGTGACAACCCATACTGTCCCATAAACACCGCAGAGGCAGAGCTGATGTAACAGAACAATGCCGCCCCAGTCAGACAACCTGCAAACATCGGTCTTCTAAAACTTTCATCTTTTAAGATTGCGGCATAAAGGGTCGTTACCTGATAAAGAGACAAATTTAAACGGCGTTCTACAGGCAAGGATTCCTTAAAGAAGAAATGTACACACAACCAGCAGATTACCCCAATCACCGCCAAAGTGATAAAAATAGCTTGCCACGGGAAAAATGTTAGAATCCATGCGCCAAACATAGGTGCAAGAATCGGTGCCAGTCCCATCACAATCATCATGCTGGAAAAGGCCTGCGCAGACCCCTGCATATCCAGACGATCACGGATGGCGGCCCTGGCAATCACCACCCCGACACAGCCACCCAAAGCCTGAAAAATACGTGCGGCGATCAAGGCCCATTCATTGGTCACAAAAACACAGGCCAAACTGGCAACCACATACAAGGCCAAGCCAAAATACAACGGGGTCTTGCGTCCAATGCGGTCACTCACAGGCCCATAAATCAGTTGCCCAATCGCCAGTCCAAGAAAATATGCAGGTAAAGTATTGGCAATCATCTGCATGCTTACCCCAAACTCATCTGCCATTTGTGGCAGTGCGGGTAAATACATATCAATGGATAACGGCCCCAAAGCGGTCAATAAAGCCAGCAATAATATCCATGCTGTTGAATATTGACGCTGACGGGGTTGCTCTGCCTGCATAATACTGTACTTTTCATGTTAATCATGTTTGCAAGCTTAGCATCCTTACTGTATTTGTGCATAATATGAGTGATAAAATCGATTGAAGAATACAAAAAGGATCAACCTTGAATCCCTGGTTCGGACGTTTAAAACAGGCAACCTACAACACCACGTTTATGTATAACGTGCGTATGCTCATTGCCTTTACAGGCACGGCTTTTGTTCCCTATCTGCTCAATTTCCAACTTGCCACCATTCCGCTGACACTGGGTGTGGTTGCCGCAGGTATCAGTGACATTGATGACCGTTTTTCCGTGCGGATCATGAACCTGATTTATACCTATATCGGTTTCTTTATCACTGCGGCATCGGTTCAGTTACTATTTCCCTATCCTGCCGCCTTTGCAATCGGGTTGATTGTTTCCTGTATCGGCTGGATTTTACTGGGTTCGCTGGGTCGGCGTTATGCCACCATTGCCTATGGCTGTCTGGTGGTTTCAGTCTACTCAATGCTGGGTGTACACCTGTTCGAACAATGGTATCTACAACCAGCCTTATTGGTGGCTGGCGCAGCCTGGTACGGGCTGCTTTCCACCATTAGCTTTTTGCTGTTCCCTGTGCGCAAATTACAGGACCAGCTCTCTGCGTCCTATCATGCGCTGGGTAGCTTTTTATTTGCCAAATCCAATCTGTTCGATGTCGATATGACCCCATCAAGCTATCAACAAAGCATGATTGATCTGGCGTTGGAAAATGGCAAGCTGATCTCCATCTTCAATGACATGCGTATGGCCCTGCTGACCCGCCTCAAGGGGGATCGGGGCCAGAAAGATACACGGCGTAGCTTACAGTATTATTTTGTTGCACAGGATATTCATGAGCGGGCAGATTCAGCTCATATTGACTATCAGAAACTGGCAAAGATTTTTCAACACAGTGATATTTTATTTCGATTCCAGCGTATCCTGACCATTCAGGGCAAAGCCTGTCAGGACTTGGCGAACTGTATTTTAACCCGTACCCGCTATGTACATAACAAACGCTTTAAGCACAGCTTTGAAAATTTAAGGCTGTCGCTGGAAAAGTTGCATGCAGACCAAGTCTATGATCAGGTGCGGATTAATGCCCTGTTTGCACTTTATCAAAACTTAAAGTCAATTGATGCCCAGCTCCAGAATCTGGAGACTGAACGCAACATTCAACTGATCAATGCCCAGCAGGCGGAAAACCAGCTCAAGGATGATGACCTGAAAGGCTGGAATGACATGATGGTACGGGTCAAGCAGCACCTGACACCTGAATCAGTGTTATTCCGCCATGCGGTGCGTCTGTCCATTGTCCTGTTTATCGGTTATATCTTCATTCAGTTAACCCATATTGCCTATGGTTACTGGATTCTACTGACAGCCCTGTTTGTCTGTCAGCCAAACTTTAATGCGACCAAACGCCGCCTGTATTTACGAATTATCGGCACCCTGATTGGAATTATTGTCGGTCTGGCGATTATTTACTTTATTCCGTCACTTCAGGGACAACTGGTCATGTTGGTGCTCAGTGGTGTTTTATTTTTCGAGTTGCGTAGTAAACAGTATGCCCAGGCAACCGCCTTTATCACCATTCTGGCCTTGATCAACTTCAATCTGGATGGTTCCGCCTTTGCCGCAGGTTTGCCACGCCTGATTGACACCATCATTGGCTGTGCACTGGCATGGTTTGGGGTCAGCTTTATCTGGCCCGACTGGAAGTTCCGCCGCCTGCCACGCACCATTCAACGTTCACTGCAAGCCCAATGTAAATATCTGGCGGAAGTGGTGACGCAATATCATGAAGGGCGTAATAATGCCCTGAACTATCGCGTGGTCAGACGGGCGGCGCATAACAATGATGCGGAAGTTGCATCACTCATTTCCACCCTTGCAACCGAACCCAATATTGATCCCACCCAGAAAGCACAGGCGTTTGAGTTTCTCTGTTTAAGTCATACCTTTCTCAGTTATATCGCGGCCTTGGGTGCGCACCGTGAACGTATTGATGAGCCTGCGATATTAAGCCTGTTGGATCAGGCACTGGATGATATTCAGGGCGCACTGTTACGAGATGAAGTGCCTGATCTTTCTTCACAAAATATGTTGCAAAGCATACGGGAACGCCTGAGCCGCAATGATGAAAATGACCAGAAGTCGCTGATTATTTTACAGCAGCTTTCCCTGATCCTGAGTATTTTGACCCGTTTAAGTATGTTGAAACAGAGTTTAAGCCATGAACCCCATGAGGATGGCACCGAGTTTGCCTCACTTTAGGGATTATTGGTATTTTAATCGTCCCTATGATTCGCTATTGGCCTAATATCTTTGCATGCCAATCAATGGTAAACTTAACCCAGTTCAGTTCTAAACTCATTTTTTAAACTATGACCGCCAAAACGCTATACGCTTATACGCTACAACCCGTTCCTTACGAAGTTTCTGAACAAGAACAACGTCAAGCCCAACTCATGATTTGGCGTGGCACCAATAAGTTCAGCCGCAAGGCCTGGCTGATTATGATTGCACTTGTGGTGCTTTCACTGGTTGCAGCAGGCCTGATCAAGTATTACTCCACCTATTCAACCGCGATTTGCTGGGTGGTGATCATTGGTGTGGTGCTGTTCTACCTCATCAAGAAGTTTGGTCTGGAATGGTATGTGAAACGTAAAATGAACGAGTTCCCTGTGCAGGAAATCAAGGGGATTCGTTTAGGTGTACAACCCCACGGGATTGTGATGCGTCAGAAAATGGGACTTCAGGAAGGTACGGCGACCATCGGTTGGAAAGATATTTACGAATGGTACAATACCCCTGATTTTATTTTGGTTAATTTCAAGGTAAAAACACCAAAAGGTGAAGAGCAGCAGGGTGCCTACATCTTGCCAAAGCGCATGGATTCAAAGAATTTCTCATTTAATACGGTACGCAAGCACTTAAATGAGACGGTTGGTGCGGCTAAACCGCTGTAATCAGATCCAGCACTAAGCCGTATATAAAAGAACCCAGCCTAAGCTGGGTTTTTTCTTATTGCCATCTACCAGTTTACCTTTAAAGACACAACGCCATTGATGGCTTCACCAATGCTTGCCCAGGTTCCACTCGAAGCCCAATATTTTTTATTCAACAGATTGTTAATGTTTCCATTCACCACCGCATCATGCCCATTCAGTTTAAACTTATAGGAGAGGCCTGTATTTACAAGTGTATAGGCAGGCACCTGTATGCTATTGTCTGAACTAATATAGGAAGAACCATTATAACGCACATTGCCATGCAGGCTTAGTCCATCAATTGCCTGAATTGCATATTCAGCATTGGCAACACCCGACCATTTGGCAAGGCCTGCGGGCACTTTACCCTCAATCGCCTTATTGGCTTCTGCAACCTCATCAATACTGGCATCCAGATACATCATCCCCAATCCAAGTTTTAATGCATTGGTTGGCTTATATGTCCCACTCAGCTCCAACCCCTGATAATTGGTTAAACCATCCTGAGTTAAATATTTTAAGCCATCTTGAATGCTGTCCATTGTTGCGGCCCTTTGCATTTTAAACAGAGCGGCGGTTATACCAAATGGATTGACATCATATTTCACACCCAGTTCATATTGCTTACTTATTGTGGCTGGCAATACCTCACCTGCATTGGCATATTTCTCACCAACCCTAGAACCCGCCTCCAAACTCTCAACATAACTCGCATACAGGGTGGCTTCAGGTACAAATTTATAAAGTAAGGCAATTGTTGGTGTGGTCTCCTTAGTGTTATATCCCGAATCAACTGTTGGATCGTGATCCACATCCTCCTGGTCATAGTAGGTATGCCGTAATCCTAAAATAGCCTGCCACTGTTCATTCAGCTTAATCGTATCACTTAAGAAAGCATAACTCTGAGCGGTCTGACTACCTATATCTGGTTCCAAACTAAAATCTGGCGTATTGGCAATTCTAAAAGAGGTTGGCGAATACAGGTTCGCTGTATAATCCGTAGACCAATACCATTGCTTAGACCATCTGTCAGTACTTTTGGTATAGCCTCCCCCTGCGACCAACTCATGCTGAATCTTGCCCGTGGCAAAATTTCCAGTCAGCATTGCCTGATTCATTAGCGTTTCAGATACACCTGCGAACTGGTATATGGTTCCGTCATAATCCCCAGCAGTATTTAATAAACTGGCAAAGGTGAGATTGGATTCATGTAGTTTTCGGGTATAGCCAAACTGGTATTTAACATTCCAGTCCTCATTGATCTCCCAGCCCAACCCTGTAGAAGCAGTAAAGGTATTGGTTTTATAAAAGGAATTATCAACCGTCAAATTATCATAGTCATAAGTTACCTTAGGCAATTTTTCGGTTATAGCGGAAAAGTCAAATACTGGGGGTTCATGCTCGGTTTTATTATTTTCATAAGTAAAATTGGCGGTCCACATTAAATGATCCGTAATTTTTTTATCCAGCGCCAAAGATGTCACAAAGCGGTTCTGTTCAGCGTCATTATAGGCTTTGCCCTGATCCCCACCTACAACAAAACGATATCCCAAATCGACGGCATCAAGATAGTTGCTGGTATCAATTAAAGCTGAAAATGTACTTGGGTTGCGATAACTGACTTCAACACTGGTTTCTGGACTGTCTTTAGGTCGTTTAAGTTGGTAACTAATTGCTCCGCCAGGGGAACCGAAGCCATACATAAAGCCTGTTAAGCCTTTTAACACAGTGACACTTTCAGCCGCTTCGGATGGAAAATCCCCGCCCCAATTCAAGGCCATTGGAAAACCATCAACATAGTAATTGCTGACTCCAAGCCCACGAACTGATGTTCCCCACCAGTCCGTTGCCATCGCAGCACTTTGACTATAAACAGCAGGGTCATTGATAAAAATCTGCCCTAAGGTTTTCGCACCACGTTTTGCAATGTCGTTACTTTCAATCACCGTTACAGAAAAAGGGGTGTCTAAAATGGATTTATTGCCAAGAACGCCTGACTGTGTCCGCTTTTTTAATCCGACAGGCTGATCATCCGCCGCAACCTTAATCACGGGAAGCTGTGACGCATTGCCATCAACCGCCGATTGCGCCACACCATTCACCGCAATGCTGTTGAGTTGCCCCACCTCACGAACTGGTTTTGATCGCTGTGGTGTGCTTTTAATTTTTTCAATGCTCCAGCCACCGTGGTCACGCTGTACCAATTGTAGTTGAGTACCCTTTAGAAGCTGTTCAAACCCATCGGCAATACTGTAGGAACCACTCAGCCCCTGTGTATTCATCCCCTTGGTGAGTGCTGGGTCAAATGACAATGCCACACCTGACTGCATGGCAAAACTGGATAATGCCTGTCCCAGTTGTCCTGATTTAATCTCATAATGCTGCTGTGCTTGCTCATTGGCAGCATAGGCGGTGACTGAAATACCCAATGCGGTACTGAGCACAGCAATCCGTATTGCCTGTGCAAGCACGTTTTTCCCCTGTTGAGCGTACATATTCCCCCCTGATCAATATTCATGATACGTTCCTGATCTATGCCAGTTGAAAATAAAAATCAGCTCAGGAAAAAACAGATTTTTTTGTTTTTATTTTGCCTGCTGCACGACTGTCCAATAGCCACCTGCATACTGCTCAATCTCCAGACCATAGGTTTGGAGCAGCATTGCATAGACTTTTTCCAGATCATCAATTGGGTAGCTGCCTGATATCTTTATATTTTCAATTTCGCTATCCACCCGAATCATCCCTTTTTGATAAAGTTGCAAACGTTCAGCAAAATCTTTTAATGTCATTTCATTAACCATTAAAAAGCCTTTGGTCCAGGCAATATTGCTCTCCTCAAAAGGTCTGACCTTACTGATATGCCTTGCATCAAAGCTTAGCTGTTGCTGGGTTTCAACGATCTGCTGCTGTTGTGATTGATACGGCGACACCCGCACCCGCCCCTGTGTCACTGTCACCTGTGAATATTCAGGCATCACTTTCACCAGATATTTTGTCCCCAATGCCTGTGCTGTACCCTGTTGGGTACTGACAAAAAATGGACGCTTCAACGGGTCATGCTGGGTTTCTATCCAGATTTCGCCCTTGCGTAACACCACTGTACGTTGCCGATCGGTATACTCCACATCAATTGCGGAAGATGCATTGAGCAGCACCATTCCGCCATCAGGCAACACAACACGTTTTCGCTCACCTACCCCACTACGATAATCAGCCAACCATTGCTGTTGCTCGCTGGCAAGATACAGGCCTGAACAGAGTGGCAAAAATGCCAGTAACCACAGATATGTTTTATAAGATTGTATGGAGGAATATCCAACTTTTTGCATCACAGGAATGGCAATGTCCAGCGGCACATCTGAAAATTTTGTTTGCAGCAATAAGGCCTTTTGCCAGATTTTTTGATGCAGTGGGCTTTGTTGCTGCCATTGCTGTAACTGTTCAAGCTCCTCTAAAGAAAGTTCACTTTCTTGTAGTCGCATGAGCCATGTACTGGCTTCAGCTAAAACTTGCTGCTTATTCACACTTGGCATCAGCTTAAATGTTCTCGGCGGCCAGCATAAGGTCCAGACAATGCATATAGGCACGCTGAATATTGCGTTTCACTGTACTGACCGAAATTTCCAGTCGATCCGCAATGTCCTGATACTTGAGTTGCTCCAGTTGGGCATACAGAAATGTTAAGCGTACGGTATCAGGGAGTTCAGCCAACAATTCCACAATTTCAGTTAATGTTTCAATAATCAGGATTTGGCGCTCTGGTGATGGATGCTCCTGTTCAGGTTGCTGTGCCAGCACCTCCAGATAAGCCCGTTCAATCTCCTTGCGCTGCAACCAGTTCACCATCAGGCCTTTTGCAACATTGACCAGATAAGCCCGTGGCTGCTGAAGTTCCAGTTGTTGCTGTCGTGCCAAAATCCGAACAAAGGTATCCTGTGCAAGGTCAGCAGCATCGGCTGAACTTCCCAATTTTTTATAGAGCCAGTGATAAATCCAGGTATGGTGTTGCTGATAGAGTGTTGAAAACTGCTGGTTGAGCGAGGAAGATGACATGGAATAGGCATTCCATTATACAAATAATAATTATTATCATTTAATTTTCTTATAAATTCAATTGCAGTTTATCGCCAAACTTTAACCCTTTTCCAAGTGTTACCAGCCCTCTTCCTACTTATTTTATATGAAGTTTATTAACCCATACTTGAAAATAAGAATCAAAATCAATATTATCTACAAAATCCATATTCTATTCTTATTGTTGGGTTATATTTACAGAAATTCCATTATCTTTCCATTTTTGCCCATGTTTAAGAAAACTCTTTTCCAGATTCATTGGTTTCTCGGAATCAGCGCTGGCTTGATCCTCTCCATCATGGGAGTGACAGGAGCCATTTACTCCTACGATCAACAAATCTTAAAAATGATCAATCAGCAAAGTTATGTGGTACAAGCCGCAGCGACTCCCAAGCTAACACCAGCGCAACTTTATCAGCATTTCAACCAGCAACAACCTGGAATTGAGATCAACAGCATTACCCTCTCTTCCGATCCAACCGCCTCCTCTACAGTCAATATCAGGAAAGAAGGTGAACGGCGTGGCTATAACATGATGGTCAATCCCTATACTGCCGAGGTTCTGCCTGAGATCAAGGGGCGGGAATTTTTTCAGTTTATTCAGCGTTTGCACCGTTATCTGACGATGGGTGATTTTGGTAAACAGTTGACAGGTGCTTCTGCGCTGATGCTGATTTTCTTTGTATTGAGTGGACTTTATCTACGTTTTCCGAAGAAACATTCATTTAAACAATGGTTCTTTATCAAGCCCAAGCTAAAAGGTCGCAACTTGATCTGGGATTTACATGCGGTGGTTGGAACCTGGATGGTTGTATTCTACCTGTTGTTTGCATGTACAGGTTTATACTGGTCCTATGACTGGTGGCGTGCAGGTATGTTCAAGGTCATGGGGGTCGAACAGCCCCAACGCAATGAGCACAATAATGAGCGCGGCCAGGCCAAACAGCCTGAATTATCCCAGCAACAGGTCAGCAGCATTCTTGACCAGACATGGACAAACGTCAATGCACAGATTGGCGGAAAATACTCTGCCCTCACCCTAAACATTCCCAAGCATGATGACGCAAAGCTAGAGCTATCATTCGTTGACAATATTCCACAGCATGAACGCGCACGCAATCAGGCTGTCTATAACTATCAGCAGCAAAAAATTGAAAAACTAGAATTATATGAAGATAAAAAGCTCAATGAGAAAATCATGAGCAGCATGCTGCCTGTGCATCGTGGCAGTTTCTTTGGTTCAACCTACCAGTTCATTGCCTTGCTTGCCTCACTAGCAATGCCTCTGTTCTTTGTGACAGGCTGGATGCTGTACCTCAAACGCCGTAAACAGAAGAAAATGACGCTGGCAGCACGCCAATCGCTTAACTCACAACAGATTGATCCAAATGCAGTTCCTTGGTTGATTACTTATGCGTCTCAAACAGGTGTAGCTGAGCAACTGGCCTGGCGCACGGCCACCAGCCTACAGGAGGCACAGCAACCGACTGTGGTAAAACCCATTCAGCAACTCACTGAACAGGATTTACAGCAGGCACAGCAGGTTCTATTCGTGGTCAGCACCTATGGCACAGGTGAAGCGCCCGACCTGGCAGCAGGATTCTGTAAAAAGCTCATGCAACAGACGCCTGACCTCAGTCACATGCAATATGCGGTATTGGCGCTCGGTTCCAGAGAATATCCAGACAGTTACTGTAGTTTTGGTTATGCGGTTGATAAGTGGTTAAAAAAATGTCATGCACAGGCACTTTTCGAGTTAATCGAAGTGGACAATGCAAATGCCAATGACATTCAACGCTGGAATCAGGCCTTGTCTGTGGTAACTCAACATGAACTGCATGCCATGAATATTGAAAAGGTCTTCGATCAATGGACACTCAGTGAACGCCATGTACTTAATCCAAATAGTTTGGGACAGGCAGCCTATAATATTGAACTGACAGCACCTTATGACATTAGCTGGCATGCGGGAGATATTGCCGAGATTCAACCAGCCAATAGTATGGCTGAGATTGAAGCCTTTCTGATCAAGCATCAAATTCCTGCCAACAGTCAGGTCGCCTCACTCAAACAACCTATTGAACAATTGCTGTGGGATAAAAACCTACGCACTGAGATTCAACCATTTACCAAGCTTGAGGAACTGCTGCAACAACTTTCTACCCTGCCTACACGGGAATACTCGATTGCCAGCATCCCGTCACAGCAAGTTCTACGACTGGTGGTGCGTCAACAATGTGATGAAAATGGCCAATTAGGACTGGGTTCAGGTTGGCTTACCGAGTTTGCATCCTTAAAACAAACGATTGCCTTACGCATTCGTAGCAATCAATCTTTCCATTTGATTGATGACAACCGCCCTATTATCTGTATCGGCAACGGTACAGGCATTGCGGGATTAATGAGCCTGTTACAGCAGCGTAACCGTCAGGATTACACCGCCAACTGGCTGATCTTTGGTGAACGCCAACGCGAACATGATTTCTTCTATCAGGAAACGATTGAAGCATGGAAAAATATGGGCACGCTCAAACGTCTTGATCTGGCCTTTTCCAGAGATCAGGCGCAGCGCATCTATGTGCAGGATGTCTTACGTGAACAGGCTGGTGAGTTAATTAGCTGGATAGACCAAGGGGCGGTCATTTATGTCTGTGGCAGTATTGATGGCATGGCTTCAGGTGTAGATCAGGCACTTATTGATATCCTAGGTGAAGAAAAAGTGGATGCACTTCGTCAGGCAGGACGTTATCGTCGGGATGTCTATTAACTCGTAGTTCACTTTCCTCCAATAACAACGGGTGTGAAAACACCCGTTTTTTTATACAACAGCATCAAAATTTGCCTTTCGCCTAAATTTGCATACACTTAGCACGATTCAAATCGACTACTATTCAAATTATGCAACTCAGTTCATGGCTTCGTCTCTTATTCGCCCTTGTCGGTTCAGTCCTGTTCATTGATGGTGCGGTGCTGATCGCATTTAAAAAGATTCATATTGGGACAGTGCTTCCACTGCTGCTTGGCCTTTTTTTCTGTCTATATGCATTCTTTTATTATCATATTGAACGTTTCTTTTTCTATCATTTCCGCCTACATTCCATTTGGCGCTTTGGCTGGTTATGCTTCTGGATTTGGTTGATTAGCTTAGGCTATTTTTTTAATTATCTGGCAGAGAACAATTCAAAAACCCAGACCATACCACCAGTACGGGCAATTATTGTGTTGGGTAGTGGCGTAGAAAATGGACAGCCATCCGCCACCCTTGCCAAGCGACTGGACCGAGCTGCTCCAGTGGCCCTGGCCCAACCTGATGCCAAACTGGTTTTGACAGGAGGTATTGATTTTGGTGAAACCCAAAGTGAGGCTGAGGTGATGTCCAGCTATCTACAGCAGAAGCACCATATTCCCGCTTCGCAAATACTTTTGGAGGATAAAAGCACCAGCACTGAGCTGAATCTTAAAAATAGTCAGCCTTTGTTGCAGGCACAACACATTAATATCCAGCAACCAATTGCAATCGTGACCAGTGATTTCCATACACTGCGGGCGGCTGCAATTGCGCGAAAACAGGGATATAATCATATCAGCATGCTGGGTGCAACCACACCTTTAGCCACACGTTATAATGCATGGCTAAGAGAGTATTTTGCCTACGCAAGTGGCTGGTTACTGGATGAGTATTGACAGGGTGATCCCTATCAATATCTTAATGCTTATTGATGCAGACGAATGTCCCGAGGTAACGGCAGCTTCAACTCAGCAAAAACTTCTGGGCGCTGCAAATAGATCTGATACAGAAAATTCTTAATATCCAATAATAATGAATCAGGGCTAACCAGTAGGTTATTTCCTTCAGGCGTTAGATCCAGAGAAAGTATGGTGTTATTTTCCTTTAAAAAAGGAATCATCTTTTCAATGAATGTCATCAAGGGCAATTCCTGAACCTCGTAATTGGCCCAATTATCCTTGATCAGTAACTTTGCCATTCCCTTGTTCTGCCAAATGGACATCGCATGCTGCCCTGTTGGCGTTGCACATAGTGCCCAACCCTCATGATACAGGGCAACCACATGACGCTGGACAATAATATTCTCAATGAACTGGCGATAAAGTTGTTTAGGCGGTGAATTGGATATTGTGGTTTGAGATTTCGACGCAGCCTTGCGTTGATATGGATTTTTCATAATAAATGACTTCAATATTAGAATGATTATCGTGGCACATAATAAATCAAGCTTGAAGTGATTACAATCAATTGATTTTTAAGATGATGGGATATGGTGGGCGCTGACGGGATCGAACCGCCGACATTCTGCTTGTAAGGCAGACGCTCTACCAACTGAGCTAAGCGCCCTGAACGAGGATAAACAAAGCGAAGCTTTGTCCGAGTGCAAGAGAAAAATCTTTGATTTTTCTAATTAACTCTCGTTTCAGAGAAGCAAGTATAAACATACTTGTTAAAATAAACATTTTCTTAAACAGGGAATCAAGAAAATGGCGCAGCGGACGGGGCTCGAACCCGCGACCCTCGGCGTGACAGGCCGATATTCTAACCAACTGAACTACCGCTGCACTGCTGTACTTCTTTTCAGAAGTCAATATCACAAATTATGGTGGGCGCTGACGGGATCGAACCGCCGACATTCTGCTTGTAAGGCAGACGCTCTACCAACTGAGCTAAGCGCCCTGAGTGAGGGTAAGCAAAACACGGTTTTGCCCGAACGCAAGAAAAAATCTATGATTTTTTTACTAGGTTCGACTCATTATCCCAACAAGACAAAAAAGCACGTAGTCTTGTATCCTAGGATATTCTCAATCCTGCAAATTTAAAGTGGCGCAGCGGACGGGGCTCGAACCCGCGACCCTCGGCGTGACAGGCCGATATTCTAACCAACTGAACTACCGCTGCACTATAATAATTTTGCAATTATGAGCTAAACGATATTAAAACTTAAGTGGCGCAGCGGACGGGGCTCGAACCCGCGACCCTCGGCGTGACAGGCCGATATTCTAACCAACTGAACTACCGCTGCACTTGAGTTTTAACGTAAAGGCTTGGTGGGCGCTGACGGGATCGAACCGCCGACATTCTGCTTGTAAGGCAGACGCTCTACCAACTGAGCTAAGCGCCCTTAACGTCTTCATCGTTTGTGAGGTGCATTATAGAGAATCTTCACAGCCTGTCAAACGCTTTTCATGCTCTTTTCGGAAAAAACCGTGTGAATGATTAAAAAATAGGTCATTCTTGATAAAACACAGGATTTTCGTATTTTATTTAGGCACTTATTTACAATCTGGCTGCTTATTTTCCAGTGTCTGTTCTGAAATATAAACCAGTGCATGTTCAGGAACAAGCCCGAAAAGCTCGATAATTTCATCATTCTTCATTCGGATACAGCCATGAGACATCGGAATGCCCATCGGTTCCGTATCAGGTGTTCCATGAATGTAAATATATCGTTTAAAGGTGTCACAGCCCTCCCCCTGGTTAAAACCAGCCTCCAAACCCTCCAGCCATAAAATTCGCGATAAAATCCAGTCCCTTTGCGGAAACTGTTGTGCAAGCTGTTGATTGTAAATTTCACCTGTGGGCTGGCGTGCAATAAAAACTGAATATTTTACAGCGTTATGACCGATCTTTTGGGCAACACGATGCCAGCCTCGTGGGGTTTTACCACTGTTTTCCTGTTCACCAATCCCATTCTTGCCAGAGGAAATCAGATAAAACTTGTTATATTTCGGCAACAGTAATGTTTGTTGTGCCAAGTCAATCAATATGTCTGCCTGTTCCAGTGTATAGGCCATGTTTCATCTCTAGATATTTAATCGTACTGATTTATTTGAACATAAAAAGGCTGTGCTTTCTGTAGTTTTGATTTTTAGAATTTATAGGAGGTTGACCCAATGATTTAGGAAAATGGTGTTTTTTTTGAATCTGCCTTATGTATGGAAGATATATTCTCAAGAGCTTCGATTTTTTAACTTGCCACTCGCAGCATAGCTGCTCGCCTTCTTGCGGAGCTTTAATCGCTCCTCAGGGCAAAGCGCTGCTTTGCTTACCCCGCCACTCAAGCGTAGCTCTCGTCTTGCGCCGCTAAAAAAGCTTTGCTTTTTTTAACGCGGCTCAGGCTCAGGGCGTAGCCATAACCAGATCGCCACAATCAACATGGTGACATCAGTAAACACCTTGACCCAGAACGGCGCATTGGTAAACAACATTAAAATCCCACTGACCAGCATCATGATACTGGCAATCCACTTGGCCTTGCGTGGCACGGTTCCATTCTCACGCCAGTTACGCAGTGTAGGGCCATATTTGGGATGGTTCAGTAACCATGCATCCATTTGCGGCCAGCCTTTTGATGCCGCCCATGCCGCCAGAATCAGGAAAACTGTTGTTGGCATACCTGGTAGAATTGCTCCAATAATTCCCAATGTGATAAAAATCACCACCAAGCTACGCCAGAACAATGTTTTCATTTAGCAATTAACCGACACGTCAATACAACCGTGCTAGTATAAAGTGTTTTTATTGTTGTTTATCAAACTGAGCTTATTATTTCTCGATGATGGGTGACTATGCCTGAGAAGATTGATTCACCCAGCTTTTTTGAACCTTGGTTACAGTTTAAGCACCCTATTGTTCGGCAGCTGGCCTTTTGCATTGCCAGCCCCAATATCCTGACCCAAATACCCGATGATTTAAAAATTGAAGATTATTTTGAACTTCATCCCAATACGGTTTGGCAAGAACACTATCAAGCTTATGAGGCGCGGTTGCAACAGTTGGATCAGCACCCCCAACCCTTAATTGACTTTATGGCACGCCTGAAAAGTACCCGTTTAGGTTTGCGTTTTGAACACCTGCTCTGGTTCTGGCTACAGGATGATGATTATCACCCCTACCAGTTATTAGGCCACAGCATCCAGAAAATTGCGGGGGCAATCACCCTGGGTGAGCTTGATTTCCTGTTACTCAACAAACAGACCCAGGAAATTGAGCATTGGGAAGTCGCCTTGAAATATTATTTGGGAGAGAATGAACTCAATTTATCTGAATGGTTTGGCTTAAATCGGCAAGATACCCTACAGCGAAAACTACGGCACTTTACCCAACGCCAGTTTCAGTTTTCCGAGGCCAACCAGTACCAGATTCAGCGTAAATTTGCAGTCATGAAAGGACAACTGTATTTACCAGAACATCATTACGCATCACCTATTCCAGCATGGATCAACACATCCAGACGTTTAGGTCAATGGGGAACCGCTATCCCTAGACTACCCTACTATCGCCTACAACGGCATGAATGGCTTTGCCCTGATCAGCATCCATCTTCGCAAACTGCCGAATGGTGGACCAATGGACTTTATCACAATGCAGACACTGACCCCATGTATTACATGTTCCGTCAACCTGCATTGTTGTTTAACCCAGCCTAACCTAATCAGGTAACATTTTATAACACATCTACAATCAAACCATCATGTTCATTTTCCAGTTATTTTTTTAGCCTCTAATGACATCATAATTAAATTCAGACGGAGAAGATGATGAAAAAAATTTTAGTTGCTTCTATCATGACCGCTTTTGTATTAACTGGTTGTAATACCTTTAAGGGCTTTGGGAAAGATGTTTCCAAAGCAGGTGACAAAGTAACTCAAACTGCTGAAAGAACACAGGATAAAATGTAGCCCCATAGAACAACGTTCACAAAACCTTATCTACAACCTAGATAAGGTTTATTTTTAAATACCTTTCTCAACAATATTCCCCTATTATATTGGTTCAGATTTCACCAGATTTAGCACCATCTCGCATGAACCATTCCGATACGCTTGAACTCAGTTTACAACTCCTACGCCAACCCTCAGTAACACCTGTTGATCATGACTGCCAGAACATCATGGCTGAACGATTGACCAAAGTGGGTTTTAATATCGAAAACATGCGTTTTGAAGATGTTGATAATTTATGGGCCCGTCGTGGTACAGAAAGCCCTGTGTTCTGTTTTGCGGGGCATACTGATGTTGTTCCGACTGGACAATTGGATGCATGGAATTCAGACCCGTTTTTGCCTAGCATCCGTGATGGTAAATTATATGGCCGTGGTTCTGCCGACATGAAGACAGCCTTGGCCGCAATGGTGGTCGCTTCGGAGCGTTTTGTCACCAAGCATCCTAATCATAAGGGTTCGATTGCCTTTTTAATCACTTCCGATGAGGAAGGTCCATCCATCAATGGCACGGTTAAAGTTGTTGAAACTCTGGAAGCACGTAATGAGAAAATGACATGGTGTCTGGTTGGCGAGCCTTCAAGTACCCATCAACTTGGTGATATTGTCAAGAATGGCCGTCGTGGTTCACTTAATGGGGTGTTAACAGTACAGGGCAAGCAAGGTCATGTTGCCTACCCTCATCTTGCACAGAATCCAATTCATTTGGCAACCAAAGCATTGGATGAACTGTGTGCAACTACATGGGACAATGGTAACGAATATTTCCCTGCAACCTCATTCCAGATTTCAAATATCCATGCGGGAACAGGTGCAACCAATGTCATTCCAGGCACACTGGAGGTGACCTTTAATTTCCGTTACTCCACTGAAGTAACAGCCGAAATTCTCAAGCAACGCGTCATTGAAACACTGGATAAACATCAACTGAATTACAGCATTGACTGGACATTGTCAGGTTTGCCATTCCTCACCCCAGTGGGCGAATTGGTGAATGCGGCAAGAACAGCGATTAAAAATGTGGCAGGCGTTGAAACTGAACTTTCAACCAGTGGTGGTACCTCTGATGGACGCTTCATTGCACCTACAGGCGCCCAGGTTCTGGAACTTGGGGTGTTAAATGCCACCATCCACCAAATCAATGAGCATGTCAATGTTGATGATCTGGAGCCTCTGGCTGAAATTTATGAACAAATTCTGGAACAGCTTTTAACTTAATAGATTTTATGGTCATAAAAAAAGGAACTCTGATGAGTTCCTTTTTTATTAGAGACCGAGGTGGGTCTGGATATTTTGCAAATGGGGAACAAAAAATTGCTTTTCGCCCATCTTCACATACTTAAAGACCTTATTGTCATCCACGTCCCGCTCTTCATCTACAATTTCCGAAATACGTACACGGATGGATTCAGGCATTTCATTACAGACCAAGGCAAACCGCTCGGAGACATCATCGCCCTCAATAACCAAGGCCACGCCCTGCTTCTCGTTCGGGTCATTCACCGCATAAACGGGAAGCTTTAGGTCATGCCATTCAATGTGGTCAACATTGGTTTGGGTATCCATTGCCGACAACACGATATTTTGTGGTAACAGCATGGGAACCTTTTGATGGCACTGAATAATATAGGCATCAATGAACCCTGTTGATACCGTAATTAAGTGTTGTAACTCTTGCTGGTCAATTTGTCCCAATGCCGAGTTTGCGCCTTTTTTAACCATTATTCATTACCCCTTAGCGCACTGTAAGTAAACTTTCAATATTTTCCAGAAGCGTTTCTTCCTGGAATGGTTTACCCATATATTGATTTACCCCCAGTGACAATGCACGTTCACGGTGCTTCTCGCCTGTACGTGATGTAATCATGATGATTGGCAAGTCCCGATGTATTTCATGGTGTCGAACAAGGTTGGTCACTTCGAATCCATCCATTCGTGGCATCTCAATATCAAGCAGCATCAAGTCTGGCTTGACTGTCTCAAGCTGCTCAATTGCATCGACACCATCTTTGGCTGTCACCACATCATAGCCTTGACGTTCCAACAGACGCGACGTCACCTTACGTACAGTCACCGAGTCGTCCACAATCATGATCAGGCGGCGCTCATCATAACGCTGTTTGGTATAAGTCTCATCTGCCTGCTTGCTACGCGCTGTTGACTGTGCCTGACGGGCAATATTCTGACCATCCAGAATCAGGCAGACCTGACCATCACCAAGGATGGTGGCGCCCGCGATCACACCAATACTTGAGAATTGCTGACCAATCGGTTTTACCACGATCTGGCCACGAGAGCCAATTAGCTGGTCTACCAGTAATGCGGTAGTCTGTCCTTGTGCGCCCTTAATCAGGAGTACAGGTAAAGAGTGAACCACACCATTCAAACGCGGGATTGGCTGTCCCGCAACAAATTCGGACAGATAGCGCAGGCGATAACGTTCCTGGTCAATCTTGAAGTAATCTTCCTGGCTATCAAAGTATTGTTCCAACGCCATTGGCGAGATACGCACAATACGGTCAATTTGTGCAAGTGGGAATGCGAATTGCTGGTCGCCCGCTTTCACCATTAAGGCATCACTTACCGCCACGGTTGTCGGTACGCGGATGGTAAAGGTGGTTCCCTTGCCCAGAACAGAGCTGACACTCACATGACCACCCAAGGCCTTGATATCGCTCTGTACAACGTCCAGACCCACACCACGGCCAGAAATCTGGGTCACCTGTGCAGCAGTACTGAAACCTGGATGGAAGATAAACTGTAAAACTTCTTCCTGATCAAGTTTTTGATCCGTGGTCATCAAACCTGTCTGGATTGCCTTGTCCTTGATGCGGTTGACATCAATCCCTTTACCATCATCACTGAATGTGACCACGATATCCGTACCCTGACGGCCAATGTCCAGAACAATATGCCCTGTTTCTGGTTTTTTAGCCTGTAAACGCTGCTCACGGTCTTCAATACCGTGGTCAATCGCGTTACGCAGCATGTGTTCAAATGGTGCAACCAGCCTTTCAAGAATACTACGGTCCAATTCACCTTCGGTATTGTTGACCACCAATTCAGTTGGACGGTTCAGGGTGGAAGCTGTTTGGCGAACAATACGTTGTAGACGTGGTAACAAGCGTGAGAATGGTACCAGACGGGTACGCATCAGGCTTTCCTGAATTTCTGCCTGAATACGCGACTGCTGCAACAGCAAACCTTCAGTGTCACGAATCTTCTCAGAAAGTGTGGTTTTAAAGTCAACCAAGTCCGAAGCGGATTCCGCAAGCGATTTTGACAACTGGTTCAACGATGAGTACTGGTCCATCTCCAACGGGTCAAAATCGGCATAACGGGAATTTTCTCCACCATGTCGGGCAATGATCTGACTTTCCAGCTCGCCTTCCATTCGGCGTAGCTGATCAGCCAGACGCTTGATTGCAAGTTCCATTTCCGTCAACGTACCACCCAGTTGCCCCAGGTCCATTTCAATACGTGAACGGTTGATCGCATTTTCCCCTGACAAGTCAATCATCTTCTCGATGACATCAGCAGAAACACGAATCATTTCATTGTTCTGTTCAATACGTTCTGTGGTTTCCCACTCACCCAACATGGATGGTGGTTCAGTACCATCACCCTGAATAAACTCCATCGTATATTCAGGCGTGAAGATGTCTGTTGCAGAGAGTTTTTGAGGAAGCTGCGCCGCAACATCCACGAACTCCATCTTCTCCAGACTTTGTTTTAAACCATCAAAGTTGGCATATTGACGCTTAAAGATCGCATCATTGAGCCATGCCAGCGCAGTATTAAGCAGATTGTCATAAACGTTTGAGCTGAAATGATGCACACCAAACTGTTCAAAGGCGTTTTCCAGATGGTAGGCAATGATTGCAATCGCATCCATTTCCGCCATGCGTGCGCCACCTTTCAGGCTGTGAGCATTACGCTGGAGCTGTAACAGCAAACTACGGTTACCGCGCTGGTCAAACCACTGTTTCAACAAGCTCTGAGCCTGTTCAAGCAGCTCTTCAGCTTCCTCAAGGAATGTCTGCTCCACCAGTGAACGAACATCATCTTCGAGAGACTGTTCAACATTTTCCACAGTTTGAAGAGAGGAGGTATCTTCAACTTGTTCCTCTATATCATTGCCACTCAGCTCATCTGCCGCAAGACTTGGTTGCTCAGAGACTTCTGCTTCTTCAACAAGTTGCAATACCTCTAGTTCACTACTCTCATCCTGTTCAGAAAGTGCGGTGATTTCAGTTGCAGGCTCGCTTACAACCAGATCAGCCGAGTGATCCGCTTGCTGAAGTAGCTGTACTACATGCGTTGATGGATAATCGATTTGCTGGTCGCGAATGGTTTGAATACGATCCGCAATATCATCCTGTACCAGACGAATCAAGGCAATCAGCTGTGGTGTTGCCTGAATCTGCTGGTTAATCAGCTTCTCGTAAATTGTTTCCAGCTCATGCGCAATCAGGCCGATATGACGCGCCTGAATCATATTTGAACCACCTTTTAAGGTGTGCAAATAACGCATCAGGTTTTTCAGCGCCCCCACATCCTGATGGTCTGCTGCCCATGTACTGAGGTCAACATCAATTCCCACCAGCAACTCATCCGCCTCTTCAAGGAAGATGTCCAACAGGTCAGGATCAAAGTCACTGTTTGATTCGGCTGACTGCAATTGTTGCTTATCTAGTCCAAGCTGGGCTGCCAATGCCGTAACATCAACTGCGGTATGTGGAGATTCTGTCTGAACAGGAAGTTTAGAAACAGCTATCTTTTCTTCCACACCAACTGAATCAACCTTTTCATCTGTCTCTTCAAGCTGTTCAACCGACACAGGTTTGGCTTCGAATGTACCCGCCATCTGACCAAGGTTTGCCAGAACCTGCAAGACATGAGCCGATGGGTAGTCAACCTGCTGGTCGCGAATGGTTTGAATACGATCTGCAATATCATCCTGAACTGAGCGAATCACGGTGATAAGCTGTGGTGTTGCCTGTACCTGCTGGTTAATCAGCTTCTCGTAAATTGTTTCCAGCTCATGCGCAATCAGGCCGATATGACGTGCCTGAATCATATTTGAACCACCTTTTAGGGTGTGCAAATAACGCATCAGGTTTTTCAGCGCAGCTACATTTTTATGGTCAGCAGTCCATGTATTGAGATCCGTATCAATCCCCACCAGCAATTCATCTGCCTCTTCAAGGAAGATGTCCAACAGGTCTGGATCAAAGTCACAGTTTGCCTCATCCGAATGTAACTGTTGCTTGTCCAGCGCAAACTGTGCCGACAGGTCTGTAATATCAAGAACAGACGCAGAATCCTGGGCTTGTTCAGGTGCAACTGTTTCAGGCACAGCATCCACAACATCTGTGGAAGCCTGTTCCAGAAACTCAATATTCTGCTGGGTAAATGAACTTAATTCATTCAGGACACGTTCATGTGCCTTGGTTAAAGTGACACGCTGTCCAGCAGCCAAGGTATCAAACAACTGAATAAACTGTTGGTGCACCTGATGATACAACTCAAACGCATAATCAAGATTCAACAGACTCGGTTTAAAAATCAGGTCCTGATAGCTTGAACGCAATAGGCTGGTATATTGATACATCCCAATCGTGGCATGATGATGCGTATGCTGTAACAGAATTTCCGCCTGATGACTTAATAGCTGGATATATTGAGGGAATTCATTTCGGGCACGTTTTTCAAAATCAAATTCCACATCCAGTAAATCATTAATATTTAATTCTAGTAATTCAGAAACCAGACCCTGTGGTCGTATTGCCTCACCATGTTTTTCTTCTAGCTGGAAGTCATAGCTATCCCATGCCACATTGAATGTGTCATAAATCTCATCCAGTTTCTGTTTCGCACCCTGCTGCCTTAAGGTATGTAGGTAATCACGAACAAACTGGGCGTAATGGGTGAGCAATGCGGTTTCATCAGAACTGGAATCCAGTTCATCCTGCAACAAGGTCTTAAACAGGTTTTCAACTTTAGAACTTGCTTCAAATACCTGATCCACATGCGCCATTGAGGAACTACCACGAAGGGTATGTAAAGCCCTGATCAAGGTATTGTAGTGGTCATTATTTGGACGCTCATTCAACAGGAACTGATCAATGGCCGTAAGATGATCTTCTGACTCTTCTAGGAAGATGGCCAAGGTTTCCTTGGCAAGCACTTCATCCTGCTCAGTTTCAATATCCTGTTGCAACTGATCAGCCGCATTCTCAACACCATCAATCAGTTCAAGACCCGTCTGAACATCATCATGTGTTAAAGTATTTGCAAGGTTTAATAGCTCATAAAGTGCAGGCTCTGGGCTTTGCTGTTGTTGTAATTGCTGCCCCAATAAAACCAGTGGTTTTAAATCAATCAAATGTTTTTGAACCGCTTTAAAATCATGTGAAAGCTTAAAACGGTAAATATTGAAAACTGCCTGAACATAGCGTTGAATTTCCGTGTTCAGGGAAACAGTTCCCGAAATAACTCGGTTTAAAGTGTCTTCAACCGTCCAAGCCAACTCACCAGAGGATTTCGCACCCACCATTCTTCCAGAACCCTTGAGGGTATGGAAATGGCGACGCACATCTGTAAGTACATCCTGTTGATGAGGTTGTTCCGTCCATTGAACCAACAAAGGTTCTAATTCAACAAAGATTTCATCCAATTCTTCAATAAAAATCTCAAGAATCTCGGCATCTTGTTCAAGATAGCTATCTTCAGGAAGCGTCATCGTTTCAACTAACGTTTTTAATATTTGTTTCATAGCTGCTTCTTTCGTTTTTATCCACCAGTTGTGGGTAAAAATTACGTGTATCTATCACACAAGATGTCGTTGCATTCCACCACCACCTTGTTGAGATATTCTACATCTCTAAATAGGAAAGACAGCGCTCCACTCTGTCTTTCCAATGCTGCTTACTCAGGTAACTTAAAGTCAGTTACTGATTCACGTAATGATTCAGCCATGTTTGCCAGTTCAGAAACCGAACGTGCTGTATCAAACGTTGCTGTGGTGGTCTGTGAAGTAATTTCCTGTACAACATTCATCGTGGTTGCAATATGACTTGCTGACGCAGACTGAAGTTTCGCTGCATCAGAAATGCTCGCAATCAGTTTTGCCAGGTCACCTGATACCGTTTGAATCTCATCCAGTGCAATACCCGCATCTTTTGCCAAGTTGGCACCACGTACAACCTCGGAAGTCGTTTGTTCCATTGAAATAACGGCTTCGTTAGTATCGGTTTGAATGGTTTTTACCAACCCTTCAATCTGTTTGGTTGCTGACGCTGAACGTTCCGCTAGACGCTGTACCTCATCGGCTACAACCGCGAAACCACGGCCCGCTTCACCAGCCATAGATGCCTGAATTGCAGCGTTTAAAGCCAAAATGTTCGTCTGATCGGCAATATCGTTGATCAGGGAAACGATGTTACCAATTTCCTGAGAAGACTCACCCAAACGTTTAATACGTTTTGATGTTTCCTGAATCTGCTCACGAATGTGGTCCATCCCCTCAATCGAGCGGTTTACAACTTCCGCACCATTTGATGCAATTTGTACAGAACGCTGTGCCACCTCAGCAGACTCAGATGCGTTTGCAGATACCTGGTCAATTGACAATGCCATTTCATTCATCGCCGCTGACGCACCTGCAATTTCTTGCGCCTGATGTTCAGATGCCTCTGCCAACTGGTTGGTAATATCCTGAGTATCCTGGGTATAGCGTGCAACTTCCTGTGAAGTATCCGTGATTCGGGATACAAGGTCACGCAACTGGTCAATCGCGAAGTTAATCGAGTCCGCAATTGCACCTGTAAAGTCTTCCGATACCGTTGCATAAGAACGCAAGTCACCGTCCGCCAAATCGGCGATTTCATCCAGTAAACGTAAAATCGCGTTTTGGTTACGGTCATATTCATCTTGCAGACGCGTTACACGCTCTTTATCCGTATTACTACGTAAAGCAAGTAATTGCAGTGCAGAGAACACCAGTAGGCCCAATGCGGCAATTAACACGATACCTGCAATAACATTACCCCAGCCACCCTCAGCTTTTTTCGACAAGTCATTCAATGAAGTCAATAAGGCATCAGATTGAGAGAAGATTTGTGAAGATGCCTGACGTACACGAACAATCTGGTTCGCGTTTTGTAGAACCGTTGCCGCCGCTGATTTCAAGACAGCGTCATAGTCAGACTTAATACTGTCTACAGACTCACGTAGATCTGGTGAGGTGATACGGTCAACGCCCAGTTCAGAGCTACCATTGAGCTGTGCATTGAGGTAAACACCAAAGGTATCAATATCCGCACCAAAGTCATTCGCAGAAACACTCGAATTGTCTGTACCCACCAATACCGAGTTGATTGAACGTAAAATACGCTCTGCGATGAACACCTGGTTTTTCGTGATAATTACCTGGCTACTTGGCATGTTTTCACGAACCATCTGGTCAACCATCAGGTTATATTCAGCCTGAATTTCAGGAATCGTTTCACTGATCGAGATGTTAGTGTCATAAAGCTGGTTAATGATTTTTTGTTGAGATGCGATTAGCTCAATGTTCTTGGAGACATTTCCCCAAAGCTCGTTAACCTTTTTATACTCATCAGAACCTTTACCATAGACACTTTCAACGGTGTCAAGGTTTTCAGCAAACTGCTTCTCCGACTCAACCAGACTTTTCATCGCTTCTGGTGTACCAGATGCGGTTGCTTCCGTTGCCTGACGCGAGATCATTTGCGACAACAGACGCAATTCACCCAGACTACGGGTCAATTGGTTGGAACGTGGTACGCTCACAAATAGGTAAATTAAGAGGATGACTGCAAGGGCCAAAGCAATTAAAGCACGATAGATAATCGGTTTGGATTTTTCTGTTTCACCGAACAAACGGGAAAATTGATCCAGTTGCGTTCGGATATTCTCCAGAAACGCTCCGCCTTTCTTCAAACCAGCGCTATCGCCACCATTTTTCTTTTTGAGTTTAAAGCCCATATCAGCTTCTCCCCTGAATACGCGTTTATCTTCCGTAGCGTACAAATTAGTTTATAAATTTTATTGATGCATTCATGTATTGAGGATTTTTCAACAACCGACTCAGTAAAAACACATGCCATTGCTGATTATGCTGGTGAAAGTAACCCTGACAGTAGTCTTTTAACTTACTGTCGAGTTCAGCATTTTGAGAAAAGAAACTTTTCTTGTTAAAGTGCTGAATCCCCAGAACCTGGTCAACAACCAGTCCTACATAATGATCTTGATGGCTAATACATATCACTTTTTGTGTTGGTGAAAACTGACTCCGTTGTCCTGAAATAAACTGACTTAAATCAGAAACTGAAAGCAATCGCCCACGAATATTTGCCAAGCCACGTACCCATGCCTGAGTATTTGGAACAGGGGTATATTTCGGTGGATAGATCACCTCCGAAATTTCCCCCAATGGTGCAACAAAATATTGTCCCAACATCTCAAAAGCGATACCAGACCATCGGCTGACTTCATTCTGAGTTGAAGCATATTGTTTATTGCCCCGCTTGGATAAGCGAAGCAATTCGATAAATCCATTTGCTGCCATACCCTATCCCGTATTGAGTAATGAAAAGGCTCGTATTGGTTAACTTAACAACTGTTTAATCACGTCGATAAGTTGCTGCTCATCAATTGGCTTGGTCAAATAGTCGCAAGCCCCCTGACGTTTACCCCATACGCGGTCTGTCGCCTGGTCTTTCGTACTTACGATCACAACAGGGATATGCTGTGTGTCTTTACCCTTGCTAATCTGGCGTGTTGCCTGAAAGCCATTCATCCCTGGCATCACCACATCCATGAGGACCAAATCTGGCAACTCTGCCTGCGCCATGGTAACACCGTCAGCCCCATTGGTC
This sequence comes from Acinetobacter thutiue, assembly GCF_030385805.1. Lineage (NCBI taxonomy): Bacteria > Pseudomonadati > Pseudomonadota > Gammaproteobacteria > Moraxellales > Moraxellaceae > Acinetobacter > Acinetobacter thutiue. Next base: position 70,761 of record NZ_JAUDZE010000011.1, read on the forward strand.
GCTTCTAAAACTTCATAACCGTGCTTAGTTAAAATTTCTCTAAAACGAAATGTTTCAGTAGGTGAATCATCTACTATAAGAATACGAGCCATTTTTTCCTCAATTTAATTTTATGCGCTAACGTGGTTACGAATCGCACTTAACAGCTCATCTTTACTGAATGGCTTGGTTAAATATTCATCCGACCCCACAACACGCCCTTTAGCCTGATCAAACAAACCGTCTTTGCTTGACAACATAATCACTGGAATATTTTGGTAGTTTAAAGAGTTCTTAATCAATGCACAGGTCTGATAACCGTCCAGGCGTGGCATCATGATATCAACGAAAACGATATCTGGATTTGCTTCCGCAATTTTTGATAATGCTTCAAAACCATCGACCGCTGTAATGACCTCACAGCCTTCACGTTGCAACAAAGTCTCGGCTGTACGGCGAATCGTTTTTGAATCGTCAATCACCATTACTTTCAAATTTTGAAATTTATCTTCCATTTAATTGTCCTGCCCCATTCACTCAATACAAATTATGCTTGGTTTAATTTGTTTTATACAGATTAGTTGATATTTTTAACATATCTTTACTTGCATTATCAACGAAGTTTTTTGAACCAACCTATCAGTTTTCCTTAACAATAACAAGTAGCGCACACTTTTGAGTAAATTCCTAAATTTTTTGTATACTAACTATTTTTAATTGTACAAATAGCTACTAATATACAAGTGATTATTATTTAAAAATAAGTGATTTAGTTAACTTTTTTACGGGGAATGTAATGACTGGTTCGTTAAAGTGCGGTTTCCGCATTCGTCACTTTACAACGATAACTCGTAATTGCATTTGTACATTTCTTTTAATGTTGCTTGCTTATGGCTCAAGTTTTGCGGCCACGGAGCAATCTCGAGCAGTCTGGTATCGCTACTATGACAAGAATGGCATTGCCAATGTAAGCACCTCTGTCACTCCAGAACATATCCGTTATGGCTATGAGGCGCTTGACCGCAACATGCAGGTGATCAAGCGCAACCAGCCTTATAATGCCACCCAGGATATTCAGCAGTCCACACGTCGGGAATCATTGGCACGTCAGCGCGAACAGGACCTGAAACTCAAACGTGCTTATGGCAACAGCAAGATTGCGGCTGCGAAAAGGGACCAGATTCTGGCCAACCTAAAAAAACAGCTAAACTACCAACAGGAGCAGTTGCAACAGTTGCAACAGGACAAGATCGGCTTTAAACGTCAGGAAATGGAATATTACCGCAAAGGTGAGCCTCTCCCCGCCCAGCTCAAAAATAATTTAGAAAATAACGTCAAGAATATTGAGCGCGTGAAAAAAACGGTGGAAAGTTTGCGTAATGCCTATAGCAGAACAGAAACCGATTATACGGATATCATTAACCGCCTAAGCAGACTTGAGCAAAATGATCTCCCTCATACGCCATCTTCCCGTCCCTAATTGAATCTTTATTTTCAAACACTTCATTCTCATTTTGATCATTTGCATTGAATTGCCCCACTTTACTTTTCCCGAAATTCCATGATTCATGGCATAATGCCAAAACTCACAAGTGGAGAGATATTTTCCGCCACTGTTGCAGCTTTTTTCAATCACACTTAACTTTAGGATTGTTTCCATGCGCGCAAGCCGCTTTTTATTTGCAACGTTAAGAGAAACCCCAAATGATGCTGAAGTCATTTCACACCAGCTCATGTTACGTGCGGGGATGATTCGTAAACTCGCTTCTGGCTTATACTCTTGGTTGCCCATGGGAACGCGTGTCTTAAAGAAAGTGGATGCCATTGTCCGTGAGGAAATGAATCGTTCTGGTGCGCTGGAAGTGTTTATGCCAGTGACCCAGCCTGCGGCGTTGTGGGAGGAGTCTGGACGTTTTGAGCAGTATGGCCCAGAACTGTTACGCTTTAAGGATCGTCATGACAATCCTTTTGTACTGGGTCCAACCCACGAGGAAGTGATTACCGATTTGGCACGCAACGAGCTAAAAAGCTATAAGCAGTTGCCTGTTAATTTTTATCAGATTCAAACCAAATTCCGTGATGAAATTCGTCCACGTTTTGGTGTGATGCGTTCTCGTGAATTCATCATGAAAGATGCCTATTCATTCCATGCAGATCAGGCCTCATTACAAGAAACCTATGACGTGATGTACGACACTTACTGCCGTATCTTTACTCGTCTTGGCCTGGATTTCCGCCCTGTTGAAGCGGATACTGGCTCAATTGGCGGTTCAAGCTCGCATGAATTTCATGTGCTTGCTTCAAGTGGTGAAGATGATGTGATTTTCTCAACTGAGTCTGACTATGCAGCCAACATGGAAAAAGCCGAGGCCATTCTGGTCGGCGAACGTGCGGCATCAGCTCAAACATTGGCAATTGTTGACACACCAAACCAGAAAACCATTGCAGAGGTTTGCCAGTTCCTGAACGCTGATGCCAAACAATCGGTTAAGGCTTTACTGGTTCAGGGTCAGGTTGATGAAAATGGCAACACTCCTGTGATTGCCCTATTCCTGAGAGGCGATCATGAACTCAATGAAATTAAGGCTGAGAAGCATCCATTAATTGCTGCTCCACTTAGCTTTGCCACTGAAGAGCAAATCAGCGCACTGGGATTGAAGACTGGGTTTATTGGTCCTCAAGGTTTACTGGAAAAAGGTTTAACCGTAATTGTGGATCGTGCGGCATCGGTATTGTCTGACTTTATTGCAGGTGCAAATGAAGCTGACAAACATGCCACAGGTGTCAACTGGGAACGCGATGCACAGTTTACTGAGGTCTATGATCTGCGTAATGTGGTTGAGGGTGATCCATCCCCAGATGGTAAAGGTACACTACTCATCAAACGTGGTATTGAAGTGGGCCATATCTTCCAGTTAGGCACCAAATATTCTGAAGCGCTGGGCTGTAAGGTTCTGGGTGAAGATGGCAAGCCATTTACAGTCACCATGGGTTGTTATGGTATTGGTGTGACCCGTGTGGTTGCCGCTGCCATTGAACAGAACTATGACGACAAGGGTATTATCTGGCCTCAGGCAATTGCACCTTTCGAAGTCGCAATTGTGCCAATGAATGCGCATAAATCACCACGCACCTTAGAAGCTGCTGAGGCACTTTATGCAGAGTTGCAAGCACAGGGTTATGATGTGTTATTAGATGACCGTAATGAACGTCCAGGTGTGAAATTCTCTGACCTTGAACTGATGGGTATTCCTCACCGTATCGTTATCGGTGAGAAAGGTCTGGATGCAGGCACTTTTGAATACAAGGGTCGCCGTGATGCAGAAGCCAGCAATCTCAACAAAGATGAGTTGCTTGCAAAATTAGTAGGTTGATAAAACCCTGCCATAATAAAAAAGCCGTTTAAATTTAAACGGCTTTTTTATACTTAGACAGTTAAGTCCTTGATTGTTTCTGATGGACCATTATTTTTAACGGATTCAATACCCTTATCTCGGGACTGTTCACTGGCATAAAGTTGGCTATTACCAATGACCTGATGATTTGCCGCTTTCAAGTTAAAGTAAGGTTTATCATTTTTTGATGTCAGTCGTTCATAACGTGCATCATCTGGGCTATTTTTTTGTACTGAAGCAATTCCATTCATTGCGGCTGCCTTGGTTTTATAGAGTTCACTGTTTAAAATGGGTTCACTATTCCCCGCCTTTAACACAAAACGATATTGACCATCACTTGCCTGACTTAGCTCGAACCATCCTGCCATAAAAACCTCTATTTTTTGAGTTATTTGTGTTTTTTATCTCATCTCAACAATAATATAGATCAGGCAATCCGTTTTAAAAAGACTATTTTTTGTTCAATTTTGGTAACTTACACATATAAAAAGGAGCATTTTTATGCTCCTCCATAAGCCAATTGTATTAGGCCTTTTTGACAAACTCAGATTTCAGTTTCATGGCACCAATCCCATCAATCTTGCAGTCAATATTATGACCATCACTCGCATCAGCAATTAAACGGATGGTCTTTACTTTCGTACCAACTTTCACCACTGATGAGGAACCTTTAATTTTTAGGTCTTTAATGACCGTTACACTGTCACCATCCACCAACACATTACCATTGGCATCTTTAATGATTTCCTGTTGTTCTGAAGCCTGTCCCTCACTCTGCTTCCACTCATGTGAACATTCAGGGCAGATCAATAATTCGCCATCTTGATAGGTATATTCTGATTGGCATTGTGGGCAATTTGGAAAAGACATAAAAAATCTCAAAAGCATTATTATGCGAGATAGAATGCTTTTTGCAAAATTTTAGTTTTTATTGTTTGAAGCACCTTTGTCTTTCATGTTTCGATTTTCTTTCCCAACACATAGTTTTTCAGCACCAGCGCATGGTTAATTTTGGGGTCTTTTGCCGCATAAAGCAGGGTCAGCATTTCATCCCTCTCCATTTTCCTTAATTCGTTCACATGAGGATTAGAGTGCAGTTCCTGATAATACTTTTGCTGAAAGGAAAGCCAATGCTCAGCTTGATGATTGAATTCTTTTCTCAATTCTGTAGAGGGTGCAATTTCTTTTAACCAGAGGTCTAAATGTGCCCGCTCTTTTGAAACCCCTCTGGGCCATAGACGATCAACCAGAATACGTTTGCCATCAGACTCTGCAACATCCTCATAAATACGCTTGATTTGTATAGGCATATTCTTCTCTTTTTCAATCGGCTAACTTTCCATTGAAATATCGATGACCTGCCCTTTGGAGCCGAAACTGACACAAATGATATAGTCTGTCACATCATCAGCCAAGGTAAAGTCCAGCTTTTCACTATCATCTCCCCATTGCGAAATCAGTATCAAAGCATCCAAAACCTGTAAGACCGTAGGGGTAGCTGTTGCAAAATGTTCTTGCCAGTATTCTGGCTCAATTTCTTCCAGATGGTGTCGAATAAACAACTCAACACTTTCTCCTGCCTGTTGATTTTCCAGTTCTGTACGCATGGCAATACGTGCCAGCTGTTCACGTTGCTGCTGGCTGATTTCTGTCATTTTCTTTTCCCCAACTACATAAAATCTATATTACTGAAATTTTATCAATCATTTATTTTATTCATCAGGAATTTCAGCTTCCACCAATAATCCCAATAAATATAAGGATTCCTGCCATCCCAAATAACAGGCTTCCACAGGAATCACATCAGGTATTCCCTCTTGGGTAATATTGATCTCAGTTCCAACCAGCACTGCCTTAAATTGGATGGTGACTTGAATCTGCCCTGGCAAATTGGGATCTTCAAATTGGTCAGTATAACGTAGCAACTCATTTTCAATAATTTCTACATAAGTTCCACTAAATGCATGGGAACGATTGGTAGAAAAATTGGTAAATGACATCTTATAAGTCCCACCAACCTGAGGATCAAAATGATGTACTTTCGCGGTAAAACCATGAGGTGCCATCCATTTCGCCAATGCATCTGGAACCAGGAAAGCTTTAAAGACACGCTCTGGTGGGGCCTTGAATACTCGATGTAATTTAACTGTACCTGTCATTTTTATTCTCCATCATTGTTTATCACTATTGTTATATTTGTCATCACCATGAATCAATCGTTGCGATGACTTTGGTTGTCCATTCTGTCATAAATAAGCCAAATCTAAAGCTGTTTTTTTGTGAAAAATAGCGCAAAATAAACCCCTATATTTTAATGACTAGAACACAGCCTTAGGATGAATCAATGAGTCAGCTTACTTTTACTGCTTTTAGCTTAAATGGTGTAGATGCACAAAAATTCCTACAAGGCCAGGTGACTGTTCATGTTGAACGCCTGCCAGAGAATGAAAGTCGCTACACTGCTATTTGTGATTTAAAAGGGCGTATTCATTTTGGCCTATGGATGAAAAGATTAAATCCAGAGAGTTTTGAACTGGTGACAACTCAGGATCAGGCAGAAGAGTTTTCCAAACACATTAAAAAGTTTGGTGCCTTTTCAAAAATGAAGCTAGAAGAAATTGGTCAAGTTTTTCCAAGTGTTATAGGCAACCATACCGAGTTTTCTTCAACAGAAACAGATATAAATGCATGGCAAATACAAGCCATTCAGTCTGGACAAGCATGGATTACCCAAGCAACTGAACATCTGTTCCAGCCCCAGGAACTGCGTCTGCATCAACGAGATGGTGTGCATTTTGATAAAGGTTGTTATCTAGGACAGGAAATTGTGGCGCGTCTATGGTTTAAGGCAAAACCTAAACACTGGTTGCATTTGATTCAAGGCAATGGTGCTGTACCCGCTCCTGCAACTCAACTGAATAAGGATGTGGAGGTGGTCAATAGTATCGCTCTTGAAGAGGGCTATTTGGCTTTGGTGATTGCCAAACCAACTGCACTGGAAGAACTTCATCTAACCGTTTTAGATTTACCAGAAGCTTTAAATGGTGATGTGGCGAGACCTCAATAATTTTTATGCGATAGGATTGCCCAATATTCAAATGGGCGCTATTGTTTCGTCATACTCATCAATTTCAATTTGCAATGAAAATAATGATCAAAACTTTATTATCTGCGATTACGTTTGGCCTCATCACTTTCTCAATAGCACATGCTGATATCCAAACACTTGAACAAAACCTCAAGACCAACTATCCAGAACTCTCTATTAGATCAGTGACTCCCTCACCAATGTCAGGACTTTATGAAGTCTACACAGGTGGACGTTTGATATATACCAATGAAGAGGCAAAATACCTGTTTATTGGTCAACTGGTCGATCCAAAAAACCAAAAAAATCTAACCGAAGAGCGTTTAATTGAGCTCAATAAAATTGATGTTAAACAATTGCCATTAGAGCAAGCTATTCGATATGTTAAGGGTGATGGTAAACGTACACTTTACATATTTACAGACCCTGACTGTCCTTATTGCCAGAAACTGGAACAGTATATGACCTCCATTGACAATGTGACTGTCTATTTATTTCCGTTCCCGTTAAAAACCCTGCACCCTCAGGCTGAGAAAGTTGCCAACAAAATCTGGTGTGCTAAAAACCAGTATGAAGCTTGGGAAGATTATATGCTACATCGCAAAGCTCCAAAAAATTCAGGACAATGCACTACCCCAATTCAGAAGAATCTAATTCTGGGAAAAAGTCTACAAATCAATGGAACACCCACCCTATTTTTGAAAAATGGTACTCGGATTCCTGGTATGCCACAAAATGCAGAACAGATTGAACAATTACTGAACTCAGCTGAGCAATCTAAATGAATAAATTAACAGTAGAATGACTATTTCTACATGATACATTCATATTTTTCTTTATCAGCATTTTAAAATAATTTATATTTTTCAATATACTACAAAGATAAGATATATTTATCCATAAATATTGGCATACAAAATATCCATTTACATTTTATGCCAAACTCTTAAACTTAACTTGGGTCACAACATTGTTTTCTGCCAACAACAAAGGATTGCGGCAGATTTACATGAAAGGAAAGGAAAGATGAAAAAGTTGCTCATTGCCAGCCTAATCATGGTTGCAAGCCATTCGGTATTCGCAGCTGACAATAAAACCTCAGCAGCTCCAGATGTCTTTGCAAAAGCCACTCAACTTTATGAAGCAAAGAATTATCCTGAAGCATTTCAGGAAATGCAGCGCCTAGCAAATACAGGCAATGCCCAAGCAATTTATAATGTGGGCTACATGACCCAAATCGGGCAAGGCACAGTTAAAGATGAAAAAAAAGCTTTGCAATATTATCAGGATGCCTCCAACAAAGGATTTGGTAAAGCTAGCTTTATCTTGGCACAAGCCTATCATAAAGGGAATTTAGGCCTCCCTAAAGATGCTCAAAAATACAAGGAATTTTTAGACAAAGCTTCCGTTCAGGGTTCTGAGGAAGCAACTGTTGAGTTTGCAGATTTGTTGTTTAAACAGGGCAAACCCGAATATGATCAAATTGCTATTCAACGCTTACTGCCTTTGCTACGCAAAGATTATTACCCAGCAAAAAACCTTAAAGCAATTTATGATCTTGGTATTGGTGTAAAAAATAAAAATCCGATTATGCAATTACAAGCTGTAGAAAGCTTAAAAGACTTAGCTAAAAAAGGCTATGCGCCATCACTTATGGTTTTAGGTAATATGCTAGCAAACGGTGGGATTATTGACCAAAACCTTCCTGAAGCTCAAAAAATATTTAGTGCATTGGCAGCACAAAATTTTCCAAATGCCAAAGAAGCATTAGCCGAAGTTGAAAAAGCAATCGCTGCTAAAAAGTCTGCTCCAGCAACCTCTAAAAAATAATGAAAAACCCTCTTATATTCTATTAAAAATAAGAGGGTTATTTCTATTTGAATTAAAACTGCTTGCTGACTCTCATTCCCACACTTAGGTTACGCCCATCAGCAGGCTCAAAAAATCGACTGTTCCCTTCATTAACAATGACTGAACCAATATAGTTTTTATCAAACAGGTTATCTATCCGAACAAAACCATTGACACTCCAATCGACATATTTCCTTACATAACCCGTATAAACAGAGGCAATGGTATAGCTTGCTGCTGAATCACTATTGATGTCATTCACATAGACTTTATCCATATAGTGGGTATCAACACCAGCATAAAAACCCAGTTCAGGCTGCCATGTAACTCCAATAAAAGCTTGATTTTTAGCAATTCCTGGAATGAGATTGTTTGCTGGAATTTCTGCAACATTTCCTAATTTCGGAACTTTCGCATCAAACTTTGCATCTAAATACGCATAGCTCGTATTGATGCTCAAATCTTTCCATAATTTTTTATTCCAGCTTAACTCTGCACCTTTACGCAAGGTTTTATCAGCATTACGGTAGGTTGCACGTCCACCTATATTTTCTGCTGCAACAATGTCATTTTGCGTATCGATATAAAAAGTTGCGAAATTAAAATCACCCCATCTATTTGAAGATTTTAAACCAACTTCATAGTTATCGCTTTTGGATGGCTTTAAATCCAAAGTGCTTGCTCCACCCTGTGCAGGGTATGCCATTTCAGTGAACGTTGGTGTTTCAAAGCCTTTGGCATAACTCGCATAAATTAAAGCTTGTGGCATGAATTGCCAACTTAAAGCAACGGATGGCAAGATTTCTTCATAAGTTGTTTTACCGCTATTATCACCATTTAGACCAACAATATAATGATCTTTGGATTTGTAATGTACATTACTGTAGCGTACTCCTGTATCTAAGCGCATAGCTGGCAAAAAATTCCAGGAGGCTTGCAGATAAGGATCAACATTCCATAAAGTATTTCGCTCATCTCGGCGCAAAGCACCCACAATCCCTTTATCACCGTGATCATTAAAATTTTGGAAACCCTGCCGATCTTCATTCATAGCATCTATAGAAACACCAGCGGTAAATTGGGTTTGAGGAAGTAAATCCTTACCCGTCCAGCGAAAATCAGTTCCATAGTAGTCACGTTTAAAATCAATCACCCCACCCGCCTGATAAGGTGTATTGGGATTTTTTTGAACCATATCAGGAATAGATTGATATTGAATGACTTGCCGCTGTCCGATATAAGCCATGGCATAAAGTTCATTTTGATCATTGATTGGCTTTGACCATGTTACACCAGTCTGGGTCTGGTCAATTTTTTTACGCGCATTATAGTCCAAGACATTTTTTGCAACTTGTTTGGGATTGTTCTCCCACTCTGCTCGAGTTAGTCCACCTGGATCAGCAGCATCAATATTGACGTAATTAGTGACCCAGTTAATCTTGCTACCATCATCCAGATTCCATGTCAGTTTGGCATTATTTAAGGTTTTATTGGCACTGCTATGGTCACGGAAACCATCAGTATCAAAATAGGATGAACTAATGATATAACTCGGCTCATTTTGCTTGTCCACCCCTCCTTGTAATATCAAACCCGCACGATTTTTATGATGACTTCCTCCAGCATAACTCATTTCAATAGAATCTTTACCTTGCCCTTCTTTGGTCGTTGCCAGAATTGCGCCACCCGATGAGTTTCCGTACAGGGAAGAAAATGGCCCAGTTAAAACTTCAAGATGATCTAAGCTACTCAAGTCAATATTAGAGGTCTGCCCCTGCCCATCAGGCATGGTTGCGGGAATACCATCAGTATATAAACGGATTCCCCTCACACCGAAAGTAGAACGGGCACCAAAACCACGCATAGAAATTTGTAAGTCTTGCGCGTAGTTCTCTCGGTTGCGCAACTGAACACTTGGAATCCCTTTGACCAGTTCAGTCAAGTTTACTTGGGCAGATTGATCTGCTTTAGGGCTTTCAATACGGAAAACTGAAGCTGGTGTTTCCATATAGGTGGTATTGGTACGGGTTGCCTCGACTTTAATTGGGATAAGTTGCTTTATTGGCTGTGTCTCCATATCAACTTTAGCAGCCCATACCAAGGAGCTATTCAACCCCATACTTACCGCAACACAACCGTATAAAAAATTTAGTTTAATTAAAGGCATAGAAATTCCTTTTGTAACGACCATTTTTATCTAAAAGACAATAAAATTTTAAATGACAAAGATTTTATATTTGATTTTATTGCATTATTCGCTATCGTAATGTTTTATTATGAAATAAATAAAATGATTCAATTTCATTTGAACAATAGATAAATTTTAGTTTGTGCCAAAATAAAAAAAATGTTAATTTCCAAACTAAATCTTGAAATTTTAATAAGTTAAGTAGAGCAACCACATGACAAAACTACAACTTACACCACCAGAACCATTACCACTGATCAATAATGAACAAATAAATGATACAGTTCAAATAAAACCTGAGGTGATTGAAAATTTAAATCAACAGATTGAAGACTTTTTGCATCATCTTATTGAACTGCCTTCTCATGAAAAAACATTTCAAGACAAGGTCAACACTTTGCATCAGTTGGGGCAACAAAGTGTCAAAAAATCTTCAGGTCTTAGCCATCGTTTATTATCACGATCCTTAAACCAACTGGATGATGATGCAGAAAGCCAGAATATCAGTCACAACCTGATTGAGTTACGTCAGACCTTGGAAGCATTAAACCCAGCCCAAAATCAAAAATTTTTTGCGATTCGGAAATTTCTAAGACTTTTACCAATAGGTAACCGAGTAGAAGATTATTTTGATAAATATAAATCTTCCGAAGAGCATATTAATGTGATTCTAAGCAGTCTGGATCAGGGTAAGGATGAACTCATTAAAGACAATATTGCATTGGAACGTGATAAGCGCACCATGTGGGAAACCATGCAGGAACTTGAACAATATAGTTATATCGGCAAACAGTTGTCACAAAAAATTGAATATGTGATTGATGAAATTAGCCTAACAGATGAGCATAAAGCGAGAGTCTTAAAAGAAGAGGTTCTTTTTTATTTAAAGCAAAAAGTCACCGATTTAATGACGCAACAAGCCGTAAGTGTACAAGCCTATATGTCACTGGACTTAATTCGAAATAATAACCTTGAGCTGATTAAAGGGGTTGATCGTGCATTGATGACCACCGTTTCTGCACTACAAACAGCGATGGTGGTTGCACAGGCATTATCCAATCAAAAACTGGTATTGAATCAGGTTAAACTCATTAATAGCACGACAGAAGACCTGATTGTTTCAACCAGTAAAATGCTGAATCAGCAAACACGTGACATTCAGTCCCAGTCTGCCAATAGTGTCATCAGTGTTGAAAAACTCCAAACTGCTTTTAACCAGATCTTTGATACCATTGATCTAGTAAATGATTTTAAGGTGAAATCACTACCTAATTTGCAGCAAAGTATGGATCATTTATCAACCCAGTTACAACGAGCCCAACAATATACCGATCAGGTTCGAAAAAATGAAGTTGAGCAACAGCTCAAACTCAAAGATATTCACAATGATGGTATTGCAAAAATTGAATAAATTCAATCAATATATAATTCTCTAATACGACTTTCAATTCGAAAGGATGCTGCCGATTTTCCAAACTGATCTATGATTTTAATTTGATTTTTGGTTTCATCCTGAGAATAGCTAAAATTCTCTAAATTACTAACGGTACAGTTTGAGCATTTTTGCGTATATGGAAAGGAACTATAGATTTTATTATCTTCGATCTCGCCAAAAATTTCACTTTCTATATTTCCAGTCAGATAAATCAGTTTAACCTGCTCATCTTTATCTTTTATATGCCATTTTACCGCCTCATAACTGTTCAAAATCAAAATTATTGGTGTTTGCACATTTACATTGACTGTCACTGTTCCTGATTTTTGAAAATCTTTATGTTTTCTTGAATAGACATAACTATAGCATTTTGCATGGTGATAACCCTGATTGATGCGCATACATTCATCATAAAGTGCTCTCTGCTCATCCTCCATTTGACCCGATTCTTTTACACCAACATAGTAAATATCCGCTTTTTCAGAAAGTCTATAAAATTTCTTTTTCGCCCTATCCTGATTATAGCCCCCAAACCATTGCTCATCCCCTTTATCAATCAATATGACAATACAAATCACTAGAATCAGATGAAGAAAATGATGTATATGCTTTGGCATGATGCTCATTTTTACTAATTTCCTCCATGAAGCCTATTTATTTTTATGACAAGACCAAATAAATAATAACTAAAATTATAAAAAATCAATCCAGATGAAAAGTTTTTCCATAATACTCCCCTTGAAAAGAAGAAATATCTTTACCAAAATAATCAAATATAATTGATCTCTCTGGCTGTTTATACTCCGACCAATAAGGTAAATAGCTTATCAAACAGCCTGAACAGATATTATCCTGATAAAATGATCCATAAATTTTTCCCTGAGTTAATTTTGTATGAACCTCACTTCCATAATAACCAGTAGCATAAATTAATCGAATTTTATCCGTATTTCCTTTCACAATCCAATCAACTGCTTCGTAATTACTTAAAACTAAAATAATCGGTTGTTTAGTATTTACATGAATTGTTACTGCTTTTTTCAAATCTGGTCGGTGTTGCATATAAGCCTGAGTATGACAATCTCCAGCAGACCTACCCTCATTCTGTTTTTGACATTGATCAAATATTTTTCTTTGTTCCTCACTTTGTTGTGCAGATTCATATACTCCCACATAATAAATCTTGGCATTTTTTGCAATTTCATGGAACTTTTGTTTCGTTACAGATGCCATATTTTCTTTTGTAGGCACATCAGCCATATCTTTTATCATCGCAGCCTCGCTTATTTGATGATTTATATCTGGAGCAGCATCATCTTCAAATTTTTTCTGGGCAATCGCCTCTGCTGCTTTGGTCTCCTCCATGGCGGCAAGATGTGCTTCAGGACTAGCTTTGACTGAACGTGTTTCTCTTTTCTGGGAAGTCACAATAACGATAACCAAAAATAATAAAATACAATGTAAAATAGAACTTGGAATATTCGACATTATTCTGATCCCATATATTTACCCACTTTAAAAAAGTGATTGGGTTTAAGTTGCTGCAAAATAAATTCATTATGTGAATGAATGGACTCCAAGTCTTTTTTATACAATAACTCTGCAACTTCAATCAGTTGTTCTAACATCTGTTCTAACTGTTGTGTCAACCAAATTTGTGGAGATGGTACATGTTGTTCAGACGGATAATAACGTTGATTTTTAGGATATTGTATATATTCCTCTATTGATTTCTTTAATAATTCCAATGAAGTCCGCAGAACAGCTTCAATTTCGCTTTGACTCTTTTTCTGAGAAGTTTGATTAATTTTCTGTTGTAAACCTGCAAAAACATCATGTATCTCATTGAGCAACTTATTCTGATTAAAATTAAGTTCAGACCGCACTTGTGCTTTTAAATCAATCAAAAGAAACAGCGCATTTTTTTCAATTTCCATTCGCTCTTGTTCTTGGATAAGGTGACGTGTCATTTTTATTTCTGGGGCTGTTTTATGAGTATTTACTATTTCATTATTTTCTTTAGATAATTCAAGTTCTTCATCATTATTTTTAGATTCATTAAAGCTAACTTTTTCTGTTTCCCCAAAGAATATATTATCCGTATAGATTCGATTATATAACAGCATTCCAGCAATATAACTTAATATACACCATATCCATGACCATTTAAATATCCCCACAAGCACTAAAATACAATAAAGAATTGCAACAATACAACCAAAGCGATAGAAGTCTTTTGGAATTTTCGTCATTCCAACAATAATAGAGACAAGAACAATTAAAAATAGAATAAGCATAATAAAGAAAAATAATGCAGCACTCATTTATTTCCCCTTTTATTCATCTGTCTTAAATTTAAAAAATTCTTCTCTTTCTAACTTCTGTTTTAAAAACTCAGCATGATCATGTAAACGATTAAGATCATTTTGATAAATTAACTGAACAATTTCCTCCAACTCAGTTTTAATCAAATCCAACTGCATATTCAATAAAGAACTTGGTGTGCTATTATTTTCAAGAAAAGCACGTTCTCTTAGAAAAATAGGTAATTCAATATAATTTTTCAAGGCTGGAATTAAATATTGTTTTAAGATCCTATCAATATTTCTTTCCTGTAACATTAAATCTGTAGGCGATGTACTCCTTATCTTATCTGATAATATTTTGAGTAATTCATCCATCTGATTCAACTTGATAAAAGCATCTTGCCCTAGATGACCTTGAGCTTGTATCTTGAATTTTCTAAAATAATCTAAAAATGATAAAGGTGGGGTTTGAACTTTGGCGGTGATGTTATCCTCTGTTTTATAAATAAAAGCATTGTTTTTTTCAAGGATTTTTTCATTATAATCTAAATATTCCTGCTCATATTGATTCATAATCTCATAATTGACCAAGACATCTTCTTTTAGTTTTTTATAACAGAAATAAAAGAAATAACCTAAAGCATAGCTAACTATTATCATCAAAAAAGAAACTGGAAAAAGATCAATAATCATAAGAATACTCACGACGATTGCACAGATACATCCCCATTTATGTAATTTGCTCTCCCAGAACATCACCCCCCCTTATTCATAAATCTAAAAATAAAATCAAGCTATCTTGTTATTTTTCATCATTTTCTAACATATTTTTTGATTATACAATAAACTTATAGAATCTCAATCCTTTTAAAAATCATTCTTTTAATTAATTGATTTGCAATTTAAATAATAAACTCCATATAAAGAATAATCTCACTCACGACATATCTGATATGCCCGAACTTCCAGAAGTTGAAACTACTAAAACAAGTTTACTGCCTTTACTCGACCAACGTGTTTTAGCAGTTAAAGTCTTAAATGCAAACTTACGCTGGAAAATTCCTGATGATATTCAGAAATTGGTTGGACAGCGTTTAATAACGCTTTCACGCCGCTCTAAATATATTCTAGCTGAATTTGAACAGAATCAAATGCTTTGGCATCTCGGAATGTCTGGTAGTTTTCGATTATGCCAACCCAATGATGAATTGCGCAAACATGATCATTTAATTATTGATTTTGAAGATATTCAACTGCGCTATCATGATCCACGTCGTTTTGGTTGTATTCTTTGGCTAAATCAGGACAACCAGTCCAAGCTTATTGACACACTTGGTCCTGAACCTTTAAGTGAAGATTTTAATGCGACTTATTTGTTAGAAAAGCTAAATAAGAAGAATGTAGGTATTAAAATTGCGCTTATGGATAATCATGTGGTGGTAGGTGTTGGTAATATTTACGCAACTGAAAGTCTATTCAATATTGGAGTTCATCCTGCGCAACCTGCTTCAACTTTAACCCAAGCACAAGTTGAAAAGTTGGTGATTGAGGTCAAGCGCATCCTAAAACAAGCGATTGATCTTGGCGGTTCAACTTTACGCGACTATAGTAATGCGATGGGCGAAAATGGTTATTTCCAACAAACGCTGCTTGCTTATGGTCGTGCAGGTGAAATGTGCGTCAACTGCGAAACCACGCTGGAGAATTTAAAGTTGGGACAACGCGCCAGTGTGTTCTGCCCACAGTGCCAACCCTTAAATAAGAAAGCTTAGTTATTTCAATGCTGGCTCAAGGAGAGTGATTTATGCAGACTGCAATTGTTCGGCATATTCTGGTCAAGGATAAAGACTTGGCAGAACAACTGAAAAAGCGGATTCATTCTGGCGCGGACTTTGTGAAAATCGCCAAGCAATATTCAACATGCAACTCAGCAAAACGCGGTGGTGAACTCGGTGAAGTGAAAAAAGGGCAGCTTGTTCCTGTGATCGACAAACTGGTCTTTACTGCCGCGGAGAGGGTCTTACACGGTCCAATTAAAAGCCAATTTGGCTTTCATCTGGTTGAAATTAAATTCCGTATGGAGGGTTTTCACTAAAGCTTTTCTTTTACCGTGAATGATTGTTCTATATCTGCTCATTCATGACATAAGTCCATGCTTGTACAATCTCACCAGAATTCAGAATGGTTTTAACTTGTACTCTTTTATATTGCACCCCCTCAAAGTCATCCAGCATTTGCCAGTTTTGTTCTAATTTTTCAGTGCTAAACAAATAGCCTTCAACCAATGGATCTTTATTACTCAGAATAATTGCGGGTAAACCCTTATCTGGACCCCAATCTAAAATATGAACCGTTCCACGTACATAAGCTTTCTGCCAATCTCCACCGATTCCACCAAGAATATGGGCATTCTCTCGGTTTGGACAGAGGGTGCCATATACAAATAAACGATTCATAATAGTTTATCCCACTTCAATACTTTTCAGCATGTTAAAGTGAAATAATTAAACTTTCCATGCTCAATATTCATAATTATTCAAATAACTTTTACCAATTATTTTCTAATCATTCATAAAAAATGACATCTTGAGATGTCATTTTATTTCAGGAGTTTTTAACCCTGTTTTTTCAATTCATCACGGATTTCACGTAACAATTGAATATCTTCTGGCGTTGCTACTGGTTCAGGAGCGACTTCTTCTTGTTTACGAATACGGTTCATCACTTTCACCAACAAGAACACAACCCAGGCTAACAGCAAGAAGTTAATCAAGATCGTCAGGAAGCTACCATAGGCAAATACATTAAGTCCTGCATCTTGAGCTGCTTTCAGCGTGGTAATGTTATTTGGGTTATCTCCCAATACCAAGAACCAATTGGTATAGTCCACTTCCCCACCCAGGATCCATGAGATCACAGGCATGATGATATCCTTGACCAGTGAATCGATGATTTTACCAAAAGCGCCACCAATGATGACACCTATCGCTAAATCCATCATGTTGCCCTTAATGGCAAACTCTTTAAATTCTTTAATAATACTCATCTATAACTCTCCAGAGTTGACATGATCGCACCTACTTTTGCATTGTTTATTACATAGGCACAGTTATTCATCATAATGTTGATAATTTAATATTATTCTGAAAAAAATAAAGTTATTTCACACTTTAACAACATATTTTATTTTAATAAAAATATGAACTTAAGCATGATGTATTCATTTATTTTATATAATAAAAAACCGCTAAATAGAATTAGCGGTTTTTTCTTTTTCAGTTAAGAAAAATTATTTATCACGGTTACGCTTACGTTCGTTTTCAGTCAAGTAACGCTTACGAATACGAATTGATTTTGGTGTTACTTCAACTAGCTCATCATCTTCAATGAATTCAAGCGCTTGTTCAAGCGTATATTCCATTGCAGGTGTTAAAGTCAATGCTTCATCAGTACCAGATGCGCGGACGTTGGTGAGCTGTTTCGCTTTAGTTGGGTTAACAACCATATCGTCTGAACGGGAGTTAATACCGATGATCATGCCTTCATATACTTCAAGTTGTGGTTTAGCAAATAAACGACCACGGTCTTGAAGTGTAAATAATGCATAGCCCAAGCAAGTCCCTTGAACCATAGAGATCAACACACCGTTTTGACGCTTCGCCACAGTACCTGCTTTCGCTGGACCGTAATGTGAGAAACTTGATGTCATAATCCCTGTACCAGAGGTCATGGTTAAGAATTCAGAACGGAAACCAATCAAACCACGTGAAGGAACGGTAGCTTCAATACGGATACGACCTTTACCGTCAACTTCCATATTGGTCATCTCACCTTTACGGAAGCCCATTTGTTCCATTACAGAACCTTGGTGCTGTTCTTCAACATCAAACGTTACATTTTCAAATGGCTCTTGTCTTTCGCCATCAATTTCTTTCATGATGACTTGTGGACGAGAAACACCCATCTCGAAGCCTTCACGACGCATATTTTCAATCAGAACGGAAAGATGCAGCTCACCACGACCAGAAACCTTGAAACGGTCTGGACTATCAGTATCTTCAACACGTAATGCCACGTTGTGAATCAATTCACGATCAAGACGTTCACGAATATTACGTGAAGTCACGAACTTACCTTCTTTACCCGCAAATGGTGAGTTGTTCACCTGGAATGTCATCGAAACTGTAGGTTCATCTACAGACAATGGCGGCAATGCCTCAACATTTTTCGGATCACAAATTGTGTCAGAAATATTGAGTGCATCAATACCTGTAATACAGATGATATCGCCTGCTGATGCAGATTCAACATCAACACGCTCTAAACCGTGGTAACCCATAATTTTAAGGATACGACCGTTACGTGTCTTACCTTCTTTATCAATTACAGTGACTTGCGTATTCAATTTCACTGAACCACGTTGAATACGACCAACACCGATAACACCGACGAAGCTGTTATAGTCAAGTGATGAAATCTGCATCTGGAATGGACCATCAACATCAACGGCTGGTGGTTCAACGATATCGACGATGGTTTGGAACAATGGTGTCATATCATCAGCAAGTTCCTCTGGCGATGGACCTGCAACACCACGAAGACCTGAAGCATAAACGATTGGGAAATCCAATTGCTCATCAGTTGCACCCAAGTTATCAAATAAATCAAATACCTGATCAATAACCCAATCGCAACGAGCACTTGGCTTGTCAACTTTGTTAATAATTACGATTGGCTTCAAACCACGTGCGAACGCTTTTTGCGTTACGAAACGAGTTTGTGGCATAGGCCCTTCTTGAGAGTCAACAAGAAGCAATACGCAGTCAACCATCGACATTACACGTTCCACTTCACCACCGAAGTCGGCGTGTCCTGGGGTGTCAACGATGTTGATGCGATATTCAGTGTTGGTACGTGCATCTAACCATTTGATTGCAGTGTTTTTTGCAAGAATAGTAATACCACGTTCAGACTCAAGCGCGTTAGAATCCATAACACGTTCAATCTCGCCTGCGCGATCGCCAAGAGCACCTGATTGTTGTAAAAGTTTGTCTACAAGAGTCGTTTTACCATGATCGACGTGCGCAATAATGGCAATGTTACGGAGAGTTTTAATATCTGACATGTAAAATTCGATACGCTTTAAATTTGAGGGCAAATTATACAGAAGAATCCTAAACTTTAGTAGTGACAGTTTATTGACAGAGTGCTTTTTTTCTGACGAAACGTTACAGAATCGTTGGTAAAGTAGGCCAACTCTATTAGAATATTCCACTAATGCTTATCGCTTTTTTATACTCCCATGTCGAATTCCCAACCCCAGCAACAGCTTGATCTGGTCTATGGACTAAACGATCAACCGAAACCTTTTGTTGCATTTTTAGCCGCATTACAGCATCTTTTGGCAATCCTGGTGCCTATCGTAACCCCAGGTTTATTGATCTGTCTGGCACTTGGCGTGTCCCGCGAAGACACCAACATGATCCTGTCCATGTCATTGATTATTTCAGGGATTGCGACCTTTTTACAGTGCAAAAAAGTTGGACCATTTGGTGCAGGATTGCTGATTGTCCAAGGCACCAGCTTTAATTTTATTGGCCCCATCATTGGGATTGGCAGTGCCATGGTTGCAGCAGGTACGCCAGTTGAACAGGTGATGGCAGCCATTTTTGGCGTGGTGATTGCGGGTTCATTCATCGAAATGGGTGTCTCCAGAATTCTACCCTGGGTTAAAAAGCTGATTACTCCACTTGTGACAGGCATTGTGGTTCTGCTGATCGGCTTAACCTTGATTAAAGAGGGTTTGATCAGCATGGGCGGTGGTTATACTGCGATGCAGGACAATACCTTTGCCAATGCAGATAACCTCATCATGTCCTGTACTGTGCTGGGAATTATTATTCTACTCAATCGTATACGTATAATTTGGGTGAAAAGTTCAGCAATTTTAATTGCTTTGGTCATTGGTTATATCCTTGCTGGATTTATGGGACATTTAAACTTTTCTGTGTTGCAGGATGCGCCACTGATCCAGATTCCAACCCCAATGCATTTTGGATTAAGCTTTTCATGGAGCCTGTTTATTCCAATGGCATTTATCTATTTGGTCACTTCACTGGAAGCGATTGGTGATGTCACCGCCACCAGTAAAATTTCCAACCAGCCTGTTGATGGTCCAATTTGGATGCAACGAATTAAGGGTGGTGTATTGGTCAATGGTGCGAACTCATTTCTGGCGGGTATTTTCAATACATTCCCAAGTTCTGTGTTTGCTCAAAACAATGGTGTTATTCAACTGACAGGTGTGGCAAGCCGTTATGTCGGTATCTGGATTGCCATCCTGCTGGTTATTTTAGGTCTGTTCCCTGCTGTTGCGGCGGTAATTCAAGCTGTACCTCAAGCTGTGCTTGGTGGTGCGGTGATGGTGATGTTTGGTGCTGTTGCTGCGTCTGGAATCAATATCCTTGCCAGCATCCAGCTAGACCGCCGCGCATTATTGATTGTTGCCATTTCCCTTGCACTGGGTTTAGGCGTGGCACAAGTGCCGCAGATTCTGGAGCACCTACCTGAACTATTTAAAAACATCTTTAGTTCAGGCGTGGCAACAGGTGGACTGGCAGCCTTGATTTTAAATATTGTTTTACCTGAAACGCACAAATAACCATCTGGCAATCGCACTGCCCAGTTTTACCACTGGGCTTTGTTTTTGATGAGAGATCAAAATGGATCCACGTAGTGAAGTTGTTTTACGACAACAGGATTATTTAAATGGGCAAGTGCTATTGATCAATGCCCCAAATGATCAGCTTGCCAAGAATTTACCCAGCCAAGTTCAAGCCTCTGTCTGGACCTGGAATTATGCCGACCACCAAGCTTTTCTCAATGCAGGAATCAACTCACATTTTTCAGTTGAATTTCCACAGGCAAGCTTTGATCAGGTGATTATTTTTGTACCTAAATCAAAAGAGTTGCTGAATTATATTCTGCATGTGGTGACCAGCCATTTAACACTGGGACAGTCTGTTTTCCTTGTCGGTGAGAAAAAGGGCGGTGTGGAACGTGCTGCCAAACAATTGCAGCAATACGGTAAAACCCTCAAACTTGACAGCGCACGTCATTGTCAACTTTGGCAGATGATCATCGAAAAAACTGGGCAATTAAAGCCACTTGAACATTGGATTAAAAGCTATAGCATTCAGGTTGGACAAGACCAGCTAGAAATCACTGCCCTACCTGGCGTATTTAGTCAGGACCATTTAGATGTCGGTACAGCCGTATTATTGCCTTACCTGAATCAAATAAAATCAGGCAAGATTGCCGACTTCGGTTGCGGTGCGGGTGTGATCAGTGCCTATCTAGCCAAACTTAATCCAAACCAACAAATTTTTGCACTGGATGTTGATGCATTTGCATTACGCTCAACTGAACTGACCTTTCAACAAAACGGTTTAAATTTAACCCAGCTTCACCTTCAGCCTGTCACGGGTTTTGCTGATGCACCCAAAGAGCTGGATACCATTGTCAGCAATCCGCCTTTCCATCAGGGTATCCAGACCAATTACCATGCCAGTGAAGCACTGTGCCAGCTTGCCAAATCTCACCTGAATAGCTCAGGCGAGCTATGGATTGTCGCCAATCGATTCCTGAACTATCCGCCGCTGATTGAGCAAAGCTTTGGTCAGTGTACAGTTAAAGCGGATCAACAAGGATTCAAGGTGTTGTATGCCTGTACAAAATAAACAGTTTAAGGAATTTTTATGAGCGATACATCTGCTCCCCAACATCTCCAGCGTAAGCTTGGGGCACGCCACCTCAATATGATTGCCATTGGCGGTTCAATTGGCAC
This sequence comes from Acinetobacter thutiue, assembly GCF_030385805.1. NCBI lineage: Bacteria > Pseudomonadati > Pseudomonadota > Gammaproteobacteria > Moraxellales > Moraxellaceae > Acinetobacter > Acinetobacter thutiue. The sequence continues at coordinate 92,849 of NZ_JAUDZE010000011.1, forward strand.
AGGCTTATTCCTTGCTTCGGGTTCTACCATTGCCACCGCAGGTCCAGGTGGTGCGTTATTGGCATACGCCCTAATCGGGATCATGATTTATTTCCTGATGACCAGTCTGGGAGAACTTGCCACCCATAACCCAAGCTCTGGTGCATTCTTTACCTATGGCAGCCGCTATGTCGAAGAGGGTTTTGGTTTCGCACTGGGCTGGAACTACTGGTATAACTGGGCAATTACTGTCGCTTTTGAATTGGTTGCAGTACAGTTCATTATGAAATTCTGGTTTCCTGAGATTGCAGGTTTTTACTGGAGCGCAATTTTCCTTGCCGTGATTTTTGGCATTAATGCCATGACGGTCAAAGGCTTTGGTGAAAGCGAATTCTGGTTTTCCATGATTAAAGTGGTTGCGATTATCGTCTTTATCATCATTGGGATTGCCATGATTGTAAAAATCATGCTTACACCTGATGTATCAGTATGGAACAACTGGACCAAGGGGGATGCGCCTTTTGTAGGTGGCCTACAAGCTTTAGTCGGGGTCGCCATGATTGCGGGATTCTCTTTTCAGGGTACTGAAATGGTGGGCGTTGCCGCAGGTGAATCCAAAGATCCAAAGAAAACCATTCCATTGGCCATCAAACAGATTTTCTGGCGAATTTTGCTGTTCTATATCCTGTGTATTTTTATCATTGGTACATTGGTCAGCTATGACAATCCACTGTTGCTACATGCAGCCGAAAGTGAAAATATTGCCCTTTCACCCTTTACCTTACTGTATGAAAAAGCAGGCTTGGCCTTTGCCGCAGGCTTAATGAATGCAGTGATTCTGAGTGCGATTTTATCTGCGGGTAACTCTGGGATGTACTCATCTACCCGCATGCTGTTTGATATGGCAAAAGAGGGTCGTGCGCCAAAATGGTTCTCCAAACTGGATACTCGTGGCGTTCCCATGAATGCCTTGTATGCAACCACAGCCGTTGCTGCCCTCTGTTTCCTGACCACTTTTATTGGCGAGCAACAAGTATTTAACTGGTTGCTGAATATGTCAGGCATGTGCGGATTTATCGTCTGGCTCGGCATTGCCATTTCACATTACCGTTTCCGCAAAGGCTATACAGCACAGGGCTATAAAGTCGAAGACCTTGCCTACCGTGCCAAGTTTTTCCCATTTGCCCCATGGTTTGCTTTTATTCTGTGTTCAATCATCATCTTAGGACAGAACTATCAGGCCGTTCTGGGCGGTAAAATTGACTGGTTAGGCTTACTTTCAACCTATATCAGCATTCCATTATTCCTGATTATTTGGTTAGGATATAAATGGAAACATAAAACCAAACTGATTGCCTACAAAGACATGAATGTGAAAGAGGGCGAATAAAAAACCATTTTTTTACTTGACCATTATGAAAATATGGGTAGAATTCACGCTCATATTTTCAACGGCATTATTTTATAGGAGGACAACATCATGCCATTACTACAAGGAACAACTTACTAAGGTTTGGCACGTTGTCGTCTCACGGACAAGTGACAAATCTGCTGATCACTTGTCCGAATGCTTTATTAGACCTGGCATTCGCTAGGTTTTTTTATGCCTATTCGGACAGAAAAATTAAAATGACCGAGATAAGAAAATGGGCATACAAAAAATTCTGAATGCCGAAGCACACTATGGCGTTCCAGTGAAAATATTCACCAACGACATTGATAGCGAGAGCATTGAACAACTCAAGAAAATGGCACAACTGCAATTTATTTATTCACATATTGCTGTCATGCCAGACGTGCATGTGGGTAAAGGGGCAACCGTTGGCAGCGTGATTCCAACCCAACATGCAATTATTCCTGCGGCAGTTGGTGTGGATATTGGGTGTGGCATGAATGCAGTTCGACTCAACCTCAAGGCATCCCAATTACCAGACAATCTTGCACCGTTACGGCATGCAATTGAACGCAAGGTTCCTGTCGGCTTTGAATTGCACAAGCAAATCAAAGCCAAGGCTTCCAGCATTATTCCATTGGAAAAACGCTTGCAGCCGATCATTCAAAAACACCCAGGCTTGGTTCGGATGCTGCGAAAGTTTGATGCCACCTGGCAAAAACAACTTGGTACTTTAGGTGGTGGCAACCATTTTATTGAGCTATGTCTGGATGAAAATCAGGATGTCTGGATCATGTTGCATTCAGGTAGCCGTGGCTTGGGTAATGTGATTGGCACCTATTTTATCGAACTGGCAAAGAAAGAAGCACAGCACCGTTTTGGTCATGTCCCTGACAAGGATTTAAGCTACTTTGCCGAGGGTTCAGCCAGTTTTAATGATTATGTTGAAGCAGTGGAATGGGCACAAAACTATGCTTTTGAGAATCGTCGGGAAATGATGCGACTGATTCTGGAAGCCATTCGCCCGCTTATACCACCCTTTCAAATGACCAAAGAAGCGATTAATTGCCATCACAACTATGTCAGTCGGGAGAATCACTTTGGTAAAGACCTACTGATTACCCGTAAAGGCGCTATTCGGGCAGGTCATGATGAACTCGGTATCATCCCAGGTTCAATGGGTGCTCGCTCCTATATTGTTAAAGGTAAGGCAAATCCTGAATCATTCTGTTCATGTTCACATGGTGCGGGACGGAAAATGAGTCGCAACAAGGCAAAGTTACTGTTCAGTCAAGATGATTTGATTCAACAAACCCAAGGCATTGAATGCCGTAAAGATGCAGGTGTGATTGATGAAATTCCGAGTGCATACAAAGACATTGATCAAGTCATGGCAAACCAGTCTGATCTGATTGAAATTGTACATACACTCAAACAAATTTTATGTATTAAAGGCTAACACGATGAAATTAAAAGATATGCCAAAGATTAAAGCTCGCAATCCTGTTGCACTCTCTCCTTTACTTCACAAGGGAGGCATTCATGAAAGCGAAAAACCGAAAGCCCAACATCGCAAGGAACGTAAAGATACCAAAAAGTTCCTGAACAAAACTGCTTGGCTCTAGTAAAAAAAGCGGCTCAATTGAGCCGCCCTTTCATATCATCAAGACTCAATTACTGAGCTTGTTGACCTGGTTGTACAACAACAGTACGGCTACCAGTGATCGCAGCGAATACGCGACGGTTCATGGCACGGCCTTCTTTAGTCTTGTTGTCTGCAATCGGTTGATCCCAAGCGAAACCTTGAGTAGATAAACGAGATGCATCAACATTGTATTCATTCACAAGCGAAGATTTAACAGAGTTAGCACGAGCCAGAGACAAACGTTCGTTCAACTTACGTGGGCCTGTGTTGTCTGTGTGACCTTCAATACGGGCAGTTGCATTCGGGAATTCACCCAATTTCTCTGCTACTTTCGCAATTTCAGACTTGTACTGAGGCTTGATGTCTGACTTGTTGGTATCAAAGAACACACGAAGCTCCATGTTAAGGTCTTCAGTCATCTCTTGTGGCTGTGGCTGAACAGGTACGGGTGTAGGTTCAACTGGAGCAACCTCTACCACTGGTGCAGCTGGACGTAAGTGACCACCGACAACAACTTGAAGAGCAGCCATAGCCTGACCTTCCCACCAACTGTTATCAAAGTTATAAGTTGCACGACCCTCAGTACGAAGTGTTAAGGCATCGTTCAATTCCCATAACACACCACCGCCGATATTACCAATGGTGTCATAAGAACGACGATCCCAACCTGGATTATCGATTGTTAATTTAGAATATCCACCACCAAGCAATGCATATGGCTTGATTTTGCTATCATATTTACCTGTAAATACATCAGCAGTTGCAATCGCATTTAAGCTTAGAGTTTGATGTTTAGCATCCCAAGGCTGACCATTATCAGTTGCACTTTCCTTACGGGCAGCATCAGCTTTGGTTTGTTGATACTCAACCTCAGCCTGCAACCATGGGGTCAATTCAACACCAATTGCAGCACCAACAAGTAAATCACTTTGTAAAGCAACACCAGAACCATTTGGGCTACCAGTCCAACCTAAACCATTTGGATCGCGATCTGTTAATACATCACGTTGTTTGTCTTGGGTATCTCCTGGATACCAGTGATAACCAAGCATTAAAGGGGTAATTGTGACACCTGCATTTGCAGCAACAAAAGGTGTTACAGCCAGCATAGCAAGTACAATACGACTCATTTTCATGGATATCCTCCAAAGATAAAAAATATTTAAGCTTGCTCTAGTAATTTTTTGAACACTGATAACTTATTCTATCTGTCACAGTCATTCATTTCACGTTGAATCATACAAACACTTGATCAATTTTCCAAGCATTTAGCAATATTCAGCCCTCGATTCTCGAAAAATACTTATCCCCCACTTAATATAGCAGCTAAGTAAATTTTCATTAACGTTGTTCTAGCGCATGAAGTTTATCATTTTTTAATCAGAGTTTTAACCACATATCAAAAACTTTTCAATAAGACTAAACAATTCCAACATTTCTTTCAAATATAGAACAAGATTTTTTACCTCATTCCATTAATGCTTCAACTATATAAATTTTTAAAACAATAAATATTCGACCTCACGATTATAAATAATCCTAGAAATAAAAAAGCGGCTCAATTGAGCCGCCCTTTCATATCATCAAGACTCAATTACTGAGCTTGTTGACCTGGTTGTACAACAACAGTACGGCTACCAGTGATCGCAGCAAATACGCGACGGTTCATGGCACGACCTTCTTTAGTCTTGTTGTCAGCAATCGGTTGATCCCAAGCAAAGCCCTGAGTTGTCAAGCGAGATGCATTTACGTTGTATTCATTGACAAGTGCAGACTTAACAGAGTTAGCGCGCGCCAAAGATAAACGTTCGTTCAACTTACGTGGACCAGTGTTGTCTGTGTGGCCTTCAATGCGAGCAGTCGCATTCGGGTATTCAGACAATTTCTCTGCCACTTTAGCAATTTCAGACTTGTACTGAGGCTTGATGTCTGACTTGTTGGTATCAAAGAATACACGAAGTTCCATATTAAGGTCTTCAGTCAACTCTTGTGGCTGTGGCTGAACAGGTACTGGTACTGGTTCAACAGGAGCAACTTCCACCACTGGTGCAGCAGGTTTCAAGTGACCACCAAGAACAACGTTTAAACCAGCAAGCGCGGTGTAGTTCCAGAATTTCTCATCAAAATGATAAGTACCACGCGCCTCAGTACGAAGAGACAACGCATCATTTAAGCGCCAGAAAATACCACCGCCTGCGTTAGCTAGAGTACCTTCTTGTTTACCACCATAAATGTCATCACCATCATATTTATAGTGACCTGCACCAGCTAAAACATATGGCTTAATTTTGCTGTCATAGTTTTTAGTAATTAAGTCAGAAGTCACATAAGCGTTACCAGCAATGTTACGACCTTTGTAATCGTTACCTGTACTCGTATCACCTTTAATTTGGCTATATTCAGCTTCAAAGCCTAACCAAGGTGTCAATTCAATACCCAACGCAGCACCAACGAATAAATCATCATTAAGTTCTGGACTCGGAGTAAGTTGCCCCTTATCACCATGGTTATTATGTTCAGTATCAAACATTGTATAACCAAGTAATAATGGAGTAACTGTTACACCCGCATTAGCAGCAGCTAAAGGGGCAGCAACAAGCATAGCAAGTGCAATACGACTCAATTTCATGGATATCCTCCAGAGATAACATTTGTTTGTTGTTAAGTTTAGCCTATAATTTTTTACCACTAATAAGCATCAATCACTTACAGTGTTATTTTTAAGCTATTCACTTAACTTTGAATCATACAAACACTTGATTAATTTTCCAAGTGCTTGATAACTTTAACCTAGTAAATTATTGACAAAATTTCTTACAATTTCCGTTGTAGTTCAGTAAATTTTCAATTCCCATATAAAGTTGAAATCGATTATCGTTCGCAAGTTTTTATTTATTCGATACATAGCATTTCTATTTAAATAATGACCTCAATATAGATTAGTGCATTATTTAATTTTAAAAACATAATTTAACACTTTGTTATTTATATATTTAAACAAAAATTACTTGGGTTTCACATGAAAAGAACATTAGGTTTTACCTTAACCGAAATAGTGGTGACTACTACTGTTTTATCCATCATAGTCGCTTTCGCAATTCCAGCATTTCATTATTTACTAGCTTCTTGGGAGTCAAACCAGACCATTAGAATACTCACAATGAACATACAAAAAGCAAAAACTGATGCACAAATTTACCATAAAAATGTGATCATCTGTCCAAGTCAGGATTTAGAAAGTTGTCATAATGACTGGAATAAGGGTTTTATTAGCTTTATAGATAGTAATAAAAATAGACAACGTGATAATGACGAAACCTTGTTATTTGCCAGCACACTTAATCATAAATATGGTTCACTAAGCTATAGAGGCTTTGGCTCTTCACCACGATACATTGTCTTTCAGCAGGAAAATGGCCTGCCTTTCGCTTCAAATGGTAGCTTTATTTATTGTTCCAATTCACTGGATTATCATTCAAAACTGATCATTGGCCGTATGGGACATCCTCGATTTGAGAAAATACCCACCTGCTAAAAAACTCTTCAGTCTAGGCAAGGCGACATAAAACACTTTATTCACTGTTTTTTTTTACTATACTGCATAGGTTTTGAACATTCTCTGCAAATTATAAGTCTGGAGACACACAATGACTGACATCGTAATTGTCAATGGCGCTCGTACAGCAATGGGCGGCTTCCAAGGTGCATTATCAACTGCAACTGCACCAGAACTGGGTGCAATCACAATTAAAGAAGCAATTGCCCGTGCTGGTCTACAGCCAACTGATGTAGAAGAAGTCATCATGGGTTGTGTGTTACCAGCAGGCTTAAAGCAAGGCCCTGCCCGTCAGGCAATGCGCAAAGCTGGTTTACCTGACTCAACAGGCGCTGTAACGATTAACAAGCTGTGTGGCTCTGGTATGAAAGCGGTTATGCAGGCAGCTGACATGATCAAGGCAGGCAGTGCTGAAATCGTGGTTGCAGGGGGGATGGAATCTATGACCAATGCACCTTACGTTTTACCTAAAGCACGTGCTGGCTATCGTATGGGTCATGGTGAAATTAAAGATCATATGTTCCTTGATGGTCTTGAAGATGCTGAAACTGGTCGCTTAATGGGCTCATTTGCTCAGGACATGGCAAATACGCGTGGCTATACTCGTGAACAAATGGATGACTTTGCCATTCGTTCTTTACAGCGTGCCCAAAAAGCGATTACTGAAGGTTATTTTAAAGATGAGATCGTTCCTGTTACGGTTTCTACTCGTAAAGGTGACGTTGTCGTTGATCAGGATGAACAGCCTTTAAATGCAAAAATTGACAAAATCCCAGGTTTGAAACCTGCATTTGCAAAAGACGGTACCATTACCGCCGCCAATGCCAGCTCAATCTCTGATGGTGCGTCTGCACTGGTACTTACTAACAGTGATGTGGCGGCTCAACGTGGCTTACAACCTTTGGCAAAAATCGTTGCAACCGCATCAAATTCCCAGCACCCATCTGAATTTACCATTGCGCCTGTAGGTGCAATTCAGAAAGTCTTGAACAAGGCAGGCTGGGATGCTCAAGACGTTGATCTTTGGGAAATCAATGAAGCATTTGCCATGGTCACCATGTGTCCAATTGATGATTTCAAACTAGATACAGAAAAAGTCAATATCAATGGTGGTGCCTGTGCTCTTGGACACCCAGTTGGTTCTACAGGTTCCCGTATCATTTTGACCCTGATTCATGCACTTAAACGTACGGGTGGCAAGAAAGGTGTTGCTGCACTTTGTATCGGCGGTGGTGAGGCGACCGCTGTTGCGATTGAATTGATCTAAATATCATTCTTTTCTATAAAAATCCTGCTTGATGATCTGACCCCAATAAGTTGGACAGTTTGATTAAGTGGTTTCTAAGGACTGATTTCTGTACTGTACAGGACTCAGTCCTTTTAGTTTCACCTTGATTCGATCATGGTTGTAATAGTGGATGTATTT
>NZ_JAUDZE010000012.1:0-67664 GCF_030385805.1 Acinetobacter thutiue
TATTTTCGATCGATCAACCAGTAAAAATCCACACAAGTTGTTCTTCTATTCTCTTAATGATCTTCTCGATGATTCGTCATCATCAAGCTAGGTCGGCTATGTTACCCTAAATCTCTTTAAAGTCAACTAATAATTTGGATTTTTTAAAACTTATCTTAATCTAAACAAACCTGAGCAATCCAGCCTACAACCTAGACCACCTCAATCAAATCATTGTTTATCAACAAGTTTTTATCCGCATCACCGCCGATGAGTGGGCATTCTACAGCATTCCCGAACCAATACAACCCCCTTTTTTATTATTTTCTTTTGCATGTTTCTTTTTTCTACAAAAGTGATGTTTTCGGTGTTTTTATCATCTATTTATGTATAAAAAGCAGGCTCATGGCCTGCTTTTTATTTTTAAAGTTTTGATTTAGTCAGTAAAAGTCACACGTGCAATCGCTTTTTTGCCTGACTGGATAATCAAAGTGACATTCTCTTTTACAGAGTAGCCCATATCCACCACATTCCAATCGACTTTAACAGCACCACGGCCAACTGCATCTTTCGCAGCTGCAGCATTTGGGTTTAGGCCTGCCACACGAAGAATGGTTGCAATGAACAATTCACCGCCAAACTCAGCACGGGAAATAGTCACTTCAGGCGTGTCTTCTGGTACTTCACCTTCAGTAACACGGTTGCCTGCGCTCTTATGTGCATTTTCCGCTGCTTCTACATCATGGAAACGCTCAACCAACTCAAGCGCCAAAATACGTTTGATCTCTTGTGGGTTACGGCCCTCAGCCATTTCATCCAGCAGGCCTTGAATTTCGTCCAGTGACTTAAAGCTGAGCAAATCAAAGTAACGCTCAATCAGGCTATCTGGCATAGACAGGATTTTTTGGTACATCGCGCCTGGTGTGTCAAATACGCCAATATAGTTGCCTAAAGATTTAGACATCTTATTGACGCCATCTAAACCTTCAAGAATTGGCACAGTGATACATACTTGTGATTCCTGACCGTAGCGGCCCTGTAAAGTACGTCCCATCAGCAGGTTAAAGGTCTGGTCTGTACCACCCAGCTCGACATCCGCCTCAAGCGCAATCGAGTCATAACCCTGAACCAATGGGTAGAGGAACTCATGGATCGCAATCGGTTGGTGGTTGCTATAGCGCTTGGTAAAGTCATCACGCTCCAGCATACGTGAAACAGTTTGCTGACTTGCCAATTGAATCAGGTCAGCAGCTGATTTCTGGTTGAACCATTCCGAGTTAAAGACAACCTTGGTTTTATTTGGATCAAGAATTTTAAATACCTGTTCCTGATAGGTTTTGGCATTGGCTTCAACCTGTTCACGGGACAACGGCGGGCGTGTTGCACTCTTACCTGTTGGGTCACCGATCATTGCAGTGTAGTCACCGATCAAGAAATAAACCTCATGTCCCAAATCCTGGAACGTTTTGAGTTTATTAATCAGGACCGTATGTCCCAAATGTAGATCGGGAGCCGTTGGGTCAAAACCTGCTTTCACACGGAGTGGGCGATTTTCCTTGAGTTTTTTCAATAAATCTTCTTCAGAAATAATTTCGTGCGTGCCTCGTTGAATGAGAGCAAGCTGTTCTTCGGCGGGCAAGAAATTTGACATCACAAAACCTAAACACATCAGTTATTCAATTTGTGCGATATACTAACATTTTTTCAGCGTGTTGCAGGGAGAAGTTGCGGTGAACGCAATCTATATTGGTGTAATGACAGGCACAAGCATGGATGGTGTGGATATTGTCGCAGCTTCATTTGGGCCGCTCACGCTACACGCCACGCTGACTGTGCCTTTTGAACCTGAGCTACGTGATGAGCTGATGGCACTGAGCTTACCTGATGACAATGAAATTGACCGCATGGGCAAAGCGGATGTGGCTCTGGCGCAAATGATTGGTCAGGGTATCAATGAACTGATTGAAAAGAATAATTTAGACCGCACTCAAATTAAGGCCATCGGTTCACATGGGCAAACCATTCGCCACCGCCCTGAACATGGCTTTACCCTGCAAATTGGTGATCCTAACATCATCACTGAGATCACGCAACTTCCTGTTGTTTCTGATTTCCGTCGTCGTGATATAGCGGCAGGTGGACAGGGTGCACCTCTGGTTCCTGCATTCCATCAGGCACTGTTTCAGCATGACAGTATCCATCGGGTAATTTTGAATCTGGGCGGTATTGCTAATGTCAGTATGTTGCCTGCCAATAACCTAAACGGCGTCTATGGCTTTGATACAGGCCCAGCCAATATCTTGATGGATGCATGGTGTCATCGTCATACGGGGCATCCGTATGATGAAAATGGCGACTGGGCAGCCTATGGCAATCCGATCCGTTCATTGCTGGATCGCCTACAAACCCACGAGTTCTTTGCCAAAGAACCCCCAAAAAGTACGGGACGGGAAGATTTTAATCTGGAATGGCTGGATGAACAGCTGAGCGACTGGCGTAATGGCCTTGATTATGATGAGCTGGAAGATACACCTGAGAATGTGCAGGCCACATTGATGAAACTGACAACGCGGGCGATTAAGAAAGCCATCTACCGTAGCAAGGAGCTGATGCCTACAGGTGAAATCTATGTCTGCGGTGGCGGAGCCTACAACTCACATTTACTGGAACAGTTACGCTGGCGGTTACGCAAGCACAATTGGTCTGTGCAAACCACTGATGCTTTAGGGCTAGCACCAACCTGGGTGGAGGCAACCGCTTTTGCATGGTTGGCCATGCGCTTTGTTCAGCAACTCAGTGGCAATTTACCCGCTGTTACAGGCGCGTCAGGTGATCGTATCCTGGGAACTATCACCGCTGTTTAAGGCCAAAGCAATAAAAAAGGCTTCTCAATTTTGAGAAGCCTTTTTATATTTATATTCTATTAAATCGAGAAAGATGAACCACAGCCACAGGTCGTGGTGGCATTCGGGTTTTGGACCACAAAACGAGAACCTTCCAATCCTTCAAGATAGTCAACCACTGAACCTACCAGATACTGATAGCTCAAGGAATCAACCAACATTTTTACATCACCATTGCTAAATTCAGCATCATCTTCATTGACACTTTCAGCAAAATTAAAGCCATAAGAGAATCCAGAGCATCCACCACCCGTGACATAAACACGCAACATGAGATCGTTATTCCCCTCACTCTCGCGTAACTGGCGAACTTTTTTGGCAGCATTATCTGACAATTCAAGAGCTTGGGCGTTCATGATGATGTTCCTCAGACTTCAGTATGTCTTTAAAAAAATAAAAGACCCGATATTTAGTATAGCATACTCAATATCGGGTCTGTATTTGAAGTTTAAAGTGCGTTTAAAGACTTTTTACAAGATTATTTATAGTTTTCATCTTGTAGCGCACACTCAAAGTTCTTGGCATCTTCACGACAGCGGAATTGCCATAACAATTTCATCATACGCTTATCATAAATGCCTTTTGCAGTCAGGTTGATACGTGCTTCACGCATCAGCTTTTGATAGCCAGGCTTGTCAGCCGCAGGAACTTCCATCCAGTATTTTTGTGGAATATCCGCTTTCATCTTGCCAAGAATACCAAAAGCACGTGGTAACTGCGCCTTTACCCATTCTCTTGATTTCTGTCCAAAACCCTCTGGGAATTTCTCAGGATGGATAATCAGGTTACCCGTCACCTGCAAGATTGGATAATTTACAATTGCACCCTTGGTGCCCAAGCCCTTGTAAAGCTCTAAAGGCTTAAATGCTGCTGCTGGCGCACCAATGATATCGACCTGTCCATTGTTGAATTTCGCACCAAAGTTGGTGATGTCAGAACTGACCGCTTGGGCACCTACCTGAGAAGCCATAATTTTTTGTGCTTCATCATAGTCCAGAACAGCGATTTTCTTACCTGCCGCTTTGGCGACAGTATTGATATTACGGTCATTGACCAGCAGGTAGGCATCACCAATCGGGATCACGCCTACAACTTCATACTTACCATTCACCATGGCCTTGGCAAATGTTGGGCTTGCCAATCCCTGCATCACTTTTACCGCAAGCTTCAGGTCTGTGATCGCACCAATCGCATCCAATGAGCCTGTAAACTGGTTAAACTGGCGACCACGCATGCCTGTGATACTGACCCCATCACATTTACCTGCCTTGAAATCTTCCGCTATCACCGCTTCATTGGTCCCCACTTTCAACTCAATATCCGCACCCCAGGTTTTTGCGGCAAGCTGATAGTCTTTCATCAGTGCATAGACATCGCCACTTTTACCGACAATGTCAAATACACAAATGGTCTGTTGTGCCTGAGCGCCCGCAGATACCGCAGCAATACCTGACGCCAGTAGTAGTGTTTTAAACCATTGCATCTTATTTTTTCCTTTGCATCTATGGTGATTGTTGTTACATAACATCCAAAACTAAAAAGTTGCGTTATATCTTTCCAATATTTTCAAATGAACAATAGATTTGAAATCAACCATCATTCCTCCTAATGGCTTCAATATATTCTTAAATCCTCAAGATTCCATTTGATTTCTTATGTCTCTGTATAATCATGATCTTAGCAGCTAAAGACAATGACTTAAATGACAATGCTTAAAAAACAAAAAGCCTAGATAAATCTAGGCTTTAAGTGTTTGCTTTAGCAATTACTGATTATTCACCAGGTAAAGCACATTCAAAGTTCGCCTTGTCTACTGAACAACGAGCTTTCTTCAATACAGACATCATGCCTGCATCGTAAATACCACGTTTAGTTAAGTCCATACGACCATCACGCAACAATTTTTGGTATTTTAAAGTGTCTTCAGCACTTAGGTTCATTTTGTATTTTGCTGGAATCTCAGATTCGTAACGCTTGATCATTGCAAAACTCTTAGGTAAGGATTTTACAAAGTAATCACGAGATTTTTGACCAAAACCTGCAGGGAACTTCTCTGGGCGAATAATAAGATCCGCAGTCACCTGTAATACTGGGAAGTTAAACATCGCACCATTTGCACCCAAACCTTTGCTTAATTCCAATGGCTTGTATGCATAAGCAGGCGCACCCACCATGTCTACCTGACCGTTGTTAAATTTAGCGGCAAAGTTAGAGATGTCAGATAGTACAGCCTGAGCGCCTACACGCTGAACCATGATTTTTTGTGCATCATCGTAACCCAATACCGCGAATTTTTTACCCGCTGCCTTTTCAATTGAGTTAATGCTCTTGTCACGTACGAAAATGTACGCAGCACCTAGTGGAGAGATACCCGCAACTTCGTATTTGTTGCCACCAAGATTGGTGGTCATTTTTGCTGCATTACGTGCATCCAGTACATAGGTAATTGCACGCTGAGCTGTTTCATTGCTTGGCGCACCGCCCAATGAGTCAACAGAACCAGCAAATTTGTTGTACGGACGGGCGCGCATTGCTGTCATTGCCACAGCATCACATTTACCCGCTTTAAAGTTGTTGTCTGCAACCTGTTCATCGGTAATCGCCTGAAGGTTAACATCAGCCCCCCAGCTTTTTGCGGCCAGTGCCCAGTCCTGCATCATTTTGTATGATTCACCTGACTTTCCTAATAAGTCGAATACACACACATCAACTGCCGCCTGAGTTGAGGCAGATACACCTAAGATTGAAGTTGTTGCAATAGCTAATGCAATTTTTTTCATATTTTTCATCCTTTCACAAACTTTATGTTTGTCTCCTTGTTCGAAGCAAATATTAATCATGTTTCTTGGAAAAAAATAGAGCTTGTACTCTATTTTTATATCAATATTGTTGATTTTTTGTCCTGTTTTATCTCATTCGCTTATTTTCATAGGCAAATTTGTTATAAACAGCACAATTTGTTTATAAACGGGTTTATTTGAGGTATCACAATGGTTTTATTCACCGCTGAGTGAACACTCAAAATTGGTCCGTTCCACCGTACAACGCGCACGCTTCAGCACGTTCATCATGCTGGCATCGTACACTCCCTGTCTGGTCAAATTCATGCGTCCATCACGCAGTAGTTTCTGATAGCGGATCTTGTCTTCATTGGACAGGGTGATTCTTCTCGCATCCATGCCAGCCTCTAGACGTTGTACTGTTGCAAAGTTGCCTGGTAATTTGTTGATGAACCATTGACGTGACTGTGTACCAAAATTTGCAGGGAATTTTCCAGGCTTGATAATTAAATCACCTGTAATATTGACCACTGGAAAGTTGAACAATGCCCCATTTGCCAAACCCTTGCTAATTTCCAAAGGTTTGTAGGCATAGGCAGGAGCGGCGATCACATCCACCTGGCCACTGTTAAACTTCTTCACGAAGTCTGAAATGTCGGAGGGTACGGCAACCAGGTCGATGCTTTCAACAATCGCCTTTTGTGCCTGGTCATAGTGGAGGTAGGCGAATTTTTTACCTTTGGCCTTTTCAATGGTGTCGATATTTTTGTCCCGAACAAAAATGTAGGCCAGTCCAACCTGAATGATTCCTGCAACTTCGTGTTTCTCACCACCGACTGATGCAGTTAAACGGTGTTTATTGCGATTATCCAACACAAAGGTAATGGCTTTTTGGGCAATGGCATTACTGGTGACCGCACCAACCGCATCAATTGAACCAGCAAACTTGTTGTATTTACGGGCACGCATGGAAGTCATATAGACACCGTCACACTTGCCCGCATCAAAATCCTGTTCAGCCTTTTCCTCATCCTGATAAGGAATTAGCTCGACATCACCCTGCCAGTTTTTGGCGGCCAGCTTCCATTCCTCAATCAGTTTGTAAGACTCCCCAGCTTTTCCCAACAAATCGAATACGCAAATTTCTTGTTTTGCCTGTACAGGAGTGGTCATGACAAATAGAGTCGCAGCACTCAATGCCAAAAGTCCTTTTTTCATCTTGTTTTCCCTTATTTGCTGTTTTTGCATATTTTTCCACCAGCGAGAGACAAATATAGTCAGATTTTGACTAAAAGCCTAGTCCTTTTATTTACATACGTCGGGTTTTAGTGATTTTTAATAGCACTCATCACATTTTATTCCTTGATGAAATATCTATTTCCAATGCCTGATCATTTTTCCAAATCACCATGCAATTCAACTTTGATTAAGATTTTATTCCCCTCCCAACGAACATTCAAAACTGGTCCGTTCCACAGTGCAGCGGGCACGTTTCAGTACACTCATCATGATTGGGTCATAAATCCCCTGTTTGGTCAGGCTAATTCGTCCATCACGTAACAGTTTTTGATGACGAACCAGTTCTTCCTTGGGATAACTGACTTTGTATTTTGCTGGAATGTCTTCTTCAAGACGTTTCACCATCGCAAAGCTTTTCGGTAACTGTTGTATGAACCATTGACGTGATTGGACGCCAAAATTGGCAGGGAATTTTCCAGGACGAATAATCAGGTCACCTGTAATGTTGACCACAGGGAAAAGATACATTGCGCCACCATTTTCAATGCCTTTCTCAATTTCAAGTGGTTTAAAGGCATAGGCAGGTGCTGCAATCGCATCGACCTGATTACTGTTAAACTTCTTCACAAAATTTGAAATTTCAGAGGGAATTGCGATCATTTCCAAACTATTGATCACTTCTTTTTGCGCCTCGTCATATTGCAGATAGGCAAACTTTTTTCCCTTGAATTTTTCGATTGTATTCATGTTTTTGTCATGCACAAAAACATAGGCCAGACCGAACTGTAAGATTCCCGCAACTTCGTAGTTTTGTCCATCCACTACGGTAGATAGACGAGATTTATTGCGTTTATCCAGTGCAAAGTGAATTGCCTTTTGCGCCACATGGTTACTGGTCACACCGCCAATCGCGTCAATCGAACCTGCAAAACGGTTATATTTACGGGCACGCATGGAGGTCATATACACGCCGTCACATTTCCCTGCCTCAAAGTCACTTTGGGCCTTGGCCTCATCCTGATAAGGAATCAAACGAATATCAGCCTGCCAGTTTTTTGCCGTAATTGCCCAGTCCTCGGTGATTTTAAAAGCATCTCCAGCTTTACCCAACAGGTCAAAAACACAAATATTCTGTTTTGCCTGGGTTTGCCCCACAACACTGAGCAATGTTGCGGTAGCCAAAGCGAATAATCCTTTATTCATTTCATTCCCCTATAAAATTATTGAATACTCAACAACTTAAAATCTATTCACCACCCAGTGAACATTCAAAGCTGGTTCGTTCCACCGTACAGCGGGCACGCTTGAGTACACTCATCATGACTGGGTCGTAAACGCCCTGTTTGGTCAGGTTAATTCGCCCCTCGCGCAGAATTTTCTGATAGCGTACCTCATCCTCTTTCGGCAACTGCACGATGTATTTTGCGGGAATTCCAGCCTCAAGCCGTTTCACCATGGTAAAGCTCTTTGGAACCTGTTTTACGAACCATTCCGGTGACTGCACACCAAAATTTTTTGGAAACTTCTCAGGACGAATAATCAGGTCACCCGTAATGTTGACCACAGGAAACGTAAACATCGCGCCACTCTTGGCAATGCCTTTCTCAATTTCCAAGGGACGGTAGGCATAGGCAGGAGAGGCAATCACATCGACCTGACCAGTGTTAAACTTCTTCACAAAATCTGAGATCTCTGAAGGCACCGAGACCATTTCCAGACTGTCCACAATGGTTTTCTGGGCAATGTCATATTGTAAATAGGCAAACTTCTTGCCCTTGGCTTTCTCAATTGTATTTACATTTTTGTCGCGCACAAAAACATAGGCCAGACCAAACTGCAAAATCCCTGCAACCTCGTAGTTTTCTCCCTCAACCGTTGCCAGCAAACGGCGCTTGTTACGCTTGTCCAAAGCGAAGCTGATGGCTTTCTGGGCCACATGGTTACTGGTGACACCGCCAATCGCATCAATCGAACCCGCAAAACGGTTGTATTTTCGGGCGCGCATGGAGGTCATATACACCGCATCACAAAGGCCTGCCTCAAAATCATTCTGGGCCTTGGCCTCATCCTGATAGGGAATCAGGCGTATATCTGCCTGCCAATCCTTTGCCGTGACAGCCCATTCCTCAGTCACCTTGAATGTCTCACCAGCCTTGCCCAGCAAATCAAAAACACATACTTTTTGCTTTGCCTGAGTTTGCCCTGCAACACTCAACAACGCCACGGCAGCCAAAGCAAACAACCCCTTATTCATTTCATTTCCCTATAAAAATTATCAAACGCACAAAAAAACTTAAAAAATCTATTCACCACCAAGGGTGCATTCAAAATTGGTCCGATCCACCGTACAGCGCGCACGCTTGAGTACATTCATCATGGTGGCGTCATAAATGCCACGTGAGGTCAAGCCAATACGTGCCTCACGCAGGATTTGCTGATAACGTGTCCTGTCCTCATTGCTCAGATTCATTTTATATTTGGCGGGTAATTCCGCTTCAATCCGCTGAATCAGGGCAAAGTTGGTATTGAGGCGGTTAATGAACCAGGCCCTCGAATGTTGGCCAAAACCACTGGAGAATTTTTCTGGTCGAATGATCAGGTCCATGGTCATATTCACCGCTGGAAACTGAATGATTGCCCCGTCATTTCCCAGCCCCTTATATAATTCCAGTGGCTTGTAGGCATAAGCAGGTGCCGCCATAATGTCCGCCTCACCACTGTTAAACTTTTTGGCAATATCCGAAATATCGGAAAGGACCGCCTGCCCACCCAGGCTTTTTACGACGATCTTTTGTGCCTCGTCATAAGCCAGTACCGCAAATTTTTTACCCTTGATCTGCTCAATGGTGTTCATGTTTTTATCTTTTACAAAGATATAGGCCAGACCAATCTGTGAAATACCTGCAACCTCATAGGATTGCTTGCCAATACGGCTGTTTAGACGGCGCTGGTTACGCCTGTCTAACGCGAAACTAATCGCCTTTTGGGCAATCGCATAGCTGGGAACCGCACCGATTGCATCCACTGATCCCGCAAACTTGTTATAACTCCGCGCCCGCATGGAGGTCATGTACACGCCATCGCATTTGCCCTGCTCAAAATCATTCTGGGCCTGGGCCTCATTCTGGTAACTCAGTAAAGTGATGTCACTACGCCATGTTTTGGCAGCCAGAGCCCATTCCTCCATTGCCTTATAGGCCTCGCCAGATTTTCCCAACAAGTCAAAAACACAAATTTTAGCGTCTGCGTTGGTCTGCATACTTGCCCCCAGCATCAGCATTGCCCCCACGGCAAGAATCCCTTTCCTCATCCCTAATCCTGTCACTATACTTCTAATCTTGTTGCTTATTTTTTCATTAAAACTAAATAATAATCTGATTTCCATCACAAAAATAGAGTAAAAACTCTATTTTTACTGATTGAATTGCTGGATTCAATCGAATTGATCTTTAGGGCAGATGCATTGCTGTATTTATATTTCATACCAAACCCAACGAAGTTTGAGGCCAGAATGCAATTTATGAATGAATATTGAATGGCTGCCAGATAAAAATTTGCTTTCATGCACGTTCACCTTAAAATGCAGCCAACTATTTGTAATTTTGCATGCTCATGATCCAGTTTGACCAAGTTTCATTACGCCGTGGTGGGCGAGTCCTCTTTCAGAAAGCATCGATGCAGCTCCATCCTGGCTGGAAAATTGGCCTTACAGGTGTGAATGGTGCGGGTAAATCGACCTTGTTTGCCGCACTTTTGGGTGACCTTGTTGCAGATGAAGGCAACCTGAGCCGTCCCGCTGTCTGGACGGTGGCGCATATGGCACAAGAAATTAAGGCGCTGGAAATGCCTGCACTGGACTTTGTGCTGTCAGGGGATGAGGAATATTGGCAGATTCAGGAAAAACTGGCACACCCTGAACAGCTCAGCAATGATGATTTGGCAAAACTACATGGCCGTTTTGATGAGATTCACGGCTATGCCGCACCTGCCAAGGCTGCCCAGCTTATGGCGGGTCTGGGTTTTCTGGACCATCAAATCCGTTTAAATGTGGCAAGCTTCTCAGGTGGCTGGCGTATGCGCCTCAATCTGGCACGCACGCTGATGAGCCGCTCAGACCTACTGTTGCTGGATGAACCCACCAACCATTTGGATCTGGATGCAATTCTGTGGCTGGAAGACTGGCTTAAAGCCTATGAGGGCACGCTGGTGTTGATTTCACATGACCGTGACTTCCTTGATGCCATTACCGACCATATCCTGCACATCGAAAATCAGGAACTCATGCTCTATACAGGCAACTACTCCACCTTTGAAACCACCCGTAGCGAACGCTTGGCACAACAGCAACAGGCGTTTGAGAAACAACAGGAAACCCGTGCACATCTACAAAAATTTATTGACCGCTTTAAAGCAAAAGCCACCAAAGCCCGTCAGGCACAAAGTCGTATTAAACAGCTAGAGCGCATGCAACAGCTTGCGCCTGCGCATGTGGACACGCCATTTACCTTTAGCTTCCGTGAACCCAGCAAAATGAGTTCACCGCTGTTAAGTCTGGATATGGCGACAATTGGCTATGGCGATAAAATCATTGCTGAAAAAATCCGCCTGCAAATCACGCCAAGTTCACGCATTGGCTTGTTGGGGATGAATGGTGCAGGTAAATCAACCCTGATCAAAACATTGGTGGGTGATTTACCGCTCTTGGCAGGCGAGCGCAAAGCCTCTGAACTCTTGAACATCGGTTATTTTGCCCAGCATCAAATGGATGCACTGGATGCCAATGCCAGTCCAATGCTGCAACTGGCCCGCATTGCAGATAAACAAATCAGTGAAGCTTCCTTGCGCGCCTTTCTGGGTGGGTTTGGTTTTAGTGGTGAACGTATGGACACCCCATGCGAGAGCTTTTCAGGTGGTGAGCGCGCACGTCTGGCATTGGCACTAATCGTATGGCAACGCCCAAATGTATTGATTCTGGACGAACCCACCAACCATCTGGACCTGGATATGCGTCATGCCCTGAGTATGGCATTGCAGGACTTTGAGGGTGCTGTGGTGTTGGTCTCGCACGAACGCCAACTGATTGCCAGCGTCTGCGATGATTTACTGTTGGTTCATGCAGGCAAATGCACAGAGTTTGAGGGCGATTTACAGGATTATGCGAAATGGTTGCGTGAAGCGCGCCAACAGCAGATCAACGCTCAAAATGCCCTACAGCAACAAAGCAGCAATGCACCCGCCTCAACTGCAAAAGTGGATAAGGAAGCCCAGCGAAAAGAGGCTGCCCGTCGCCGTGAACTGACCCGCCCGATTCGCAAGAACATCGAAAAGGTTGAGGCACAGATTGACAAGGTTCAACCGCGTTTAGCTGAGATTGAACAGGCTTTGGCGGATAGTGCCCTGTATGAAGCGAATCGAAAAGATGACTTGATCAAACTCATGAATGAGCAAAATGATTTAAAGGCAAAACTAGAACAATTCGAAGAACAGCTTTTGGAACTGATGATGGAGCTGGAGGAACTGGAAAGCTCATTCGAAACCTAAAAACTAAAAAAATATCAACCTAACTGGGCAACATCGTCTGGTTAGGTTGAGGCTACTTAAATACCAATAAAGATGTCATGAAACAACAAAAAAATTAGGCTAAGCTAAAGTTGTAATTTTCCCAGAAAATTGAGCTTTGGGTTCAGGCCCGTTATACTCGACGAGTATCATTTTAAAGTTGAAACTTTCTAATGAAACCAGAGGGTTAAATTTATTTTAATTTTTTGTACCCCATGTTTGGTTGGTACGTTATTTTGGATCGAACAAACTGCATGAGTTCTTTCGACTTTATTTTTAATTTTGAACATTTCCTTCCCATCCTGATTCAGGAATATGGTTTATGGATTTATGCCATCCTGTTCCTGATTATTTTTTTAGAAACAGCTTTTGTGTTTATGTTTTTTTTGCCAGGCGACAGCCTGTTGCTGACTGTAGGTGCCTTGTGCTCCATGATCGAGATCATGCATCTTGGTTATATGATCAGTTTGCTTTTTGTTGCCGCAACCTTGGGTTATATGGTCAATTACCATATTGGCCGTCATTTTGGTGACCGTATCTTTAATATGGAATCACGTTTTATCAAACAGGAATATCTGGTAAAGACCAACACGTTTTTCCTGCGTCACGGTGGCAAAACCATTCTGCTTGCACGTTTTATTCCCTTTGCCCGCTCCTTTGCACCTCTGGCGGCAGGTTCCAGCAACATGAAGTACTTAAGCTTCTGTCTGTATAATATTTTAGGTGCGTTACTTTGGATTAGTTTATTACTCAGTGCAGGCTACATATTCGGCCATGCAATTATTCAGGTCAGTGATCTGGTCGATAACTAAATCAATTTTTATAGAACTGATTTCATCAATCAATCTTGGACAAAAAATGTCTGTCATGCTGGAATTTGTAGTTTGCAAAGCAAATAAACCGATGTTCCACGTGAAACAAAATATTAAAATAATAATGCAAATAATTATCACTTAAATTAATATCTAAGCAAATATCCCTCTTAGGAAAACCAATGATTATTTTCATTGGATAACGTGCTATGCGCCAAAGCTTATCTTCCGTTAAAAAAACCAATTCACGCTGGTTCCGTCTCAATCTATGGATTCACCGCTGGGTCAGTCTTGTGGTGGTGATTCCGTTCGCGATCCTGTCAATTACAGGTGTGATTCTTATTTTCCATGAAGAAATTGATCACGCACTTGGGGTGGAACCCACTGCCCTAAGCTCATCCCAGCAACGCCCATTGGAAGATTCAATCGCAACTGCACAAAAAACCTACCCCAATGAACAGGTCATCAGTACAGGCTATGATCCAGAACACCACCCTGGGGTACTGCTGATTGGCATGGCAAAGCCGAATCAGGGTTTTGAACAGGCACGCTGGCTGTTTGCAGATATTGGTTCTGCCAGCCTGATCCAGAAACCGAATGAACGCGAGACCCTGACAGGTTTCCTGCTTGAGCTACATGCCAACTGGTTTTTGGGATTTATTGGACAACTGATTGGTGCGCTGATTGCATTTTTAGTGTTGCTATCCCTGATCTCAGGTTTGGTGGTGTACGCACCCTATGTCAAAAAATTCCTGTTTGGCATTATCCGTATCGGAAGAGGCCAGCGCCTATTGCAACTGGATTTACATAACCTGATTGGCTCGGCAGTGTTGGGCTGGGCCCTGGTGGTGACATTTACGGGATTTCTGTTAGGTTTTGGAACGGTGGCGATTGGCGTGTGGCAAATCACAGAACTTAAAGCACTGCAAGAAAAGTATCAGCATACCACTGTCATCAATCCAAAGCTTGATCTTGATACCATCTATGCCTCGGCACAAAAGGGTGAGTCTGGCTGGCATCCAACCAGTGTCTTTTATCCTAAAACAGAATATTCAACCCAAGGCCACTACATGGTGCTGTTACAGGGAAATGAGGGCCTGAATGAAAAAATGCTGAAAGTTGCCTTGGTCAATGCGGAAACGGGCAAGGTTGATACGGTGGAAGAACTGCCAACCTATCTCAAGGCCATTTTACTGTCACAGCCTCTCCATTTTGGTAATTATGGTGGTATGCCCCTTAAGATCCTCTGGACCTTGTGTACCCTGCTAACACTGTTTATCACGCTGAATGGTGCATGGTTATGGTGGGCCAAACGTCAACAAAAGGGCTTAAAAGGAGTAGGCAATGCAACTGTGGAATAAACTCAGCACCTTATGGTTGCTTGCACTATGCAGTATTTCAGGGATTGTCGGGATGCTGTTGATGGAGGGTGTAGCCGATTTTATTTTTCTGGTGGTGACGCTTTTTCCCATTTTGATTGCGATATGGCGAGCCTATGTTCTGCAAAGAAATAAAAAATAAGCCGCAAACCTTTCAATAATTTTCAATAAAGCAGAAGACTTAAAGGCGGGGCTAAAATGATTAGCCCCGCCTTTAAAATAAATTTGAAAAATGCCTAACTTACTTAAGCATCAATATCGGCATTCAACGCATTTTCCTCAATGAATGCACGACGTGGTTCCACGTCATCACCCATAAGACATGAGAACATACGGTCCGCCTCAATCGCATCATCAATGGTGACCTGCAACATATTGCGGTTTTCAGGGTCCATCGTGGTTTCCCAAAGCTGCTCGGCATTCATCTCACCCAGACCTTTATAGCGCTGGATCATCATGCCACGGCGTGAGTCCTGCAAAATATGCTGCCATACCTGATGGAAACTGTTGACCTGAATACGGCGCTCACCTTTTTGCAGGTAAGCCCCCTCCTCAAGCAGCTTGAACCAGCTCTTGGCATTTTTCAGCAAACGTGCATATTCAGCAGAATTGAGCAGACCTGCATCCAGCAAATAGGCATGTGGCAAGTTATGCACGTATACCGTGACACGCGGCCAGTAGTGTGCCGATTTTTCACCCAGGGAGTTTTCACGTTCAAATGATTCCAAGGTAATTTCAGGGCGCAAACTTGGCTGTAATTTTTCAATTGCCACACGCAATTGCTCAGCCCAGGATTCCACATAGTCACGCTCATGGTTGTGGTCAGCCTTAAATGCCTCCAGCTCAAGCAGGCCATCCAGCAGGCTCGCAGGATAACGCTGGGTGAGGCGCTGCAAGCTCTTCTGTGACACCTGATAATCCGCAATCACACTCGCCAATGCCGCACCAGTAATTGCAGGTGCTTCCGCACTGATATGTAACGCCAACTCATCAATCGCATTGGAGATCAAAAACTCTTCCAGTGCATCATTGTCCTTGATGTACTGTTCGTGCTTGCCTTTCTTCAATTTGTACAGCGGTGGCTGGGCAATATAGATATAACCACGCTCAACCAGTTCTGGCATTTGACGGAAGAAGAACGTCAGCAACAAGGTACGGATATGTGAACCATCCACGTCCGCATCGGTCATGATGATGATTTTATGATAACGTAACTTATCTGGATTATATTCTTCGCGCCCAATACCACAGCCTAAAGCCGTGATCAGGGTGCCAACTTCCTGACTGGAAATCATCTTATCAAAGCGGGCACGCTCAACGTTGAGGATTTTACCTTTCAACGGCAAAATCGCCTGCATCTTACGGTTACGGCCCTGCTTGGCACTACCGCCCGCAGAGTCACCCTCGACTAGATACAGTTCAGACAAGGCTGGATCTTTTTCCTGACAGTCCGCCAATTTGCCAGGCAAACCCGCAATGTCCAGCGCACTCTTACGACGGGTCATTTCACGGGCCTTACGCGCCGCATCACGAGCACGCGCCGCATCAATAATTTTGCCTGCAATTGATTTAGCCGCCTGTGGATTTTCCAGCAAATACGCTGAAAACTCCTTGTTCATGGCCTGCTCCACCGCAGGTTTTACTTCACTCGACACCAGTTTTTCCTTGGTCTGTGAAGAGAATTTTGGATCAGGCACCTTCACTGAAATAATCGCGGTCAAGCCTTCACGGGCATCATCACCTGTCACGGCAACCTTTTCTTTTTTCAGCAGGTTTTCATTTTCCATGTAGCTGTTTAAGCCACGGGTAAGCGCCGCACGGAAACCAGCAAGGTGTGTACCACCATCTTTCTGTGGAATGTTGTTGGTAAAGCAGCGTACATTTTCCTGATAGCTGTCATTCCACTGCAAGGCAACTTCAACAGTAATCCCATTTTCAGCATCAGCCGTGAAATGGAAAATATCATTGAGATGGGTCTTGCCTTCGTTGATGTACTTAACAAATTCAGACAGGCCACCCTCATAATCGTAGACGTGTTCGAGGTTAATCCGTTCATCACGCAATACAATCCGTACACCCGCATTCAGGAATGAAAGCTCCCTTAAACGGCGTGCCAAAATATCAACATTGAAAATGGTCTGGCTAAAGGTCAACTCACTTGGCCAGAAACGTACTATTGTTCCTGTTTTATCTGTTTCACCCACCACCTTTAACGGATATTGTGAATCACCATGCTGGTATTCCTGTTCATGTATTTGACCCGCACGATAAATCGTCAACTGTAGTTTTTTCGACAAGGCGTTTACAACCGATACACCCACACCATGCAAGCCACCCGACACCTTATAGCTGTTGTCATCGAACTTACCGCCCGCATGCAGGATGGTCAGGATCACTTCTGCCGCAGACACTCCCTCTTCAGGGTGTATGTCGGTTGGAATACCACGTCCGTTATCCGAGACACTCACCGATTCATCTTCATGAATGGTCACTATAATCTCGTCACAATGGCCCGCTAAAGCTTCATCGATGGCATTATCCACCACCTCAAACACCATATGGTGCAAACCTGTACCGTCATCGGTGTCACCGATATACATGCCAGGACGTTTACGAACCGCGTCTAATCCACGTAATACTTTAATACTAGAGGAATCATAAGCCTTTTCATTTGTTTGTTCTGTTTGAGAGACTGATTGAGACTCTGAACTCATGGTTACTCCCTAGTAAATATCTAATCTATCCAAAGATGAGGAAATAAAATTATGGCGCAGCAAGACTGACTTGGCCTTGGACAACGTGAAACAATTGAAAGGAAATCGACAAATCATGTAAGTGTTTTAATACCGACGTATGGTCTAAGGTCGTCATAAAAACCTGACTTCCTAACTGACTCAATCGCTCAATTAAACGTTGTTGTGCAGCTAAATCCAACTCTGCTGTCAGATCATCTAATAATACCACAGTTTCCTTGTTACTCGCATGCAGCATTGCAATTTGTGACAGTTTTAATGCCATGATTAACAACTTTTTTTGTCCACGCGACAACACGTCATCAGCATTGCCATACGGGGTTTTCAAGCGTAAATCTGCCCGATGTGGACCATACTCGGTATAACGACGCTCCTGGTCTCTTTGATGCTGTTGGATCAGGTCCTGCAACAGCCCCTGTTCGGTATGAAAACCGGCATGGTATTCCAGTTCAATTTGAAGGTTTGGCAATAATTGCTGTAAATCTTCTTGAAAGAACTGGTTCCATTGTTCCACAATCCCCAGCCTTTGCGAATGCAAAATTTCACCATAATCACTCAGCATTTTGTTCCACGGCTCTAAATCCGCCAGACTGAGGTTACGCCGTGTCTTGAGCAAACTATTACGCTGCTTTAAGGCGCGAGAATAATACTGCCAGGCAAAATAGAACTCTGGTTCCACGTGGAACATCAACCAGTCCAGTAATTGCCGTCTAGGCTTGGCGCCATGGTCAATAATATCGGTGCTTTGCGGATCAATATGCTGTAAGGGTAAAAGTTTTGCCAACTGCCCCTGCGTCGCTATGGTATCGCCATTGACCTTGATCAGTTGCTCACCCGAAGCCAGCTTTTGCATGCCAATCCGTTCACTCGCCGACTGCGCGAATACAATCGCATCATCGGCCTCGTACTGGATGTAATGTTTGGGAATATGAGTGCGAAATGAACGGCCTGTCGCCAATAAATGAATCGCTTCCAGAACTGAGGTCTTTCCAGAACCATTCGCCCCATAAAAAATATTAAACGGTTGTAACTCGCTGAGTGCAACCGCCTTTAAATTACGTACACGCTCAATGTTCAAACGCGTGATTTGCATGTTTTAAAACTCAAACCATCAATCGCAATTAAACCCGCATCGGCATCACGACATAGGTTTGGTCTGGATGGGCTGGGTCTTGCACCAGCACCGACTGATTGGCTTCGGTCATGCTCATCTTAACATCATCACCATCCAATACACTCAAAACATCCAAGATATATTGTGCATTAAATGACATTTCCAGCGGTGTATCCTGATATTGAATGACCAGATCTTCACTGGCCTCATCCTGCTCAGGGTTATTGGCACGCAACTGTAAGGTATCCTGACTGAAATTCAGGAAAACCCCACGCAACTTCTCATTACTCAGAATCGCCACGCGTTGCAGTGACTGTTTAAACACATCATGGGCAATCAGCACATGCTTATCACCGCCCCGTGGAATCACACGGCGATAATCTGGGAACTTGCCATCAATCAGCTTGGTGGTAAAACGAACAGTGATATCACCCTGCTCCTTATCACGGCTTGGGGTATTAATGGTGACGTTCAACAGTTCACGGCCAATCAACAAGGTCAGTTGCTCATCCTCAATGCTGAGTAAACGCTGTAATTCACCAACCGCCTTGCGTGGAACAATGGCTTGAATCGATGCGGATGCTGTCGATGAAGCCGACACTTCACACAATGCCAAACGGTGTCCATCTGTTGTGACTGTACGCAATTGATTTTGATCAATTTCCAACAATGTACCCGTCAGATAGAAACGAACATCCTGAACCGCCATGGCGAAAGAGGTTTTTTCAAACAATCTTTTTAATTCACGCTGTGTGACCTGCACCTGTGTACCCTGACTATTTTCAGTCGTCAGTAATGGATAATCCTCGGCAGGAAGCGTACCCAGAACAAAGCGGCTATTGCCCGACTTTAAGATACAGCGCTGGTCTTCAGTAATTTGTAGGTCAATCAAGGCTGCTGGAGGGAGCGATTTACAAATTTCGACCAGTTTACGTGCTGGAACAGTCGTTTCGCCCGCCTGTAAACAGGCACCCTCAGCCAGCGTGGTGCTTGCCACCAGTTCAACTTCCAGATCAGAACCCGTAATGGTTAAAGCCTGTTGAGTGGTTTGAATTTTGACATTGGAAAGAATATTCAAGGTGTGACGACGTTCAACCGCCCCCACCACATGCGATAAAACATTGAGTAAACTTTCTTTAGCGATTTTCAAACGCACGATTTATTCCTCTTACAACAGAAGCCGATATGAATGTTAGCAGTGTACTATGCTGCACTTAAAAGCAGTTTGCAACTCTGAAAAATGAATTAACTTTGTAAAAGACGCAGCAGGTTTTTATAGTCTTCATTAAAAATTGGGTCTTCCTCACGCAGGCTGGCCACTTTTTCACAGGCATGCATCACGGTACTGTGGTCGCGCCCACCAAATGCCATACCAATCTCTGGAAAACTGTCGCCTGTCAGTTCACGCGCCAGCCCCATTGCCAGCTGGCGTGGGCGTGCATAGATACGGGTACGTTTTGGCCCCACCAGTTCCTTGAGTGGAATACGGAAATATTCACTGACCACACGCTGAATGTTTTCCACACTGATGGTACGGGCACGAATTGCCAACACATCTTTCAAGGACTCACGCACCACATCCAAGTCAATGGCTGTCCCCTTGAAACGGGAAATGGCCACCACCTTATTCAGTGCCCCCTCAAGCTCACGTACGTTGGCAACCACTTGCTGGGCAATAAACAGGGCACAGTTGCGGGGTAAATCCACACCACTGTTTTCAGCTTTTTTCAATAGAATTTCAATACGGGTTTCAATATCGGGTGGTTCAACTCCCACCGACAATCCCCATGAAAAACGGGACACCAAACGCGGATCCAGTTCCGTGAGTTCTTTTGGATAACGGTCTGAAGTTAAAATAATTTGCTTAGATTCATCCAACAATGCATTGAATGTATAGAAGAATTCAACAAGACTGGCTTCTTTTCCTGCGAGTAAATGAATATCATCGACCAATAACAAATCTAAAGAGCGACAATTTTTCTTAAATTCTTCAACCTTACCTTTTTGTAGTGAACTGACAAAGTCCTGTACAAAACTTTCCGAGGTCATATACATCACACGGGCATTTGGCTTGGCTTGCAAAAGTGCATTACCCACCGCCTGCATCAAGTGGGTTTTCCCTAGGCCTGTTGGACCATATAAAAATAAAGGGTTGTGCTGAGACGCACCAAGCTGGGTCAAAACCTTGCGGCAGGTTTCCGCAGCCATCTGGTTGGAACGCCCCTCCACAAACAATGAAAAAGTGAATTGCGGGTTGAGCTGTCTTTTCTTTGATATTTTCGCAGTATTTTGACTTGGCTGGACCAAATCAGGTTCTTTCTTGATACGTGTTGGAGTTATCTGGGTATTTAAAGCGGCAGTCGTGGTTGCTGGCTGCTCACTGGAAGACAAAATGGTACCAGGACGGGAATCAACCAATATCTCAACCTGACGAACCCGCCCTTCAGACAACTGTTCCGCCAAAATTGAAATGAGTTCCAGATGATTGTCTTGAATATAGCGTGTCCAATAAGGGTTGGGTGCATATAAACGCATTACTCCATCCACTTCTTCAGCAACCAAGGGACGAATCCACATCGCAAAGACGTTATCAGAGAGCTCTTGTCGCAAGCGAGTTAAGCAGTCTGTCCAGAGCATGTGCATCCCCTATCTATCCATTTTAAATTCAAAAATAAAAACTGTTACCCTCAGCTTTCAAAGGGGTCGCCATTCTAACCAAGTTATCCACATCTGTCAGGACAATTTATGGGACTTTCGCTGAAAAAGACAGCACTCGTTTATAAATTTAAATTCAAAACTGCATGTGTATAACTTTTTGCACAAACTGTGGATAGTTTTAAGCTCAAAGTTATCCACAAACTATAAAATTGATAAAAACATGCTTATCCACAACATAAACTCATGTTTATCCATAAAAAAACATGACTTTCCACAGAATAAACCAACACTAATAAGAATAAATTTAAATTTTAAAATTTGAATTTACTTATAGGGTTGACCTGAATTGTGGATAACTGAGCATATCGAAATTTAAATTCAAAATCCAAGAATTAAATTTAAATTAGGAGATGGGTTGTTGATAAGATTGTTTGTAAGCTGTGAATATAAACGAATACCGATATAATTTAAACAGATAGCTTGTGTATATTTTTTGTTTTCAATAAAAGCATGTAACTGCATGCAGGTTTATTGCTTCAAAACAGAACAAACAAAATGTAAAGTTTTCGATTTTTCATTGACAGCGTAAACATTGCACAATAAAATCGCGGACCTTTATAGAAAGATCATTTTGGAGTTTCGAAATGAAACGTACTTTCCAACCATCTGAATTAAAGCGTAAACGCGTTCATGGTTTCCGCGCTCGTATGGCTACTAAAGCAGGTCGTCAGGTTTTAGCTCGTCGTCGTGCAAAAGGTCGTCATAGCTTAACCGTTTAATACTGTTAAGCTGACCAGACTTGGGTGATGTCACTTTACAGTTTCGGCACTGAATCCCGTATTCGCTGTGCTGCAGATTATAAAAGTGTGTTTGATGGTGCGCTTTTTAAAGTGCATCAGCCCCATTTCCTTTTTTTAGCAAAATTAACCGAACAGCCAAAAAGCCGTTTGGGTATTGTTGTTGCCAAAAAAAAGGTGCGTCGTGCTCATGAAAGAAATCGGGTAAAACGTCTGGCTCGGGAGAGCTTCCGTGTACATCAGGCACAATTTAATGCTGATATCGATATTGTGGTGATGCCAAAGGTGGGCATAGAGGCAATTACCAATCAAGAATTATATCAACAATTGGATTTTGCTTGGCAAAAATTACAACGCTTAGCCAAGAAGCATTCCAAAGTCGTTGTGACACCCCTCCAGAATTAGAGACCGCCAATGGTACGTTTACTGCATTGGTTGATCAGATGTTACCAAATTACAATAAGTCCATTATTAGGTCCTCGTTGTCGCTATATTCCCACATGCTCACAGTATGCGATTGAAGCATTGCAGACACATGGTGCGGTCAAGGGCGTATGGCTGTCGACTCAGCGGATTTGCCGTTGTCATCCTTGGGGTGGTTCAGGCTATGATCCCGTACCACGCAAATCACTTCGTTTTATTTCGTTTCATCAAATAGATTCTCAAAAGCATCACGTTGCTGTACCCTTTCGTGATCGTTTATTCAAGCAAAATCTCTCTAACCATTTGGGATAATAGATATGCAACAATGGGCCAGATTTGCAATTCTTGGAGCCATGTTTGTTACCGCATATTTGCTTATTTTGGCTTGGCAAAAAGACTATGGTCATGCTGCACCAGCACCGCAACAACCAGCGGTGGTGGTCAGTGCGCATGATGTGTCAGCAGATTTGCCAAATGCTCAAAATGCAACCGCGGCTTCAGACCTGCCACAAGCAAATGTGACTGCATCACAAACCACAGAACATAGTTCTGTGAGTCAGCAACTGATTTCAGTTCAAACAGATCTTTATCATCTTTGGATCAACCCAAAAGGTGGTGATATCGTTCGTGTTGAACTGTTAAGCCATGATGAAAGCAAGGACAGTGAAAAACCGTTCGTTATGCTGGAAAGTGACGCGAAACGTACTTATGTCGCTCAATCGGGTTTAATTGGTTTAAATGGACCAGATAGCAGCCGTAGCGGACGCCCAATGTATGATGTTGAAAAAACAGCGTATACCTTGGCTGATGCAAAAAGTGTCGTGTCCAAGGATGGCAAGACCCATCAGGTGTTGACGGTGCCATTGGTCTTTAAAACACCAGAAGGTGTGGAAGTGATCAAGTCGTTCACTTTCACACAGGGTGATTATCCAATTACGGTAAAACATCAGGTCATTAACCGTAGCCAGCAAAACTGGCAAGGCCAAATGTTTGGTCAGTTAAAGCGTGACAATTCTGATGATCCAGGTAAATCCTCTCAGGGTATCTTCACCTTGGGAACTTATCTTGGCGGTGCCTGGGGTACACCAAATGAGCATTACAACAAGTTAAAATTCAGTAATTTTAATGATGAAAAACTGAATGTTGAGGCCAAGGGTGGCTGGGTTGCCATGGTTCAGCACTACTTTGTCAGTGCCTGGATTCCTGGAAACCTAAAACTGACCCAGGCCGATGGTCAGCCATACAACGCTAAGCTGGAGTCACGCCAGTCAGCTGATGGCATGAATATCATGGGCTTCACCTCTCCAGTGATCAATGTACCTGCGGGTACCTCAATGGAAGTGGATGCGAAACTATATTCTGGTCCTAAAATTCAGTCTGAACTTAAGGATTTGGCGGATGGTTTAAACCAGACTGTAGATTATGGCTGGTTATGGCCGATTGCGAAATTACTGTTTCTAGGCTTACAGTTCTTCCATAACATCATTGGTAACTGGGGATGGTCAATTATCCTGTTGACGATCTTGGTGAAATTGATTTTATGGCCACTTTCTTCAAAAAGTTATCGTTCGATGGCGAAAATGCGTGTGATTGCACCAGAAATGCAACGCATGAAAGAAGAATTTGGTGAAGACCGCATGCGTTTCTCGCAAGAAATGATGGCGCTCTATAAGCGTGAACAGGTTAACCCTCTGTCTGGTTGCTTGCCATTGCTATTGCAAATGCCAATTTTCCTGGCCCTGTACTGGGTATTGATGGAATCGGTTGAACTGCGTCATGCACCTTGGTTAGGCTGGATTCAAGACTTATCTGCAATGGATCCATGGTTTATCTTGCCGTTGATCATGGGTGTGACCATGTTCGTTCAGCAAATGTTGAACCCACAACCAACTGATCCAATGCAGGCAAAAGTGTTCCGTATCATGCCAATCATGTTTACGGTATTCATGTTGTTCTTTCCTGCGGGCTTGGTACTTTACTGGATCGTCAACAACAGTATTACCATTTTGCAACAATGGTTTATTAACAAAGGTGTCGAAAAAGACCGTCTCAACAAGGTTGAATCGAGTTCTTAAGTTCGAACTTTTACTGAATAAATCCGCTTAAGATGGTAATCTTAGGCGGATTTTTCTTTGTCTGTCTTTCAGGTTTGAATCAAGCAAACCTTTCGTTTTTTAGGTGAATTCAACATGCAACATCAAACCACAATTGCTGCGATTGCGACCCCATTAGGTCGTGGTGGTGTGGGGGTGATTCGACTCTCTGGGCCGAAAGCCTATGCGATTGCAGAGCAACTGACCCAGAAAAAGCTTCCTGCGGCACGCATGGCAGGTTTTCGTCAGTTTTGTGATGCCGATGGCTCGGTGATGGATGAAGGCATTGTATTATGCTTTCCGAACCCACATTCCTTTACGGGTGAAAATGTTGTGGAGTTGCAGGGACATGGCGGCCCAGTCATTCAGAATGCCCTGTTGGCACGTTTACTTGATTTGGGTGCGACCGCAGCAAAGGCAGGCGAGTTCTCCATGCGCGCCTTTGAAAATGGCAAAATGGATCTGGTGCAGGCGGAAGCGATTGCTGACTTGATTGATGCCACCTCACAGGCCGCAGCCCGTTCAGCGGTTCGTTCATTACAGGGTGCTTTTTCCACCAAGATTAATACGGTTTTAGAAAAGCTGATTCACTTGCGTTTGCATGTTGAAGCCGCGATTGATTTCCCAGAAGAAGAAATTGATTTCCTTGCTGACGGTAAGATTTTGGCTTTGTTGGATGATGTGCAGGACTCAGTCAAGGCGGTGCAGCAATCCGCACGCCAGGGACAGCTATTACGTGAGGGTTTGCAGGTGGTGATCGCAGGTAAGCCAAATGCGGGTAAATCCAGCCTGTTAAACGCGTTGGCGGGGCATGAGCGTGCCATTGTCACTGATATTGCGGGAACCACCCGTGATGTGTTACATGAAAAGATTAGCCTCAATGGCTTACCGATTACCCTAACTGATACCGCTGGACTACGTGAAACGGGCGATATCGTTGAGCAGGAAGGCATTCGTCGTGCGATCAAGGAGA
This sequence comes from Acinetobacter thutiue, assembly GCF_030385805.1. NCBI lineage: Bacteria > Pseudomonadati > Pseudomonadota > Gammaproteobacteria > Moraxellales > Moraxellaceae > Acinetobacter > Acinetobacter thutiue. The sequence goes on from NZ_JAUDZE010000012.1 coordinate 25,463, forward strand.
TTGAACAGGCAGATTTATTGCTGTTAGTGTATGACTTGAACCAAAGCGATGAACCGTTACAACTTGCCCACGAATATTTTGCCGATCATCTTGAACCCAAACGTTTGCTGTTGATTGGCAATAAATGTGATTTAACAGGTCAGCAGGCGGAAATGACAGATTATCAGGGTTTTCGTCACATCAGCGTTTCAGCCAAGCAAGATATGGGCGTACAGGCGCTCATAGACGCGATTACAGCGCATGCGGGCTTCCAGCCTGAGGAAGACACCTTTATTGCAAGAACACGTCATTTAGACGCAATGAAGCGCACCCAGCGTTATCTATCAGAAGCTCGTGAGCAGTTGGTGGTATTTAATGCGGGTGAGCTGGTGGCAGAGTCACTGCGCTTGGCACAGAATGCCTTGGGAGAAATCACGGGTGACTTTAGTGCCGATGATCTTTTGGGTAAGATTTTTGGTTCATTCTGTATTGGAAAGTAATTATTGAAATCAATAAATAAAAGCTTAGATAAATCATGCTTATCTAAGCTGTTTTACTTTTAAGGCTCTTGTTGTTCAGTTTCTTCTTTCACCATATTCAGGGGTGTCATGACAACTGAGGTTTCTGGGCGATTGCCTTTTAACTTAATCTGTAGACGCAATTCATTCACGGAATCGGCATTGCGCAATGCCTCATCGTAGCTGATATCTCCCTCATTGTATAAATCAAACAGCGCCTGATCGAATGTTTGCATACCCAGTTCACGGGATTTGGTCATAATCTCTTTCAGGTTATGGAAATGGCCTTTGAGTATATTTTCGGCAATCAAGGGGGTGTTGAGTAGAATTTCTACCGCTGCACGGCGGCCTTTACCATCCTGGGTGCGTACCAAACGCTGGGAAATAATGGCTTTCATGTTGGATGAAAGATCCATCAGCAGTTGGTTACGACGTTCTTCAGGGAAGAAGTTGATAATACGGTCAAGGGCCTGGTTGGCATTGTTGGCATGTAGCGTACCCAGGCAGAGATGCCCTGTTTCGGCAAAGGCAATCGCATGCTCCATGGTTTCAGTATCACGGATTTCGCCAATCAGGATCACGTCAGGCGCTTGTCGTAAGGTATTTTTTAAGGCGTGATGCCATGTATGGCAATCAACCCCAACTTCACGGTGGGTCACCATCGATTTTTTATGCTTGTGCACATATTCCACTGGGTCTTCAACGGTAATGATGTGCCCTGCTGAGTTCTCATTACGGTGGTCAATCATTGCAGCCAAGGAGGTTGATTTTCCTGAGCCTGTACTTCCCACCACCAAGACCAGGCCACGCTTTTCCAGCATGACGTTCTTCAGTGATTCTGGAAGTTTCAGCTTTTGAAACGTTGGAATTTCGGAAGTGATGGTTCGAATCACCATTCCTGTCTGGAGTTGCTGCTTAAACACATTGACACGGAAGCGTGAAACGTTGGGAACATTGATAGCAAAATTACATTCCCATTCATTTTCAAATTCCTGCCGCTGCTTTTCATTCATTAGGCTATAGGCAAACAACCTGGTTTTTTCCGCTGTTAGGGCCTGCTGTCCCAAAGGACGCATGAGTCCCTGCAATTTAATGCTTGGGGGAAAGTCCGCCGTAATGAATAAATCCGAGCCTCCATACTCCACCACCTTGGTGAGCATGTGAAACATAAAGGTTTTGGCTTCTTCTAGTAGTTCCGCGTTGTACATTGCTATACCTAAACTGGATAAAATTGAAAATAATCAGGTGATCTGGGCTTGAATCTCATTGTGCAAAAAACATCTCCCTGTTTCTCTAAAATGAGCTTCCTTGAAAATAGGCTTTATCAAAACGAATTTTAAGCATCATTGTGAGTCTGGATATGACGCAATGATCGGTTGTGGCGGAATTATTCCAAAATTTAATGCGATGATCCACCTTATTCTGGTTTTATATTTATATGTCAAAATGGTGTGATATTTATTGTCAATTTATTACCAAAATGGAGATGGAATAAGAAAGTTATTTGAGATTCAAATAAAACGTTTCACGTGGAACATAAAAAATTTCGGCCATATGAATTGATCAGGTATTTTTGATTATTTCCCTGAAACACAAAAAATTATAAGAAATTTTACGGTTTGGTACTCCATAAAGTATCAATTTTTCTCCAGCAATTATCATTGTCTTGATTTCCTAAAATTGTCTTAATGATGATTGCTATACATATGTTCCGTATTTGTGGTGAATGAATCGCTTTCTATATATCAATTTTGAGGTCTGGCAAAGCAAGATTGCCCTCCCCATTCACTACATCTTTAATTTGAACTGAGCAATGTCTGGCAGAGAAATGCGTTGAAGGAATAAAGGATTTTTATCATGGATGAGCTTTCCCCAGTTGTGGTGGAGGAGCCAGATTTTCATCACCGAAAAAAAGTCGCATGGCTGGTTTTTGGGATTCTATTGATCGGTTTGCTGGTGGGTCTGGGCTATTACATGCTGGTGTATCGCTATTACCAGAGCACGGATAATGCCTATGTCAAGGCTGACCTAACCTGGATTGTGCCTCGTGTCTCAGGTGCCGTGACCGAATTACAGGTGAAAGATAATCAAACCGTGAAACAGGGTCAGTTGCTGGCGGTGCTGGACAATCGGGATTTGCAGGCCCGTTATGAGCAGTCACAGGCGATGGTTGCGGCTAAACAAGCCAGTTTTGCGGTACAGAACCAGAATGAAAAAGCGGCAGAGGCAGGTGTTTTTCAGGCCCAGTCTTCAGTTGATGCTGCTCAGGCCAGCATTACTCAGGCGCAGTCATCTGTGGAAACCAGCAAGGCTGAACTGGATCGGTTACAGGCTGAGCATGTCCGTTATCAGCAGTTATTGAATGATAGAGTAATTACCCAACAAAAATTTGAATCTATTCGTGCCCAGTATCTAAGTGCACAGGCAAATTACCAAAATGCCCTAGCTGCGGTTCAGTCGGCAAAGGCGCAATATCAGCATGCAGTGGCTGTGGTTTACGCATCACAGGCACAGACTGAAAGTGTCAAGGCTGCCCGTATGCAGATGCAGGCCGACCTGAACAGTGCCAAAGCTTCAGCAAAATTTAACCAGATTGATGTGAGTTCTTCGCAGGTGGTCGCCCCAGTTTCTGGAAAAGTCGGCAACATTGCAGTACGTCTCGGTTCGCGTGTCTCACCACAGACCCGTTTAATGGCAATTATTCCAGACCACAGCGTCTATGTGGAAGCCAACTTTAAGGAGACCCAGATTGAGAAAATGCGGATTGGGCAGCGGGTAGAATTGACGCTGGACGCTTATCCGAGCCTGACTTTTCAGGGCAAGATTGAAAGCTTTGCCCCTGCTTCGGGCGCCACCTTTTCCATGATGCCACCTGACAATGCCACAGGAAATTTCAACAAGGTGGTACAGCGCATTCCTGTGCGCATTGCGATTCAGCCTCATCCGCAACTGGATCTGGTTAAGCCTGGTTTATCGGTGGTGGCCCAAGTTGATCTACGTAATTAATCAGCTAGATCAGGGATAATGGATATGGCTGCACAGGAATGGAAATTTTCTCCCAAAACCGCATGGGTTATTTTCACTGCCATGATTTTTGGCAATTTTATGGCGATTCTGGATATCCAGATTGTAGCCAGTTCGCTGAATGAAATTCAGGCAGGGATGAGTGCCAGTCGCTATGAAGTGACTTGGGTACAAACGACTTACCTAATTGCGGAAATTATTGCCATTCCCATGTCCAGTATTGTGGCACGGATTTTATCAACTCGTGTTTATTACACCTTGTGTGCGGTTGGTTTTACCATCAGTTCCCTGCTGTGCGCTTTGGCGTGGAATCTGGAAAGTTTACTGATGTTTCGGGCTATTCAGGGCTTTACAGGTGGCGGTATGATTCCGACCTCCATGACTGCACTGTATTTGTTGTTTCCAGATCATAAACGGGCGATTCCATTGGTGCTGTTTGGCATGGTCAGTACCTTAGGTCCAGCCATTGGCCCGACCATTGGTGGCTATCTGACCACGCATTTTTCATGGCACTGGATGTTCCTGATCAATATCATTCCAGGCATCTTGATCGCCACCATTGTGTATAGCAATCAGGCAATTGACCAGCCGCAACATAACTTGATCAAGCAACTGGACTGGTTGAGTTTGATTGGCATGGCGATGTTTCTGGGTGGACTGGAATATTTTCTGGATGAGGGCGCCCGCCATGACTGGTTTGCCGATGTGGCAGTACGGACGGCATTTATTACCTCTATCACAGGGGCAATGATTTTCTTCTACCGTAGTTTTACCTCGCCGAATCCCCTGCTGGATTTGAGTGTCTTTAAAAATAAGAACTTTACCCTAAGTGCCATCATTACCTTTGTGATTGGCATGGCCTTGTATGGGCTGGGCTACATGATTCCTGTGTTTCTGGGGCAGGTTCGGGAAATGAATAGCAGCCAGATCGGTCACATCATGATGGTGACGGGCATTGTCATGTTCTGTTTTGCCCCACTTTTGGCTTGGCTGATTCCAAATTTTGATACCCGTAAAACAGTGTTTGTTGGCATGTTGCTGGCCGCTTTTGGGGTGTGGCTGAATGCGCATTTAACCATTCACAGTGACTACGACTTTATGTTTTGGCCACAGATTTATCGGGGTATTGGTCTGATGATTTGCCTGATTGTGGTGTCACATCTGGCGATGGACACCCTGCCTATGCATAAGATTGCCGATGCCAGTGGGATTTATAACGTGATGCGCAACATTGGTGGTGCGGTTGGGCTGGCGTTGATTAACTCGTCACTGGACTGGTTGACCGCATGGCATGTCACTGAACTAAATAGTGCGCTTACGCCTGCCAATGCTGTGTTTATGGAACGTCTGGATCAACTGACTGCGCAATATGCCGAACTGGGCGAACAGGCGCAACAACTGGCGATCAGCAGCATTTATCGGGATGTGCACTATCAGGCGTTGACCGCCAGTTTTAATGACCTGTTAAAGCTGCTGTCCCTGCTAATGCTGGGTGCAGCCTTGTTAACACTATGGATGGATCGCTCACGCAAAATGTCAATTTAGTGAATTGAAATTGAAAAAGTTTAAATCAGCCACAGTTGATTAGGCAGATTGAAAAGGTGAAATGTAAATTATTTTAGGGATGAAATGTTATGGTGATGAAGTTGGTTAAGGCGAAAATGAAAAAGCCACAGGTGAAGCAAGAACCTTTTGGAAAATATCTGGAACGTCGCAAAATTAGTATGCAGCAACTCCAAGAAATGTATGCAATTTATGCGCAATATTATGACAATACCAATTTCCCGCTATTTTTAGATGACTTTAGCAACAAGCATGGGGCGATCCTGATTTTCCACCCTAAAACTCAGGACATTGTGGGTTTTTCTACGATGGCGATTCACCAGTTTGAATTTGGGCATCAGCGTTATACGTTCCTGTTTAGTGGCGATACCGTAGTGAAACGTGAGTTCTGGGGCAACCGTGCCTTGCAGGCGACCTTTGTTAAGCTGGTGATGCGTCTACGTTTTCAGTATCCACGTGATGAGTTTTATTGGCTGCTGATTTCTAAAGGCTATAAAACCTATTTGCTCATGGCCAATAATTACTATGTGTATTATCCAAATGTTGAGGGTAAGCATCAGCAGCTTGCGCCTGTACTGGAATATTACTGCAAGAAGTTTTTCCCTAAATATTATAATGAAATGAGACATTTGCTGAATTTTGGTGAGGACTACCAACCGCTTAAAGGTGAGGTGGCACCGATTACTGCCAAAATGCGTCTGGATAATCCGAAGATTGATTATTTTGCCAAAATGAATCCAACTTGGGAGCAAGGGACAGAGTTGCCTTGTATTGGTTATCTGGGCTGGGGTGACATCATGCGTTATCCGTTGCGCTTTTTCAGTAAGCCGATCAGCAAGGGAAAACTAGAGGCAAGGCTGTGCAATAAACAGGGTGGATGCTGATGGCGATTGCATGGTTGAGTTCAACCGCTCACTTGATGTTGCAATGGTTTTGTCGTGGCGCAGACCAGCGTTTTAAGCAGCAGAACAATCAGCTTGAAGCGGTGCAGCGTCAACGGCTGGCACAGGTATTGGCACAGTCCAGTCTGGCAAAACAGCATAACGTTACTGATTATGAGGGATTTTGTCGGCAATTCCAGCCAACACGCTATGCTGACTGGAAAGCACCAATCCAGCAATGGCGGACACAAAAACAACCCTTATCCGCCAGCAAACTGGTGCGTTATCAACCGACCAGCGGTTCCAGTGAACAGATCAAGTTTATTCCCTATACGCAGGCTTTTTTGGATGAGCTGGATCATGCGATTGCGCCGTGGCTGTCAAGTATGTATCGGCGATGTCCGCAACTGGCACAGGGCAAGCATTACTGGTCGGTGTCATGGCTGCCTGAAAGCCAGCGGGAAATCTTAAAGGATGACAACCTGAATGATGACAGCGCATTATTGGGCATTGGCAAACGGATTTTAGCCAAGTTTACGCAGGCAGTGCCGAGTGAAATTGCTTTTGCTGCCCATGCTGAGGATGCCATGTTTGCCACCCTCTGTTATCTGGTGGCAGAGCGGAATTTAAGCATGATTTCCGTGTGGAGTCCGACCTTTGCCCTGCAATTACTCGATCAACTTCAACAGTATGCGGAAGAAATTGCGCAGGTGCTGGCACATGGACAATGGGGACATCGACAGGACTCATTGCAGGCAGTCAAGGCACCCTATGCGCCACAACGTGCCAAAGTGTTACAGCAATGGCAGCAGGCTGGCGCAACCGATATTGCCCAGTTATGGGAAAAGCTGAGTTTTGTGTCCAGTTGGGATACTGCGGGTTCCAAAAAATGGGCGCAACATTTACAGGCAGCCCTGCCCTTTGCCCAGTTTGAGGGTAAGGGGTTATGGGCGACTGAGGGGGTGGTAACCATTCCCTATGAGGGCATGTATCCGCTTGCCTATCACAGTCATTTTTATGAGTTTGAATATCTGGCAGGTGAACAGATTGGGCAGATTATTCCGTCATGGCAATTGCAAATCGGGGATGTGGTCAGCCCGATTTTAAGCAGTGGCAATGGCCTGTTGCGTTACTGTCTGGATGATTGCCTGAAAGTGACCAGCCTTTTTGGGCAAGTGCCCTGTTTTGAATTTCAGGGACGACGTTTTGGGGTTGATCTGGTCGGTGAAAAATTATCACCTGAAATTGCGCAGCAAGTGATCGCCATGTTTGCTGAGAAACAGCTACAGGCTATTTCTCTATTGGCGATTGAAACCGAACAACCTGAAAAACCGTTTTACTGTGTCTTGATTGAGGGACAATTTAGTCAGGCACAAATGGCACAATTTTCTGCTCAGCTTGATCTACTGCTAAGGCAGAATTTTCACTATGAACTGGCACGGGACTTGGGACAACTCGCCCCACCACAATGCTGTGAGGCTGACAATGGCTGGGAAGCCTACAAACAGTTGGTGATGCGGGATGGCATGATTGAGGGCAATATCAAGCCAGAGCCATTAAAGAAAATCAGTTTTGCCAGCCTCCAGCGTTTTCAGGCGGCCACAAACAGGGAGCATATTGAATGATTAAACTCAAGCTCCTGTTGTTGATGGGCAGTTTAAGCATTGCGCCCACAAGTTTTGCCCTGACACTGGATCAGGCCATTGATGCGGCACTGGATCATGAAAGCCAGTTAAAGCTGAGTCAGTTGAATTTGGCTCAGGGGCAGGCCATGTTGCAACAGGCCAAACAGCAATATGGCCTCAATGTCAATCTGGTGGGACAGTATGGCCATGAAAAGGTGGTGACACCACAAGGGGTGTATGTCCCGACCGAGGGTTCCAGAAATTTTCATGGTGCGGAGCTGCAATTTGACTATCCACTGTATACCTTTGGGCGTTATCGTACAGGTGTCAATGCCGCCAAAATGCAGATGGCGGCCCGTGAACAGGCTATGGCTGGGCAAAGTTCTGGCACGATACTGCAAACGGTAAAAGTCTATTGTCATGTGCTGAAACAGCAGGCCTTACTGGACTTGAAAATCCAGATGCGGTCTAATTTAAAGCAGTCCTTATATGAAGCGGAACGACGTTTTAAGGTCGGCATGATTACCCGAGCTGATTTGGCGCAGGTACAGGCGCAGTATGCACAAGGCATTGCTGATGTAGTCAGCGTACAGTCCAACCTTAAAATAGCGCAGACCCAGTTTAATCTGGTGACGGGTCAAGTGGCACAAGACTTAAAACAAATTGCCAACTTACCCACGATTCCAGCCAATGTTGAAACCGCTTTGAGGCAATTAGAACAACATCCCCTATTACGACAGGCGCAGTATGAACAACAGGCCGCACAGCAACAGTATCGACTCAGCAAATTAGAACTTAAACCGATGTTGATGCTGAATAGTCGGGCGGGTGTGCAGGATTAGCTCGAAACCCTAAACAGCAAAAGTGAAAATTACTCGGTCAGTGCGCAACTGAAAATTCCACTATTTGATGATGGGTTAAATCGCGCCAATCGCTTAAAAGCGTTAACTGATGTTGATCTGGCAAAGCAAAAGGCACAAACCCTTAAACAAAATTTGCAGCAGGACATTCAGACCAGCTATGCCCAGCTTGAAGCCATCCGACAAAATAGGCTGGCGATTCAGGAAGCAGTTCAGTCTGCCACAGTGGCCTTGCAATACATCAAAAAAGAACAGGAAGTTGGTACCAAGACCACCTTTGATGAACTCACCGCAGAACAAACCCTATTCGATATGCAGACCCAGCAAGTCCTGAATGATCAGGATGAGGTGGTGTTAGTTTATCAATTGCTGGATCAGATGGGTGGGCTGAACGCTGTAAATAACAGCAAATGATTTGCTGATAGCCGCCTATGTTTAAAGGAGTAAACAGGATGCAAACGACCGAGAAAAAGGCACCCTATCTGGTGGTCAGGGAAGCCACACCAGAAGATGATCAGGCATTACGCCAATTGGTGGCAGTACCGATGACCACCCGTGGTGTCATGCTGAGCTTTCAGCGTGAGCCCAGTTATTTTCAGGCGGCCAAGGTCATTTATGAGGTCAATGACCATGCGGTGATTGAGGATAAAACCACCAAAGAACTATTGGCATGCTATGGCAATGGCTATCGCCGCTGCTATGTCAATGGGCATGTTTTTCCAATGCGTTATGCCTGTGATTTAAGGGTTGACCAGCAATACCGTGGCAAAACCCTGCTGAAGTTGCTGGGCCAGCATTTAAACGCCACCATGCATAATCCCAACTTTAACCAGATCATTATTTTTAATGACAATTATGCCGCACGTACCGCCTTGCAGACAGGTAGGACAGGATTACCTGACTATTATGATGAGGGATTGGTGGAAACGCTGACCCTGACAGGATTTAAAACAGCCCAGTATCCAGAGATTATGCAGACACAGACAGCGGGTCAGCTTGATTTTTCCAGGGTGAAACGAGTCACTGCACAGCCACAGTATATTGAGCAAATGAATGAGTTTGTGCAAAAAATGGCGCAGTTCTATAACTTTATTCCTGCCTATGATTTTTATGGTCTATTACTAAAAAATGAATATTTTCAGGGCTTAAGCCTACACGACTTTCAGCTTTACCTATTGGACGGTGAAATCGTTGGCATGTTTGGTTTATGGAAACAGTCTGCATTCAAGCAAAGCAAGATTCTGCATTATCACTGGTCAATCGGTTTGATGAGACCACTATATAATTTTTTGGCGAGATGGGCTGGACTCATGACCCTGCCTAAAATTGGTGAATCATTTAAATATCATGCCCTGCATTCACTGTTATGCAATCCCAATGATCTCCTCCTGCACGACCATATGTTGAGGGATGCGTTAAAATTATCCAGACAACAAGGCGTTGGCTGCATTTCATTTACCCTGTCGCATCAGGACCCACGTCAGAAACTGAATCAGTTTTATAAGGGTGAACTGCTTACTGGCATGCATGGTTTTTTAAGCTATCAACAAGACCCAAGACCATTGTTTGACCTTGCACGAATTCCCTATTTTGAGGTGGGACGGATTTAAGCAGATGCAACGTTCCACGTGAAACCTTGATGTTCCTGTTTGGTTTTTGGTTGCTGCTCGGTAAATTTGGCTGTTTGTGAAATGGAGCTGGATTACAATAACCAGCGTAACAGTGCCTGAGTGAATATCCATGTTAAAAAAAATTGCCATGTTTTCATTATTGAGCTGTGTTTCAGCCATCAGCCTAGCCAATGTGGAGACATTAAAAAGCAATTTAAGCAGGCATTATCCCAATATTCAGGTCAGCAACATTCAGGCCACGGAAATGCCAGGTCTATACAGCGCCAGTCTGGATAACCAGATTATTTATCTGGATGAAAATGCGCAATATATGCTGGTTGGATCAATGGTGCGTTTAAAAGACCAGAAGAACCTGACCAAGGATTTACTGCTCCAGCAAAACTCGGTGGACTGGAAGCAGCTTCCATTCAAGGATGCGATCAAAACCGTTAAGGGGACAGGAAAACGTCAGCTTGTCGTGTTTTCAGACCCGAATTGTCCTTACTGTAAAAAACTGGAGGCGGAGCTGGACAAGTTGAATGATGTAACCATTTACACCTTTATCTATCCATTAAAATCCCAATCCATTGCAGTGTCTAAGCAAGTTTGGTGTGACCCGAATCAGGCCTATGCATGGAAAAACCTGCTGCAAAAAAATGTTCAGCCTAAAGAAAAAACCTGTGCCAACCCAATTGAGCGTAATCTGGCGCTGGGACGCAAACTGGGTGTTGAGGGAACCCCTACCCTGATTTTTGAGACGGGTTTTAAACTGACGGGAGGACGCAGTGCAGAGGAAATTCAGCTGATCTGGAAAGAACTGGGATTATAAATAAAACAGCTCCCAATCCATTACAACATGAATTGGGAGTATCAATGGGCTTAGCTTTTTTTGCTGATCAGGTTGTAGATAAATAAAATAATCACCGCACCAATAACGGAGGCAATAAATCCCGCCACCGAATTTTCGCCGTATAAGCCCAGCAAGCGGCCACCGTAGGTTGCCAACAACGAACCTGCGATACCCAGTAGGGTGGTCACGATAAAGCCCGCCTTATCATCTCCTGGGTGTAACGCACGGGCAATCAGACCCGCAAAGAAACCCACTACAATTGCCACAATTAGAGACCACATTGTCTTTTCTCCTTGTTTTAACAACGGTATTTATAATTATCCTGCTTGATTAGAGCAGCTTTTGTCTGTAGTGGATTGCCTACTTATGTCGTATTTTTGTGCAGTCTTTAGCAGGGTTTGATTAATGCGGCGATATAAAAAAAGGAGCTTTTCAGCCCCTGAGTAGAGCACGGCCTTTGGCCGCGCACAGGAATATGGATTTAAAGACCAATCTCACCAATAAATGGCAAGTGACGGTATTTCTGGTCAAAGTCGAGGCCATAACCCACAATAAAACGGTCCTCAACCTCAAAGCCTAAAAACTTCACTTCCAGGTCAATCTCACGGCGTGATGGCTTGCTTACCAGCGTACACAGTTCAATTGAGTTTGGATTACGGGTTTGTAGAATTTCCATCACTTTACTTAGCGTGTGTCCAGAATCAATAATATCTTCCACGACCAACACATCTTTACCGCGAATTTCTCCATCAAGGTCTTTTAAAATTTTAACATCCCGTGATGAAACTGTTGTTCCGTTGACATAGCTGGACACGGTCATAAAATCGAGTTCATGCGGTTTTTCAATGGCACGGCATAAATCGGCCATAAAAATCACTGAACCACGCAGTAAACCAATCAATACCAGTTCCTTGTCACTTTGAGCATAGTGTGCATTGATTTTCTCACCGAGTTGTTTCACTTTGGCTTGAATCTCTTCACTGGAAATCATAATGCGCATTGCAATGGTCATTGGCAGATTCCTAAAACGTAAAAAATGGGAAATAAAAAAGGTGTTGACCTGCAACACCTCGAAATCTTGAGCGAATATGCGAATTTTAAAACAAAATCACCGTTCATGCACCTTTTGATGGTTCAGAAAATGTATCATTTTTCGGCTGATGGCTGTCACGTCTCAGTAGCACAGCACCGCCGATGGCCAATAATATCCACCCAATTTTTCGTTTATTCAAAACTTTAGCTTTGGCTATAGGCTTTTTGTCCATAGATATAGGTTGCCTCAATATTTCGGTCATCGCCCATGGTAAACAAGGCGAATAGGCTATCTTCGATTGATTTTGAACGTGACTGACGCAGTTGCTGCAATGCGGTTGGCTTGAGATTCAACACCACAAAATCAGCTTCCTTACCTACATTAAAGTTACCGAGTTTGTCATCCAAGTCGAGGGCTTTTGCACCGCCCAGTGTCGCATGGTATAGCGATTCAAATGCGGACAATTTATCACCCTGCAACTGTTGCACCTTGTAGGCCTCATTGACGGTCTGCAACAAGCTAAACGAGGTCCCTGCCCCAATGTCGGTACCGAGACCGACCTTAACCTGCTGCTGCCATGTTTTTTTCAATGGAAACAAGCCACTGCCCAAAAACAGGTTTGAGGTTGGACAAAAGGCAATTGCAGAGTCGGTATCATGCATACATTGCCATTCTTGATCTTCCAAATGCACACAATGTGCAAACACCGAACGATTGCCTGTTAAACCATAATGATGATACACATCCAGATAGCCGTTTTGCTCAGGAAACAAATCCTTGACCCATGCAATCTCATCCTTGTTTTCACTTAAATGGGTATGCACATACACATCAGGAAATTCGGCTTTTAACTGCCCTGCCCGCTCTAATTGTTCAGGTGTTGAGGTTGGTGCAAAACGTGGGGTAATCGCATATAAGGCACGCCCCTGACCATGCCATTTTTCAATCAATGCCTTGGAATCGTCATAGGCGCTCTCGGCCGTGTCACACAGTGCTTCTGGTGCATGACGGTCCATCATCACCTTGCCCGCAATTAAGCGCATCTGCTGCTGTGCTGCGGCTTCAAACAAGGCATCCACCGATTCAGGATGCACGGTACAGAACACCAGTGCAGTTGTTGTACCATTTTTAAGCAGTTCCTGTACAAAGAACTTTGCAATCTGTTGTGCATAGACCTTGTCCTTGAACTGGATTTCAGTGGGGAAAGTATAGGTGTTCAGCCAGCTTAACAACTGTTCACCATAGGCTCCGACCATTTCAGTTTGTGGGAAGTGGATATGGGTGTCGATCATACCTGGAATGATCAATTGCTCAGGATAATGCTGAATTTCAACGTTTGCAGGTAAATGCGCTTGGGCATCATCCCAACTGCCAAACCAGCGAATTTTACCCTGTTCAGCGATCAGCACGCCGTCTTCGATATAACGAACCTGATCAATAATATCTTTTGCCTGGGAAACGGTTTTTTGGATATCCAAGAAGCGACCACGAACGACCGTGATGGGAGTAGTCAAAGTCATAACAACCTACAATGTTTTTCGTTGATTGTACCCGATTTTATTCAGCTTACTGGATTATTCGCCTAATTTAGGCCATTAAAACGTATATAAATGTGAGTAATGGATTGAATCAATTCACTTTACTTTTGAGTGGAAATGGGTAAATTGTCAGCAATAATGAGGGTCTGTTGATATTTCACAGATGCTTGCGACAGAGGACATTTTTTAGACGATACAAGGCATGACTTATGAAATTTAGCTATTCTAAATGAGTAAGGCATAACGCAGTAGCGGCAAAAAATGTCCCTGTCCCACTGGGTTATGGCTAAAACTGCCCCAAACTTCGTTATGAAACTTGACAAGGGAGTCGCCATTGCCTACGTTTCATGCCTTGTTTAAGTTGTTTTAGCCTATAACGCAATGCATGGCTGAAATGTCAACAGACCCTACTTTTTTGAGAAAAATACATATGTATTACTGGAATACCAAGGCTTTGGCGCATGAGCTGGCTGAAGATACCTTGAGCAGGCAACACTATAAAAACTATTATCTTGCGGCGGCGTTGGTTGTCAGTGTGGTGTACTACTACGGTATGTATTCCCCTTATTATGATATGCGCGTGATTGGGGTTGAGGCTGCATTGACACTGGTGATTATGGTGATCGGCATTCAGCGTACCTATCAGGCCAATGGTGGCGATGAGGGGATGAACTTCCTGAATCGGATCACTGCCCTATCATTTCCCATCCTGATGCAGAACACAGTGTTTGGGGTTGTCTTTGGACTGGTGTTACTGGGAATTTACCAATATTTTGGCTTGGCACAGACCGCATTTGAGATGTGGTATGAATGGTGTGTCTCTGCCTTTACGATTTTCTTGCAAATTTTATTCTTTACACGTTTGGTGTCGTATATGAAACGAGTGGCGGCGCATAAGATTTAAAGAATTAAAAGATATGAGTAAATTTTTAATTATTCCGATTCAATTGGATTACGGGGCAGAAGGTGCATTGTGGTATGCCCCATATCAATCCTATAAAGAAATTATTGAGTACTGGCAAGCCATGGAGCAAGTAAGCTATCGCTATCCGACCAATTTAAGCCATTTATTTCCTCAAGGAAAACTCCAATACTTTAGAAGTAAAGATATGGGATTCTTTGATGATTTGTATTTTTCTGCGCCACTTCGAATCATGATTGATGATAATTATTCTTCCTTTTTAAAATTTAAGGGTAAAGAATATTTTCATAAGGGGAAATTGTTCTTATAGTTCATGTTAAGGCTTGAATGATTCAATCTGCAAATTACTCCACAAAATAATGCGCGGCAAAATGGGCATCATTGCCAATAATGTCGTAGCAGTCCTCACGAATCGACATGCCTGCACACTGATGTCCAACCATCCATAAACCGAGGGTGGGCAACTGCCCTGCAAATAATGGCGTATCCACCCATTTCTGTACTATATAGCCGTATTTGTCATAGTCATCAAAGTAGAAACTGCCAGATGCAGCGCCGTGGTCCTGACCATCCTGCAACACGCGAATATTGGCTCCCTCCCTCGCCAAAATCGGCTTTTTCACCCATTTGCCAGCAAGGTGTTGCTGAGGGTCAAAGGCACGGGTTTCAAGCAAAAGCGGATGGTGTGGATAGCGTTTCCACAGCTCAACCAAGATGGCCTTGTTGGAAAGCAGCATTTTCCAGCAGGGTTCAATCCAGTTGCTTTGTGCTGTCAGATATTTTGAAAATGACTCTTCCCAGATCCATTCCCATGGGTAAAGCTTAAACAGGTTGTGAATCGGGCGATTGTTCAGGTCAACAAAACCCTGCCCATCCCAGCCGATATTCTCCATCGACAGTTCAGAGACCTGTAGTTGGGCCTGATAAGCGGTATCCATCAGGTATTCCAGATTGCCCCAATCTTCTCGCCCTGCTTCCTGACAGGCGGCAAAATGCACATGGCTACCTCTTGGCAGAATGGTTCGCCAACGCTTGATCAATTCCTCATGGATGCTGTTGAACTGGTCACGGTTGGGAATGCCTGAGACTTGTTCGATCCACAGCCATTGCGCCACAGAGGCTTCCAGCAGGCCTGTCGGGGTATCGGCATTGTATTCCAGCATTTTGATGTTGCGTCCATCATAGGCAAAGTCAAAACGCCCATACAGCATCGGTGCATTGCGTCGCCATGACTGTTCAATGTGAGCAATCGCTGCCTGTGGAATCTGGAAATAATCAGGATAGTTACCGCGCTGAATCAAGTCGCCAGCAATAGATAAACACATTTGATGCAGTTCATTGGCCGCATCTTCAAGCTGTTCAATCTGCCTGAGGGTAAATTCGTAGGCAATGCCCTCTGACCAATAAATTGAGCCATCCAGTGAGGGTAAGTTAAAGTAGTCAAAACCAATCTTTTGGTGCTCAAACTGCCAGTCGGTACGCGGTGCGAGGATTTTTCTTTTCATACAAAATTTCAGTTTTCCTGATCAGCCACCAAATGAAGAACCGCCGCGGCCAAAACCACCACGAACAGGTGAGGAGGCGGAGTAACTTTTTGCTGTGGTCGAAATCATGGGTTGTCCAACACTGAGGTTGCTGCGCGGACGTAGGCTGCTGCCGCGAAAAGACACTTCCCGATTGCCCTGATAATACTGTGGGCCGAGGTAACGTCCAGAACCAAAACCGCCGTAGTAGCGCACACCAGCGCTTGAGCCACCGCTACCCGAACTATTTTCCTCTTCACAGGTTTCAGTGTTCCAGTCGCTTGCACAGTCATATTGGTTGTTGTAGACATCCTGCACCAATGGGCCATCATTGTGGCTACATGCATTGAGTAGCAATGGCACCACCACAAGATTAATTTTTTTAGAACGCATGAGACCCCACTCATTTTAATTGGCCTGAACGACATTGATGTGAACAGCCCTTGTTTTATTATGTTTCTGATTAGGAAAGATAAAAGCTTTAAGCCGCCATATGATATTGATCTGTTTTTTTAATGTACAGTCTATTTTTATGATTTAACTGTTCAGGCACCTGAATTTATCAAATGCCTGAATTCAACTGATTAAGATTGCAACTGCTTTTTATTATGACGTAATGATAGATAAGCGGTGATACTGAGTACCAGTACGATAAAGCCCAATGAAATCCAGATTGGCATGTGGAATACATCCAGCAATAACATTTTTGCACCAATAAACAATAAGATGATGCCCAGTCCATACGGTAGGTAATGCAGTTTGGTTGCGGCACCAGCCAGCAGGAAGAACATGGCACGTAGGCCTAGAATCGCCATCAGGTTTGCGGTCAGGACAATGAACGGGTCACTGGTGACAGCAAAGATTGCAGGGATGGAATCCACCGCAAAAATCACATCGGATGCCTCAACCAGGATTAAGACTAGAAACAATGGCGTTGCCCATAGTAGGCCATTCTGACGCACGAAGAACTTGTTGCCCTCAAGCTGTGGGGTAATCCGCATGTGCCCGCGCAGCCATTTAAGTAATTTAATATCTTCGATATTGGTTTCTTCATCCTGCCCTTTCAGGAACTTAAAGCCTGTATAGACAAGGAACGCACCGAAAATATACAGTACCCAGGAAAATTCCTGTACGAACCAGGCCCCAATAAAGATAAAAATGGTTCTTAGGACAATTGCGCCGAGTACCCCATACAGCAGGATTTTACGTTGCAGTGCAGGTGGAATGGCAAATGCGGCGAAAATCATCAGCCAGACAAAGACGTTGTCAATCGCCAGCGATTTTTCCAGTAAATAACCTGCGAAATACTCCATGGTTTTTTGATTGGCGATGGTTGTTCCGATGGTTTGCTGTAGATAGAGCCACAAACCCCCGCCAAACAGCACCGCCACAGTGACCCAGGCCACACTCCAGTAGGCAGCCTGCCTGATCGGGACATCCTGATCCTGTTTTTGTTTAAAGCCTAAAAAATCGACCAGTAGCATGACCGCCACAATGCCGAAGAACACCACATACAGCCATAGATTGCCGATAGTTTCCATCACAACTCCCTATCTGGCAAATGGACATAAAAAAACCTTGACCAGTTGCCAGATGAATTAAATAAAACATCTGTTTCAACATGATCAAGGTCTTGCCTACATCACCCTAAAGGATGATGCTCAGAGTCCGACTTTTTGCAAAGTGTAATGACGGAGCTCTGACACCTGAGTACCACGATTTCAGCACTGAGATTTGGAGGAGGCTACTCCCCTTGTCAAATTCTGTATGGATGATGACATCCAAAGATGTGCATAGAATTACATACTTTTAAACAATGTGCAAATCTCTATCAAATAAGTCAGGATTAAAAATCTTTAAGATCTCAGTTCGTAAAAACTGGTGTCGTGGATTGTGTTTGACATGCTCATGCCAGTACATGCCCATCCTGATTTTGGGCAGTTCAATCGGCAAGGCATGGATATGCAAATCCGTTGAATAATGCAGATGTTTGAGGATACTTTGTGGAATAGTCAGGATGGCATTCGGATATTGCGCCAGTACCTGCAAGGCGGTTGCATAGTGCTGGCAACGCAGGAAAATTTGACGGGACAATTGTTGGCGGTTGAGATAAATATCTTCCAGTAACAGCCCTGTACGCCGTGAGGATACACCGATATGCGGTGAGGATAGATAAAGCGATAAATCCATTTCAGCCTGTGGGGTACACACTACAAAATGGTCTTCAATCAGGTTTTCAAACTGTAAGTTTTCTTGATAAGGCTGTACCAGATCAATAACAAAATCAATTTGCTGGGCTGCAAGATCAGCCAGCATATTTTTACGGTCCAGCTTGGAACTCAAAAACTGAATATCCAGATTGAGTTGGGTAAAGTGATACACCAACTGGGGAAAAATAATCGGTTCGATTTCATCGTGAATGGCAATTTTCAGGCTGTGTAGCATGCTTGGGTCAAAGTCCTGTTGCGGCACTGCAATACCCTGAATAGTCAATAAGGCGGTTTGAATCGGCTGATAAATCTGTTCGGCATAGGGTGTGGGCAGCATTTTCTGGCCACTGCGGACAAACAGTTCATCATCAAGCTGTGTGCGTAGACGCTGTAAGGCATGACTAACCGCAGACTGGCTGATACACAGTAGTTGCGCCGCTTTGGAAATGCTTTTTTGTTCAAAAATGGCAATAAAAAGCGGATAGAGATTAATGTCAATCCGATGAAAATGTCCCACTTCCAGTGGGCTGGTATTATGAATATGATTCATAGTTATGCATAAAATAAAATCATTTCATTCATAATAAAATTTCGCTTATGGTGATGTAAAGCAGCGAATCAATATTCGCCATATTTTACATTGAGGGAACTGATGATGTTTGCATTATCCGAACGCGCACAGGATTTTATTGCACGAACGCAAGCCTTTATTCAACAAGAAATCGAACCCATTGAAAAAGCATTTGGGGATGAGGTGCATCATTTAAATGTGGATGGTGACTGGACCAAATGGCAATGGCCTGAACAATTACAACAATTGAAAAATAAGGCCAAAGCCGCAGGCTTATGGAATATGTTTTTACCAGATGCTGAGTTGGGTACAGGTTTGTCGGTGCAGGAATATGCGCATATCGCTGAGCTGACAGGACGTAGTTTGCTCGCGCCAACGGTTTTTAACTGTAATGCGCCTGATAGTGGCAACATGGAAGTATTATGGCGTTATGGCAGTGAAGCGCAAAAACAACAATGGCTGCAACCCTTACTCGCTGGAGAGATTCGTTCGGTATTCTGTATGACTGAACCTGCGGTAGCGTCCAGTGATGCCACCAATATGCAGGCCACCGCGGTGGTGGATGGGGACGAAATTGTACTGAATGGGCGTAAATGGTGGTCGTCTGGTTTGGGTGATCCCAATGCCAAAGTGATTATTTTTATGGCCTATACCCCAGACCCAAGCAAAGACCGTCACCATCAACATTCGATGGTACTTGTGCCGATTGAAACGCAAGGCGTGACCATTGAACGAATGTTGCCTGTGTTTGGTGATTATGATGCGCCACATGGACATGGGCAGGTCAGTTTTGACAATGTGCGTGTGCCAGTGAGTAACTTCATTGGTGGTGCGGGACAAGGTTTTGAAATTGCACAAGGGCGTTTAGGGCCAGGACGCATTCATCATTGTATGCGTTGTATTGGCGCAGCAGAAAAAGCGTTAGAGTTGATGATTGATCGTGGTATGTCCCGTAAAGCCTTTGGCAAAGAACTATTAAAGTTGGGTGGGAATTTAGAACGTGTGGCAGAAGCCCGTGTGCAAATTGACCAAGCCCGTTTATTGACGCTGTATGCAGCCTATAAGATGGATACGTTGGGCAATATGGCAGCACTCACCGAAATTTCTGCGATTAAAGTGGTTGCGCCGACAGTCCTACAAAATGTGGTGGATATGGCAATTCAGATTCACGGCGGAGAAGGTGTGTCACGCGATACTCCCCTCACTGCGTTCTTTAATCAGGCACGTAGTTTACGTTTAGCCGATGGACCTGACGAAGTACATAAAGGCATGATTGCCAAACTGGAACTTAAAAAACGTGGTTATGGTCGTGGATAAGGATATAAGAAAATGACAGTGATTGATGTGGGTGGTCAGGTTCGTCATGGTGAGGAACTGGATATTGCAGTGGTTGAAACATGGTTAAAAAATCAGGGTGTGTCTTTACAAGGGCAAGCACAAGTCACCCAGTATTCGGGTGGCGCATCCAATTGGACCTATCGTCTGCAATATGACAACGCCGACCTGATTTTACGCCGCCCACCGAAAGGCACCAAAGCCAAGTCAGCACATGATATGGCACGTGAATATAACGTTCAGAACTATCTTGCACCATTCTATCCAGTTTTGCCTGAAATGCTGGCACTGTGTCAGGATGACAGTGTAATTGGCTGTGATTTCTATGTGATGAAACGGATTGAAGGCATTATTCCACGTGCCAATTTACCCAAAGAATTACAACTGGATGAGCAACAGGTTCAGCAACTGTGTTTGAATGTGCTGGATAAGCTGATTGAGTTGCATCAAGTGCCTTATCAGGGAACTGAGCTGGAAAAACTGGGTAAGGGCGATGGCTATTGCCGCCGTCAGGTGGAGGGTTGGGATGGTCGTTATGCCAAAGCCTTAACGCCGAATGTGCCTGATTTTGCCTTTGTGCGTCAGTGGTTACAGCAACATATTCCAGCCGATTCTAAAACTTGTGTGATTCATAATGACTGGCGTTTTGATAATGTCATTCTCGATCCAAACCAGCCGACCCAAGTGATTGGTGTACTGGATTGGGAAATGGCGACATTGGGCGATCCATTGATGGATTTGGGCAGCGCCCTTGCCTACTGGATTCAGGATGATGACGATGCCCTGATGAAATCCAGCCGTCGTCAGCCAACCAATTTAAAAGGCATGCTGACTCGTCAGCAAGTGGTCGATTACTATCTGGATAAAACAGGCCTACAACCAGAAAATTGGGCTTTCTATGAAGTGTTTGGCTTGTTCCGTTTGGCGGTGATTGCACAGCAGATTTATTATCGTTATTACCACCAGCAAACCGATAATCCTGCCTTTAAGGATTTCTGGATTTTGATTCATGCTTTGCATATTCGGGCGTTAAAACTGATTGCAGCAAACAATGCTGAAGCACAGCAATTGATTCTTGAATATGGCGCAAAACTACAGGATATTTTAAAACGATGAGCACAATTTATCTGGTGCGACATGGACAGGCCTCATTTGGTGCGGCAAGTTATGACCAGCTTTCGGCCAAAGGTGAACAGCAGGCACAGGTGGTGGGTGATTTTTTTAAGCAAACGCTGAAACATACACCGTTGGTGGTGGCGGGCTCAATGCAGCGTCATCAGCAAACCGCACAGTTGGCCTTGTCGAAAAGTTTCCATGATGCATTGATTCAAACCGAATCGGCATGGAATGAGTTTGATCACCAGCATGTGTTTGCCCAATATGAACCACGTTTTAATCAGCCTGAATTGTTAAAACAGGATGTTGAACTGGTTGCTAATCCTCGTGCCTATCTGGCCAAAATTTTTGATGGCGCGATAGATCGCTGGATTGGAGAGCAATATGACCATGAATATCATGAGACTTGGTTGGGCTTTCAGACCCGTGTAGAAACTGCTTTGCAAACCCTGTGTGAGCATCTTGATGCAACCCAACAGCGTCAGGCAGTGGTGTTTAGTTCTGGTGGCGTGATTTCTGTGGCTGTGGGCAAGGTCTTGGGTTTGCATGCCAAACAAATTTTTGCACTGAACTGGTCCATCACCAATGCCAGTATCACCACGCTGCGTTGGGTGGATGGGCGTTTGCAATTACTCAGTTTTAATGAGCATCACTACTTAAAGGCACATGATGCTGAACTTTTAACATGGATTTAAAAAAACAATAGGTGGCAGACATGGCAAAGACGATTTTAATTACTGGTGCAAGTTCAGGTTTGGGTGCAGGTATGGCACGTGAGTTTGCTGCCAAAGGCTATAATCTTGCGTTGTGTGCACGGCGGCTGGAACGTTTGGAAACACTCAAACAGGAGCTACAAAGCCAGCATTCGGTGCAGGTCGGTATCAAGGTACTGGACGTGACGCATTACGATGATGTTTTTACGGTGTTTAAAGCCTTTCAGCAAGAGTTCGGGACGATTGACCGTATTATTGTCAATGCGGGTGTGGGTGATGGTCGCCGTATTGGTAAGGGCAATTTTGAAGTGAACCGAGCAACAGCAGAAACCAACTTTATTTCGGCATTGGCGCAGTGTGAGGCTGCTGTTGAAATCTTTAGGGCGCAGAATAAAGGGCATTTGGTGGTGATTTCCTCAATGAGCGCACTACGTGGTTTGCCGAAGCATTTATCGACCTATGCGGCCAGTAAGGCGGCGGTTGCACACTTGGCAGAGGGGATTCGTGCGGAACTGCTCAATACGCCAATCAAGGTCTCCACTATTTTTCCAGGCTATATTCGTACCGAGATGAATGAGGGTGCGAAAAAACTGCCA
Organism: Acinetobacter thutiue; assembly: GCF_030385805.1. Lineage (NCBI taxonomy): Bacteria > Pseudomonadati > Pseudomonadota > Gammaproteobacteria > Moraxellales > Moraxellaceae > Acinetobacter > Acinetobacter thutiue. Next base: position 47,930 of record NZ_JAUDZE010000012.1, read on the forward strand.
TTTGAGGTGGATGAGAAAACAGGTTGCAAGGCTTTGGTCAAAGCCATTGAAAAAGCACCTGTAAAAGCGTATGTACCGCAGTGGCCGTGGTTGCCAATGGGGATTGCCATGAAGATTTTGCCGTTAAAACTCGTGAATAAATTGAGTTAATTACAATAAATAGTTTGGATATATTTCATCTGGAAAAGGCTGCACAGCCTTATATAGGCTGAATAGGTTTAATTGTTTTTGTATAGGCATTTCCTTACTTTTCAGGGATGAAAAGTAACAAAAATCCTTTGTTGGACTGATGGTATATCCTTATACCACAGTCCAACGGGCGGCATCCATGCCGCCTGTCACGATAGTGAATACCGTTCTAAAATTATGAAAAGCTCGATTACGATAAAGCCGTAATTAATTTTTGGTGCAATCCACCAAACCCGCCATTGGACATGATCACCACAGCATCACCCTCACCTGCTTCATTCACCACACGGGCAATGATCTCGTCTAAAGAACGGCTGACTTCGGCCTTGTTTGATGAAGCTGCAATCACGGGCTGTAAATCCCAGTCCAGTCCCTCTGGTTGATACCAGATCACTTCATCGGCTAAACGTGCAGAATGTGCCAACCCATCTTTATGGCTGCCCATACGCATGGTGTTGGAGCGTGGTTCAATGATCGCCCACAGTTTACGCTCGCGTAAACGCTTACGTGCGCCGTCAAGTGTAGTTTCAATTGCGGTTGGGTGATGGGCAAAGTCATCATAGACTTCGATGCCACGAACTGTTCCCAATAGCTCCATACGGCGTTTGACCCCACCGAAGTTGGATAAAGCTGCACAGGCTTGTTCAATCGTTACACCCACATGCTGGGCTGCGGCAATGGTGGCTAAGGCATTGGCAACACTATGCTGCCCTGTCATGTTCCATTTCACTTCGCCAATCACCTTGCCATGTTCCAGCACGTTAAAGTGGCTGCCATCGGCACTGACCAACTCAGCAGATAAAGCGGCTTGATTATTTGCTTCAAGACTGGTACGAATTACAGGTGTCCAGCAGCCCTGTGCTAGTACTTCATCAATATTGGTTTCAGTAATCGGGGCAATAATACGACCCTCACTTGGAATGGTACGCACTAAATGGTGGAACTGTTTTTGAATTGCAGCTAGATCATCAAAAATATCGGCATGGTCAAATTCAAGGTTGTTTAAAATCGCTGTTTTAGGGTGGTAATGAACGAATTTGGAACGCTTATCAAAGAATGCAGAGTCGTATTCATCCGCTTCCACACAGAAATATTTTCCACCACCTAAACGTGCGCTTTCGCTAAAACCAAGCGGTACGCCACCGATCAAAAAGCCAGGATTTAAACCTGCCTGATCCAGCACCCAAGCCAGCATGGTCGTGGTTGTGGTTTTGCCATGTGTCCCCGCCACACCAAGCACATGCTTGCCCTGCAAGACATGATCTGCCAAAAACTGTGGGCCAGAAACATAAGGTAAACCCTCGTTTAGCATATACTCGATGGCATCAATACCACGTTTCATGGCATTGCCCACAATCACAAGATCAGGATGCGGCTGCAAATGGCTGCGGTCATAGCCCTGCATCAGCTCAATGCCTGCATTTTCCAGTTGGGTTGACATTGGTGGATAAACATTGGCATCTGAACCTGTGACTTTATGTCCTAAATCTCGTGCCAATAGAGCCAAAGACCCCATAAACGTGCCACAAATACCCAAAATATGCAGATGCATGTTGTATCTCGCTTTATTCATTCACGTAAAACGTGTGTTATGCAGTTAAAAATTTGCCTCAAAAGATAGCAAGGCTGCTATGGAAAAGATAGTCAAAATTCGTTGTTGTTCTTTACTTATAATGACGTTGAGGAATGATAAAATTCCAGTGTTTTTAAAATAGTATTCCTATAAAAGGACATTATGTTGAGCTTCCCTCTGCTGGCGTTATGCCTATTGATAATTTCCAACTGTTTTATGACTTTGGCATGGTATGGGCATCTTAAAATTTTACATGATGCCCCACTTTGGCAAGCGATCCTGTTCAGTTGGTGTATTGCCCTGCTGGAATACAGTTTTATGATTCCTGCAACCAAACTGTTAAGTCAGCATGGCTGGAGTCTGGGGGAAATGAAAATTACACAGGAAGTCGTCACTTTATTGGTGTTTGTGCCTTTTATGATTTTCCTGTTTAAGCAGCCTTTTAAACTGGATTATGTCTGGGCGATGTTTTGTTTGATGGGCTGTGTCTATTTTGTGTTCCGTAACCAAAGCTAATTTTTCGGACACTGCCCAGATGTTCTTTATTTGGGGATGCCTGAAAAAACCGCTATAATATTTGCCAATTTATTCCTTTGTGCTTGGCGCGAGTCGAGACATTCCCCTATTTTTATCATGTTTTGGAAAAGCCAATGAATGCGGTCGCAACAGATAGCCAACCTTTAGTCGGGATTATCATGGGTTCTCAATCCGATTGGGCAACACTCGAACATACCGCGAACATGCTCAAACAACTGGGTGTTCCTTTTGAAGCTGAAGTGGTTTCTGCGCACCGTACCCCAGACCGTTTGTTTGAATATGCGGAAACAGCGCGTGATCGTGGCATTCAGGTGATTATTGCGGGTGCTGGTGGTGCGGCGCATTTACCTGGCATGTGTGCAGCCAAGACCGATTTACCTGTACTGGGTGTGCCTGTGAAATCCTCAATCTTAAATGGTGTTGATTCATTGCTTTCCATCGTGCAGATGCCAGCAGGCATTGCAGTGGGAACACTGGCAATTGGTCAGGCAGGTGCAACCAATGCGGCGATTATGGCGGCACAAATTTTAGGTTTAACTCGCCCAAATATCGCTAAAAATGTGGCTGATTTCCGTACTGCACAGACCGAAAAAGTGTCGAGCAATAATATTCCTGGTCAAGTTTAACGGAGTTGATCATGAATAAAACCATTGGCATTTTTGGTGGTGGGCAACTTGGACGCATGATGGCGCAAGCGGCTTTGCCACTTAATATTCAATGCACATTCTTTGAAGCGGAAACCGATTGCCCTGCTGCGATTTTGGGACCCGTATTTTCAAGCAAAAATGCACAGGGTTTACAGGATTTCATCGCCAGTGCGGATGTGTTTAGCCTTGAATTTGAAAATACGCCTGTGGCCGATGTGGATGTGCTTACACAAAGCAAGACATTGCACCCTCCCCGCCTTGCTTTGGCAACCGCCCAAAACCGTTTGGCTGAAAAAGGCTTGTTCGATGAGCTAGGGATTCCTGTTGCGCCGTACCGTGCTGTAGATAGCTTGGACAGCTTAAAACAGGCCGTGGCTGATCTGGGCTTGCCAATCGTCTTAAAAACCGTAACAGGTGGCTATGATGGCAAGGGCCAGTTTGTATTGCGTTCCGAAGATCAGATTGATACCGCTTGGACTGAGCTTGGTCCCGCTAAAAGCTTGATTGCTGAAAGTTTTGTGAAATTCAGCCGTGAAGTGTCAATCATTGCGGTGCGTGGACAGGATGGCGATGTCAAAACTTGGGCACTTGCTGAAAACCACCATCACAATGGCATTTTGTCCCACTCCATCGTTCCTGCACCAAACAGCACAGATTTACAGCCTGTCGCGCAGGATTACATCACCCGTCTGCTCAACCATCTTAACTATGTTGGTGTGCTGACGCTTGAACTGTTTGTGACAGAACAAGGCCTCTACGCCAATGAAATGGCGTGTCGTGTGCATAACTCGGGTCACTGGTCGATTGAGGGCGCAATTTGCTCACAGTTTGAAAACCATATCCGTGCAGTTGCAGGTTTACCATTGGGGTCAACTGATGTGGTTCGCCCAACTGTGATGGTGAATATCATTGGTCAGCATCCAAAATCGGAAGATGTGCTGGCCCTCAAAGGCGCACATTTACATCTTTACAATAAGTCTGAACGTGCTGGCCGTAAGCTGGGACATATTACGTTGATGCCGAATAACCGTGATGATTTAACGGACCTGTGTCGTCAACTTGCCAAAATTCTACCTGTGCCATTGGCACTGACTGATGAAATGAAAATTTAAATTCATTTTTATAATCAGAGCGACTTTCGGGTCGCTTTTTTATTGGCTGATGTTTAAATTTAAAGTTTTAAATTCAAAACCATAAAAGGATGAAAAATATTGGGTTTGTGGATAAGTTTCTTTTACAAATTTGAATTTAAAACCGAGAGCGTAATTTGAATTCAAAACGATGAAAGTGGATCATTTGCAGTTTAAATTCAAAATATCTGTCAGTTTTTAAATTTAAAATCAGGATGGTGTTTTTATTTGAGGTTAAGTGATTAGTCTGGGAATATCTTTCCGTATCAAGAAAAATTGGATAAGTTGATATAAATCATAAAAATTATTTTTTTGTATGCAGTAGGTTGTTAATTCATAAAAATAATATAATTTTCAATGTTTTAAATTTATATTTTAATTCTAAAAAGGAGTCACTATCTAAATGAGTTACAACATTACCCAAGAAAAAATTTGCCATCTATATGGTGAGTAATTAAAGCTTTGCAAGGTGAACTTCACTCAAACTATTCGGATTACGCTTGATAAAAGCTTTGCTTTTTGGTGTTGAACATTCATATTTAGGGCTTTGTCTGGATTGTGAATAACTTTATTTTGTGTTTTTGAATTTAAAGTACGGGATAAAATTTGAATTCAAGATATTCAACATGCCTTTGTATAAGTTTTGAATTCAAAAAATCTGTTGGCTTTTGAATTTAAAATTAGCTTGTGCTTTTATTTGAATTTAAATGATCAGCTTGTGGATTATGTTTTCTCCTATAACAAGAAAAATTAACTAAGTTTCTATAAAACATAAGAGTTCAGGCTTTGGTTGAGAAAGATTGAACTCTATAAATGAATTTAAAAGTAGGCTGTATTTTTGAATTTAAAACTTATAAATTGGTTTGTGGCTATTTTGAATTCAAAAATGATTGCAGGTTTTGAATTTAAAATGAGAACTTTAAATTTAAAAGACAATAAATGAATTCAAAGTTACGATTGCAAACGGAACATGGTGCAGTTGCATGTTAAGGTGAACAAGAAATTTAAATTTAAAAACTCTGGTTAAGACATGAAACATCATTTTTCTTTATTTATAGGCACTGCCTTATTTGCTTTCTTTAATCAAGCACACGCAGAACTCATTATTAATGGTGCAAAGGTGGCGAGCACCACAACGGCAGCGGCACCTGTAACAGGCAGCTATACGTCAAATTCCAGTTTTCAGGGTTGTCTGGCAAATTTACGCTCCCAGGCAATTGCCTCAGGTGTTTCTGGCTTAACCTATGATCGTTATACGCAAAATTTGGCACCAGACTATTCGGTCATTGATAAATTAAATTATCAGCCTGAATTTTCGACCCCGATCTGGGATTATCTGTCTGGGCTTGTGGATAACGAGCGTGTGCAGGCTGGGCAGCAGAAACTGGCCCAGCATCGTGCGGTACTCAACCGTGTGGAGCAGGCCTATGGTGTTCCTGCTGAAACGGTGGTAGCCGTGTGGGGTGTGGAAAGTAATTATGGAGACATTTCAGGTAAATATCCTTTATTGCAGGCTTTGGGGACACTGAGCTGTGAGGGCCGCCGCCAAAGTTATTTCCGTGGCGAGTTCTTTGCCACCATGCGGATTTTACAACGCGGTGATTTAACCCAGGATCAACTCTATGGTTCCTGGGCAGGTGCTTTTGGTCATACTCAATTCATGCCATCCACCTATGAGCGTCTGGCGGTGGACTTTGATGGGGATGGCCGCCGTGATTTAGTTTCAAGCACCACAGATGCTCTGGCTTCAACTGCCAACTTCCTAAAACGGGCAGGGTGGCAAACAGGTATGCCGTGGGGCTTTGAGGTGAAAATTCCACAAGGTATGTCGGTTGCAGGCGAAAGCCGTCGTAATAAAAGGTCACTGAATAGCTGGATTGCGCAGGGCGTAACCCGTGCGGATGGTACGGCATTGATTCAGGGCAATTTGTCAGGCAGCACACCAGCAGGGCTAATTACACCAGCGGGCGCCAATGGCCCAGCATTTTTGGTGTTTAAAAACTTTGATGCGATTTATAGCTATAACGCAGCGGAAAGCTATGGATTGGCAATTGCGCATCTATCCGACCGTTTAAGGGGTGGAACACCGTTTTTAACTGCCTGGCCAACAGATGATGCTGGCACCTCACGTGCAGAACGTCGTGAAATCCAGCAGTTCCTGATTCAGCGGGGCTATGACATTGGGGCCGTAGATGGTTTGATTGGTGATAAAAGCCGTCAGGCCATTCAAAAGGAACAAAGCCGTTTAGGCTTAAACCCTACAGGACGGGCAGGTCTGCAGATTCTCCGTGCTTTTCGCCAGGAACAAGCTAAACAAATGATGCAATAATAATGTTTTCATCAAAAAAGGTCTGCAAATCAATGCAGACCTTTTTTACTTATGGCGCATCGTCCAGTTTAACCGCTTCCAGAATGTCAAAAATCACCGCGGTCACATCCTGACTTAAATCACGGTCATTAAAAATTTCATAGGCCGTGATGGTCACATCAGTGTCACTTGGCAACTGTTTTTGTTCTTCTTCAATCAAGTGTTCAATGGGTAAAAGGGTCTGTTTCACTTCCAGATGCAGGATTTCGTCATAAGCAACGTTTTCGTCCTCAAGCTCGATTTCCTGCTCATTGAAATAAGGGATTAAAATAGAGTGGAGATAAGGGCTAATATCCTGAATATCCAGGATTTCAATATCACGAGTCTGCTCAATCGTACTGATGTGATCGTTCACCTCAATCAGGATATGATAATAACTCATGTTGATCTCCGCTTAAGACTAAAATGATGTTTTATCGACACAATAACATGAATAAATCAAAAGAATCGACCCATTCTTGTTATCTTGTTCAAAAACATCATTCGGGAAATCCATGATACTTTTGGACTAGGCTTATCGGGACAAACCCAGTAATTCTAGATCGGTATCTGTTAGCTGAAAGTCCTTGGCATCCTGTTCCTTGATACGTGGATACATGAGGGACTTTGGATCGTGGGTGTGTTTAAGTCCCAATGCATGACCAAATTCATGTGCAAGCGTTAAACGTAGGTCATCAACTGAGGAAAACTCATAAATAGAAATCTGGTTTCCCTCAAACTGTCCCTTGTGAAGCACTTCAGGCTTAAAGGTCTGGTTAAACTGGGCAACAGACTCAGCCATTTGTTGATGAAGCTTTTTAAGTTTTTCTGTTTGCTGGTTAAATTGCTGGATCTGCTGGTTGTGTTGCGCAATATGGCTCTGTAACTGGGCTGCCTGCTGCTCCAGACGAGATTGCTGCTGTTGAAGTCCAGCCACGAACTCAGAACGAGAACCTTGTGCCTTGAATTGCGCCAATGCCTGCTGATATTGCTGAACCTGGCTTTCATAGCCTTTCTTTTGCAATTCAAGCTGTGTTTGCGATTGGGTTAGATTATCTTTTAATGTTTTTAACTGCTGGTTTTCATTCAGCCAGTTTTGCTGTTCCTGCTCCAGTTGGTTCAGGTTTTCTGAACGCTTCATGCTGCGAATCTGGCGCTGGTCAAACACTAGGTTGATGGCAAATTTCGCTTCAGGATCATAAACAAAATAATTCTGTCCTGTGTCTTTTTCCCAAATGGCGGCGGCTTGTTTACTCAGCTCAACCATTTGCTGCTGGCTGAGATTTAGGCGTGGATCAAGGTCGGCAATGCGGTAGCGTAATGGATTCTCAGAACTATAACGCACTGGTGAGAATTCGGCATGGGGCGAAACCTGGGCACAAGCCGCTGTATGGGCCAACATGGATAAGCATGTAGCCAATAGGAGAGAGAATAGGCGCATAATAAAAAACAAAAAAAAGCTTGAAAACGATCGTATTTTAACCAAACTTATACATGAGTCAAACTGATATATTTTTGTACAAATCATCAATTTGAAGAATATTTCTGGAAAATTAATAAAAATACCCATAGGGAAATAGAGCAAAAAAGTTGAATAAATAATCAGATGTTGACTAATAAATAATCAAAAAATGAGGCAGAACAAATGTTTATTTTTTATAGCTGTTTTGTGAATTCTTGTTAATTTATATAAAAATTCACATAAACAAGAGGTGTAAATAATTGTAAAAATATAATATTTTTCACATAATTATTTTTTAAATTTGCACGAAAAATATACTAATCTGTCATTTTTTGTCAGTAATTGACGGCTGATATTTGGTAAAAATTATGCTTTACAAGCTTGCTTTCACCAATTCCCGATCTGAATCAGTGAGCGAGAATTTCTGGATATTCTGTTTCTGAATGACGGGATACATCAAGGAGCTTGGATCATCGGTATGGGGTAGGCCCAAGGCATGGCCAAACTCATGTGCGAGGGTCATGCGCAGGTCCTCAAGAGAGGAGAATTCATAAACCGTAATCTGTCTGCCATTAAAAAGGCCCTTATGGAATAGGCGAGGATGGAAGACTTGGTTAAATTGATTTGCCGATGCAACCAACTGCTGATTGTTGTGGTTTAAACGTATAATTTCCTGATTGAGTTGCTGTGTTTTTTGATTGTGTTGCTGGATTTCACGCTGTAGTGCCGCAGACTGGAGTTCAAGCGCATGCTGTCGCTGATTGAATTGCTCAGCCATATCTTTAGAGGATGAGCGTTGCTGGTTAAAACGCTGCACTTCCATGTTGTATTGTTGAAACTGGACAGTAAGCTGGGATTGCTTACTGACAATCAAAGCCGTGGTTCTTTGCACCTCATCCTTGATCTGCTGCAACTGCTGGTTCTGGTTTTCCCATTGCTTTTGTTGCTGTTTCAGTTGATTCAGGCCCTGAATACGATTTGAGCTATGTTGCTGGCGCTCGTCATACACCAAGTTAATGCTAAACTCAGCTTGAGGGTCATAGATAAAGTGCTGTTGCCCTGTCTCCTGTTCCCAAATCTTTGCGGCTTGCTGGGTGAGTTCCAATAACTGCTGGGTAGTTAAATTAAAGCGTGGATCAACTTCAGCGATACGATAATACAGTGGTTTTTTTACCACCTCATGGCGATGAGAACTTATGTTGTGTAGATCATTTTGAGCATAACTGAACTGGGTGGAGCCCATGCATAAACACGCGGTAACCATCGCAACACTGAGATAACGCATAAGCCAGACTCCTCAAAATATGGCTTATTTTTGAGCAATATTTTAAAAAGGTCAAAATGCTATCTATTTAATAAATAAAACTAAAAAGTGTGATTTTTTTCTAATAAATAAAAAAATGAATTGGATGGTTTACAGAATTAAAAAAGCAGCAATAGGGTTGCTTTTTTAATCATAACTGGAAAAATATCAAGCGATTAAACTGAGTTGTGGAAAAAATTAAGAAAAAATTTGGCTGAAAAAACAAAAAAACGTTCAATTGTTAACTTTTGTAAATTATCTTTAAAACAGCATAATTTTTTACTTTTTGGTGAAATATTGCCTATTTGTGACATTTAAAGTCCACCAAAATCTTAAGCTATTTCCACCTTTAATAGAGTTGGACTATGCGGTGATTATCTTGCCAGCAGTAGGTCGCGGTCTGCCTGGGTTAAACGAAAGTGGGCAATATCCTGATCTTTCATGACTGGATGCATCAGTGCATGGGGATCATCGGTATGTTGTAGACCTAGGGCGTGACCCAGTTCATGTGCCAGTGTAAGGCGCAGGTCATCCTCTGATTCAAATTCATAAATCAGGATCTGTTTGCCATTAAACAGGCCTTTATGAAATAAATGAGGCTGAAAACGCTGTTTATATTGCTTAACCGAGGCATTTAATTGCTGGTCAAGCGCATTCAGTTCATCAATTTGCTGGTTGAGTTGACTGATTTTTTGGTTGTATTGACCAATTTCCTGCTGTAGTTGCTCAACATTTTGCTGTAGATGCTGTTGTCGCTGCTGGAAGTATTCAGCATTGGCAGAGGAGGTGGGACTACGTTGGGCAATCTGTCGCTCCTGATTATAGTATTGAATCTGTTGGTCCAGTTGTAGCTGTTTTTGTTCCAATATCTGTTTATTTTGCAGGACTTCCTGTTCGATCTGGTCAAGCTGCTTCTTTTTATTTAGCCATTGCTGTTGATTGGTTTCGAGTCGGCTTAAATGTTCCCGACGTTGCTCACTTTCATACTGCCGTTCATCATAGATTAAATGAATCGTGAGCTGTGCATTCGGGTCATAAACAAAATAATCCTTTCCAGTGCCATCTTTCCAGACCTGCGTGGCTTGCTGGCTAATGGCCTTGACCTGCTCAACACTGAGTTTAAAACGTGGGTCAACTTCGGCAATACGATAGCGTAGCCGATGATCCAGTGGATGAAGTAGTCGGGTTGATAATGAATTAAACTTGAGTTGAGGTTGTTGGCGGGTTTGATAACCCGACCACAATAGAAAAAATGCCAACCCCAACATTAAAAAAACACGAGTCATTCTATTTTATATTCTTCTGGTTAATATGATGCAAAACAGTGCAAGACATCTCTGTCTAAACGCTCAGTCGGTCAACTATAACAAAATTGGAAGAACACTGAAAAATATATAATCATTCTTCTGATTCTGTTTTAATGAATTGATAAAAAATGGATGAATATAAAAAGACCAAGGAATGAAGATGCTGAAATATTTACTTAAAGCTCCCGAGGCGGGATGGGCTGCTGCATCGCCAGCTCAGGCAACAGTTGAAAATTTAAAAATCAGGTATTTGGGGACAGCGGGATTTATCCTGTCTGACCAGCATCGTACGGTGGTGCTCGATCCCTTTATTAGCCGTCCAAGCCTGTGGCAGACCTTTACCCAACCTTTATTGAGTGATCCAGCATTGGTGAGGCAGTATATTCCACAGGCGGATGAGGTGCTGATTGGCCATGCGCATTACGATCATATTCTGGATGCGCCAGAAGTGTGTAAACAAACGGGTGCGCGCTTAATTGGTTCACAGGCCAGCTTAATGTATGGACGCTCAGCAGGCCTTTCTGAACAGCAGATGCTTGAAACAAAGGGGCGGGAAACCATTGACTGTGGAAAATGGCAAGTTGTGGGTTTGCCATCCATACACGGTAAGGCACTGTTTGGCCGTGTGCCGCTACCTGGTGATATGACCACTCCACCACCTTATCCTCCCAAGTTTCATCATCTGCGGCATGGTCAGGTCTTCAACTGGTGGATTCGTACGGGCAAGCTCAGTGTGGTGCATATTGATTCAGCCGACTTTATCGAGCAGGAATTGCAGGGGCGAGAGGCTGATATTGTGTGTCTATGTGCGATTGGACGTAAGTATCGCCCCAACTATGTTAAGGATGTAGTGCGGCTACTCAAGCCAAAATATATTATTCCGTGTCACTGGGATACCATGGTGACACCAATTGATCAAACGCCAGAATTATTACCTGGTGTAAATATTCCCGAATTTATTGAAGAAATTAAGGCCTGTGGCGTGATTCCCTTGTTTATGCCGATTTTGGGTGAGTTGTATTTTTATCAAAATAAATAAAATAGAATGCATAAAAAAACCGCGCTTTCGCGCGGTCTTTTTTAAAGAGACAAATTATTTTTTGTCATCTTTCACTTCTGTGAACTCAGCATCTACAACGCCATCGTCGGCTTTTTGTTGTTGACCAGCATCACCACCCTGGAATGCATTTGGATCAAAACTTTCTGCACCGCCAGCCCCTTGTGCTTGTTCGTAGGCACGTTGAGTGATTGGCATCAAGATGTCTTGTAAAGCCTCAGTTTTGGCTTTGATCACATCGACATCATTTTCTTTAGTCGCTGCTTCAAGTTCAGTCACGGCTGCTGCAATAGCAGTTTTTTCATCTTCAGTGACTTTATCACCAAGATCTTTCACGGCTTTATTCGAGCTTGCCACCAAAGCATCTGCTTCGTTACGTGCTTTAGCCAATTCTTCAAACTTACGGTCTTCTTCAGCATTCGCTTCAGCATCCTTGATCATGGCTTCGATTTCAGCGTCAGACAAGCCTGAGTTTGCCTTGATCTGGATCGATTGCTCTTTACCCGTACTCTTGTCTTTCGCAGACACTTTCAGGATACCATCAGCATTGATGTCGAATGACACTTCAATTTGTGGCACACCACGTGGAGCTGGTGGAATGTCGCCCAACTGGAAGTTACCCAACAATTTGTTTTGTTGAGCCATTTTACGTTCACCTTGGTACACTGAAATGTCTACCGCAGGCTGGTTATCGGCCGCTGTTGAGAACACTTGTGATTTCTTCGCAGGAATCGTGGTGTTCTTCTCAATGATTGGTGTTAATACACCACCCATTGTCTCGATACCTAAAGTCAGCGGTGTTACGTCAAGTAAAAGTACGTCATTCTTGTCACCAGACAATACCGCACCTTGAATCGCCGCACCAATCGCAACCGCTTCATCAGGGTTCACGTCTTTACGTGGCTCTTTACCGAAGAATTCCTGTACTTTTTGCTGTACCATCGGCATACGAGACTGACCACCAACCAGAATCACGTCAGAGATTTCAGAAGTCGAAAGACCTGCATCTTTAAGCGCGATACGGCAAGGCTCAATGGTACGGGCAACCAGGTCAGCAACCAGACCTTCAAGTTTTGCACGTGTTACGTTGATCACCAAGTGTTTAGGACCAGTCGCATCAGCCGTGATGTACGGAAGATTGATTTCAGTTGCGTTAGAAGAAGAAAGCTCGATTTTTGCTTTCTCAGCCGCTTCTTTCAAACGTTGTAACGCAAGTGGATCATTTTTCAGGTTTACACTTTGTTCTTTCTTGAACTCTTCAACCAAGAATTCAATCAAGGCGTTATCAAAGTCTTCACCGCCAAGGAATGTATCACCGTTAGTTGATAACACTTCGATTTGCTGGTCGCCATCAAGGTCTGCGATTTCAATGATTGATACGTCGAATGTACCACCACCCAAGTCATAAACCGCGATTTTACGGTCGCCTTCTTTTTTGTCCATACCGAACGCAAGTGCCGCAGCCGTTGGTTCGTTGATGATACGTTTAACATCAAGACCCGCAATCTTACCTGCATCTTTGGTCGCCTGACGCTGAGCATCGTTAAAGTAAGCAGGAACAGTGATCACTGCTTCAGTAACAGTTTCGCCCAAGTAGTCTTCCGCTGTTTTCTTCATCTTTTTCAAGATTTCAGCAGAGATCTGTTGAGGTGCCAATTTCTTGTCGTTGACTTCAACCCAGGCATCGCCATTGTCAGCCTTGATGATTTTATAAGGTACAAGACCAATGTCTTTTTGTACCGCCTGATCTTCATAACGACGACCGATTAAACGCTTGATTGCGAATAATGTGTTTTTCGGGTTGGTTACAGCCTGACGCTTCGCACTTTGACCCACCAGGATTTCGCCATCTTTATACGCAATGATCGATGGGGTTGTACGTGCGCCTTCCGCATTTTCAATTACTTTTACTTTATCGCTTTCAAGTACAGCAACACATGAGTTGGTAGTACCTAAGTCAATACCAATAATTTTCGCCATTTGGTGTGTTCCTCTAAAATTTTGTTGCAATGTTTTGCTTGTTATTCGATATGAGAGTCAATCGGTTTTTTTCAAGCATTTTTATGAAAAAAAATCAAAAAACTCTCAAATTTCTGCATTTTTGAGCAAAAAACGCTTGCTCACGCGCATTATTGACCCACCATCACCATCGCAGGACGAAGTAAACGTCCATTCAGGGTATAGCCTTTCTGCAACACCGTACCAATCTCATTGGCCTTGGCATTTGGATCAATACCTACCGCCTGGTGTAAGTCGGCATTGAAGCCATTTTGGGTACTCGCCTCAACCACGCCAAATTTTTCCAGTGTGGTCAAAAGGGATTTCAGGGTCAGTTTCACGCCTTCGAGTACAGGTGTCTGTTCTTCACCAGCCGCCTGAATCGCACGTTCAAGGTTGTCGACAGAATCCAACAACTCTTTTGCAAACTTTTCCAGCACCGTATCTTTGTGCTTTTCCGATTCACGCTGGATACGCTCCACACTTTTTTGTGCCTCATACACAGCATTTGCGGTACGCACCTTTTCAAGTTTTAGGCTTTCTTCAAGCTTGCTAATCTGAGCCTGTAAATCTTCAACGCTAAGCTCGTTTGCCTGCTCTACACTTTCAGCTTGAGTTTGTTCAGTTTGTTGCTCATTTTGAATGTCTTGAGCTTGCTCATTGTGCTCATTAGCCATTGATGATCTCCGTTTAAAAAAGTTCTCAAACATGTACAGTCCTTTTGGCATAAGTGCTCATCGGGTTAAACCTGAACTGCCACATATTGGTCATTCATAGATACGGATGAGGTATGGGCAACACGACAAAATTCAAGCGTTCAGGTTCATTTAAATCTTTTAATTATGCTGATTTAAGTAAAAATTCAGGTTTTCAATCACGAAAGCGATGAATTCCTGGGTTATTTTCGGTAAATGCTGCCTTGAAGCATACACTAAAGACAATGTCAGGTCGGGTGCAGAAAAACCTGTAAACACCTGTTGCAAACGATGCTGTGCAATATCCTCTCGCACCAGCAGGGTGGGCAGCATGGCAACGCCCTGCGCCTTGAGGCACATCTGATAAAGCGCAATCACATCATTGCTTTTGAACGTAACATTTAATGGATAGTTTTGCGGTTGCTGATCTGTATCAAACAGGGTCCAGTACTGGTTATGGGTATGATGTGCAATGCAGTCATGCTGAATCAGCTGGCTTGGATGCAAAAGGGGAGTGTGGTCCTGCAAGTAATGGGGATGGGCACAGAAAGTGGATTGGATCTGGCAGACAGGGCGTGCAATCAGTCCATCCGCGACTTTCTGGGTAATCCGTAGCGCAAGATCAACCTGCGCATCCATCAGATCAACCGTATTTTCCGTTAAATACACATCAAAATGTATGTGAGGATAAAGCTTTTTAAATTGCGTGATACATTCATTGATGCCCAACTGGAACAGAAACAGGCCACAGGTAAAGCGAATTGTTCCACTATGTTGTTCGGGTGCAGCCAAACTTTCTAAGAGTTGTTGTTGCTGTAAAATATTTTCACAATACACGAGTGCCTTTTCACCCGCAGGGGTGAGCGAGACCTTTCGGGTGTTGCGCTGAAAAAGACGTGTTGAGAAAGTCTGTTCAAGGTGCTCCAGATAACGTGACACCATTGCCTTGGAGTAGTTCAAGTGTTCGGCAGCCTTACTGAGATTGCCTTGATGGGCAATACAGACAAAGACCTGAATGGCTTTTAAAGTATCCATATTTATTATGATTGTTGCAAGATGTGCAACATTTTATCTTAATCCAGGGTGTTTATTCAGCAATAATTGCAATTTAAAGTGTTTTCTATCAGATAGGAGACAAACAAATGAATACTAAGCCTTATGCACTTGCTTTTATAGCATTATCAACATTCGCTGCGACACCTACTACTTTTGCACAAGAGTTAAAAATCCAGAATTTTTTAGCCAAGCCTGAACATTTTGGGGTGACCTCCACCTTGATTGAGGGTGATAAGGAAGTCTTATTGGTCAATGCCCAATTTTCTAAATCAGAAGCCTTGCGTATTGCCGCCGATATTCTGGATAGTGGTAAAACCCTAAAAAGCATCTTTGTCAGCTATGGCGATCCTGACTTTTATTTTGGTCTGGATGTATTCAAGCAATATTTTCCCCATGTGCAAATCATCGCAACCCCTGAAACAGTGAAACATATTCAGGATACACAGGCCCTAAAAGTACAGTATTGGGGGCCAAAAATGGGTGCCAATGCACCAAGTAAAATTATTGTTCCCCAAGCCTATACGGCAAAAACCTTAAAATTTGAAAATGAAAACATTGAAATTAAGGGCAAAAAAGAACTGACCTATTTATGGATTCCAAGTGCCAAAGCGGTGGTGGGAGGAATTCCTGTTTCATCAGGCATTCACCTGTGGACCGCAGATACTCCAACCGCCAAAGATCGTGCTGAGGTGGTGCAGACATTGGAAAGTATTAAATCTTTAAATCCTAAAGTTGTGGTGCCTGCCCATATGAAAGTAGGTGCAGCCGAGGGTTTAGATGCAGTTACCTTTTCAATTGACTATTTAAAGCAATATGAAAAAGCTGTCAAAGAGACAAAAAACTCGGCTGAACTCATCCAGATGATGCAGAAACAATATCCAGCTTTGGCTGAATCCAGCAGTCTGGAACTGGGAGCCAAAGTGGTGAAAGGTGAAATGCAGTGGCCTTAAAACGTCATTAAAAAAATTGACAACCGTGATGCCTCATCACGGTTTTTTATTGCGCCATATAAAGGAAATTTGCCTGTATGACTTACATTGTAAGCATGTAGGGGGGTTATACGGTGTTTATATAAATTATAAAAAATGAAGATAAACAGGTTTTTGCCCATGAAAATAGCATGTATATCAATAAAACTTTTGAATAGATAAAGTCTTAGCGATTTTATAAATGATAAAAAATACGTGAATGCTAAATCGAACTGATTTAATAAAAATTGCAAAATCATGCTGCATCCATAACAAACTGCAACTAATCCCCATCACGCCAGCGGAAAAAATTGTGAATGATAGGCAACGCAAAGACGACTTTGCTTTTTGTCATAATGAAAGGAAATACACAATGAAAAAGTTAGCATTGATCTCAATGGTTGTCGCTGGTGTTGCGTTGACGGCTGTGGGATGCTCAACCCAAGGTGGTCTGGATGCTTCTGGTTCGGCCCAGACAAGTGCAAGCCCAGCAGGTGTGCAGGGTGGTGTAGGTGTACAGGCGGGAACATCGGTTGATGTTCAGCCAGGTAGCGCATCTGCCGATGTTTCTGGTTCAGTTTCAGGCTCAGCAGGTGCGGATGCATCAGCACAGTAATCTCAAATTTGCACTTCCTGCGATAGATTGTCATGTCGATGCCAACACACCAATCTACACATATACTGCTATATATGTTACGCGAAGTGCCGAGATTAAACTGAAGCATAAAAACTAGAATCATTTGATGGGTTCTAGTTTTTTTGTTTGACGCATCATTTGCCAAACTGACATAAAAAATAACGGTAACGGACTTATACATTAATAGGCAAAACCGCAATGATGTTGCCCTACAGACAAAAAAGTTTGTATTCGATGTTATTGAGGGAAAATATATGAAGCAATTTGCTTTGATTTCGATGCTGGCGATTGCCACAAGTGCAATGATGGGCTGTGTCTCTGTGGAGGCAACAGGCTCGACCAAAGTGGGCATAGGTTCACATGGTGTGCAGACAGGTGCGGGCGTTAAAGCCAATGTTCAACCTGGGCAAGTCGGCATCAATATTTCGGGTTCAGCCTCAGCTGGACGCTAAATAACGTTGGACTCAAAAGCAGGATGCTGTTTTTGAGTCTTGGCAATAAAAAACAGGTAAATCACTTTTATTGACATAAAAAGCAAGTATAGATAAGCAAAATGGTTAATGACTTTTTCAGATATGACCTTTAGGTTACAAGATATTTTTTAAATGCTTGATCTTGATCTATGACTTTATTCAGGCATATAGTCAGAGAGGACAAGAACGATGGATAGAGCGAAAAAGGGGAAGAACGTGTCAGCATTACCTCAGAAAATTCAAACACTTTTAGATAAAGGACAAGGTCCTGCTGCACGAGCACTTGATAAGCTGCCCAAGATTGTACAAGAGTCGATAGCCAGGATTTTAGGCTACCCTTACCAATATCCAGACCTGGACGCATTTACCAAATGCATTATGGCGGTTCAGATTAAGCAGGGACATATTGGCTTTATTGGTGATGATCCAATTGAATCAAGACGACAATTCGATGCGCAAATGCTTGCGATCCTAAATAAACCAACCTCTATTGAATCTGTTGAAGATATTCGCTTGCCTTTGCAAAGCGGAACCGTATTTGCGAGACACTACCATCCCGCACCCAATAAAAAACTCCCGATGATTGTCTATTATCATGGAGGCGGGTTTGTGGTGGGTGGTTTGGATACCCATGATGAAGCATGCCGCCTCATTGCCAAGTATGCAAAAGTACAGGTGCTCAGTATTGACTATCCACTTGCTCCTGAGGCATCACCACAACAATTGATTCAATCCTGTGAGGATGCCTTGGCGTGGGTTTACCAGAACCGCCGTCAACTTAAAATTTATAAAAACCGTATTGCTGTGGCGGGTGACAGCGCAGGGGGTAATATCAGTACCGTGGTTGCACAACATGCTGCTGGAAAATCCTATGCACCACAGGCGCAATTACTCATTTATCCTACGGTTGACTTCAAAAGTCGTCACCCATCTTTCTATGCCTATGGTCAGGGCCTGGTCCTTACCAGTAAGGATGTCGATTACGTGACCGAATACTACGCAACCCAGCACAATGTTGCCTTGGATAATCCGTTGATTTCTCCAACTTACGGCAATCTTAAAAAACTGGCGCCTGCCTATGTCCTTACTGCTGGACATGACTTGCTGCATGATGAAGGTGAGATTTATAGCCACAAACTCAGACAGAATGGCGTCAAGGTCCAATATGTGGACTACCCAGACCAGAGTCATGGCTTTATCAATATCACGCCAGTTTCCAGCAAGGCGAAACGTAATACCATTGAGATTGCGAAAAACTTCAGGAAGTTTTGGGATAAGCATAGTTAATTCATGTATAAACCCATGTTCCACGTGGAACATGGGTGTTTTATTGTAGACAACAAATAAAAATAGCAAAAATGGATTTGCAAAACATAAGATGATGGGCTACAACAAATCTATTTTACAGGTCGAGAAAAGCAATTATGAAAAAGCTGTTCATTGCAACAAGTCTAATTTTGGCAAGTGGTTCTTTATTTGCAAATACGCTGGTCGATATGAAAACTAGTATGGGGACGATCGAAATAGAACTATATGATGATCAGGCGCCTATATCAGCAAAGAACTTTGAAAATTATGTGAAGAGTAATTTCTATTCAGGAACGATTTTCCATCGCGTTATCCCAGGCTTTATGATTCAGGGTGGGGGCATGGATGTGAACATGATTGAGAAAACCACAAAAGCACCTATTGTAAATGAAGCGAGTAATGGCCTGAAAAATAATCGTGGTACTTTGGCAATGGCACGTACCAGTGATCCCAATTCTGCAACAAGCCAGTTCTTTATTAATATCGCTGACAATAACTTCCTGAACCGTTCAGCGATGGATGCAGGTTATGCGGTATTTGGTAAAGTCACCAAGGGAATGGACATTGTCGATAAAATTGTAAAAGTACCTACTGGAAACTATGGAATGCACCAGAATGTACCAAAACAACCAATTAAAATTATCAGTGTTCAGATAAAAAACAAAAAGTAAAAAGCGAAGCAGGAATATAAATAAAATATTTCTGCTTTATTTTCATATAAATGCAATAAAATAGCGGTAAATATAAACGTTTTGATGAGTAAAAAAACAACACTCAATAAAACAGTGCTTTGAAAACACTTGCGCACCAAAAAAAATCTCCTATAATGCACACATCCCAACGCAATGAAGCAAAAGAACTTGGCTTTAACGGTTAAGTTGCTAGGTATTCATTGCGTTTACTTATCGCTGACGAAGCGGTGAGAAGATCATTAAGAGAATAGAAGAACAACTTGTGTGGATTTTTACTGGTTGATCGATCGATAAATTATCATTGATTAACTGGATAAAATTTCTCGAAGTTTATTTGAGCGAATATATAAGTCAGT
>NZ_JAUDZE010000013.1:0-65448 GCF_030385805.1 Acinetobacter thutiue
CAATTATACAGAATAATTGGGTACTATCGAACATAAGGACTAGAGTCGTAAGTTTTGTGTGGTAACTCAACTGATGGCTCTAGTCCTTCTCTTTTTCAAGTCTATGGCTTATCCGTGATTCAGGTTAATTATAGTAAATTATTATTTTAAATGATTAAAAATATGGAAATCAGCTATAAAATAAGTGATAAAAGCCTATTTGATTTACTTAGATTAAAATTCAAAACAAGTTTGGCAGACTGTGTTGAGTCGAAAAAAGACGATTTTTCAATTTTTAGTGAACATATTGATGTCTTGGAATTGTTATGGGGAATAGAAAAAAATATAGACAATAATAAAATTCACCAGTCTGTAAGGTTGGTTAACCTAATGACTAAAACTGCTTATATCTTTAAGCAGTTATTTCAAGTGTGGAATCACAATCGTGGAATATGGGAAGTCACCAGTTCGATTGAATTTCAGTGCTTTCATACGCTTTTATCTGTAGCTCGAGATACTACAATAGGAACTTCTATAAGCCATTGGCAACTTTATTATTTGAGATATGAGGCTCAAGTTGAGCTTGATTGTTTAGTAAATCTAATAAAATCTTTGAATGCTCAATTGAACAAAGGAGCAGGTCTTATCTCTGAAAGGCAGAAAAATTACTTTAGTCTACAGAAGCAGGATAAAGCACCCCATCCGCATAATCACCATTTAGCAAGTTCATCATCGTTTAGATGATTTAGAAATCATGGAAACTGTTTTACCAAAAATGGAGTACGTTCATCATCGTTTAGATGATTTAGAAAAGAATGGACTGGAGTCAATTTATACAGACTGGGTTCATCATCGTTTAGATGATTTAGAAAATACGACCTTGCATTAACAAGTCGCGAATAGTGTTCATCATCGTTTAGATGATTTAGAAAGTCAAACGCCATTCGCATGCCGTAATCATTGCGTTCATCATCGTTTAGATGATTTAGAAACCAAAACGGCTAAGACTAAGCTGAGAAAACACGTTCATCATCGTTTAGATGATTTAGAAAGATATTAGACGACTGCTAGTTACGTCAGTAGCGTTCATCATCGTTTAGATGATTTAGAAAATCAGCGTGATGTTTAATCAACTCTAGCACATGTTCATCATCGTTTAGATGATTTAGAAATAAAAAATTCCTAAGTTTAAGAACATAGGTATGTTCATCATCGTTTAGATGATTTAGAAAAGACGCTTGTAGTTTAATTCCAGATTTTTGATGTTCATCATCGTTTAGATGATTTAGAAAAACACTAACCGCACTGTTTTGTTTAGGCATCTGTTCATCATCGTTTAGATGATTTAGAAAGCTTTGATGGTGGTGGCCTAGATGATCTATTCGTTCATCATCGTTTAGATGATTTAGAAAACGAATGGGCATGGGTTAAAGAAGTTAAGGATGTTCATCATCGTTTAGATGATTTAGAAATTTAGACGCAATTGTGATTTATGAATTGAAAGGTTCATCATCGTTTAGATGATTTAGAAAGTCTAAAACGGCTCATTTTTTTTGTTCCTTTGGTTCATCATCGTTTAGATGATTTAGAAATACAGTGCACATCCTTGGCTGTCCTAAAGATAGTTCATCATCGTTTAGATGATTTAGAAATTGAAAATGAGATCAGTAATTTTTTTATTAACGTTCATCATCGTTTAGATGATTTAGAAAATTAATAATGACCATTATTAATAATGGTGCTCGTTCATCATCGTTTAGATGATTTAGAAATCTGTGTAAGAACAATGACAATATTCATGAACGTTCATCATCGTTTAGATGATTTAGAAATGCGGGAGATAAAATCCAGTGGACCACACGTAGTTCATCATCGTTTAGATGATTTAGAAAACAACCGTAACGGTATGACGTTGCAGAGCTAAGTTCATCATCGTTTAGATGATTTAGAAACGAATGGAAAGCCGTTTGTAAGCGATACCGTTGTTCATCATCGGTTAGATGATTTAGAAAATACACCTGATGGGACTGGGCGTGTGCACTGAGTTCATCATCGTTTAGATGATTTAGAAATATCAGTGGAATATTTGGCGTGGGCATCTACGGTTCATCATCGTTTAGATGATTTAGAAAAGGATATATGATTCGTATCCGCGGCCTGTTCCGTTCATCATCGTTTAGATGATTTAGAAAAATACCGTCAGCACCCCAAGTAAAACCAATTGGTTCATCATCGTTTAGATGATTTAGAAAAAGTAGTGCCCAAACACAACCAAGACGATTAAGTTCATCATCGTTTAGATGATTTAGAAACAATAAAGTCTGGTCTTGACATAGTTTTATTCTCCCTCTTAGGCTTTATCTTCTTCTGCTTTACTAACACACCTCGACTGAATAATTTAACCTTTTGTTTGCCCAATGGTAATTCTTTACTATCAACATTATATGGTAAGAAGAAATGCCTATACGTGAAATATGGAACCAAGTAGTTAGCAATCTCTTTATGTAAGGCCTTATTCAAAATTTCGACCACAACTGAATCTTGATTTAAGGCATGTACTGAACGCATGATTGGTAGATTAACTACTTGTGAAAAAAATGAATTTGGCTTTACTGGCCCAAACTCTAATTGTTGACGTAATAAAAAACTTTTCCATGCCTCATCCAATTTTTTAGCAAGAATTAATCGGTTTTTAGATGTGACACCAGTGCATTTTAAAATAACAATCAAATCGATATAGGGCCTGTTTTGGTGATCATGCAACCATACCAAGAAATATCCTAACAATTCCTTTAACAACTCAGTACGCTTGTTAAGACGAAGAAATTCAGTAAAAAATGATGAAAAAGTACTCCTTAAAGTCTCACTATCAAAATAGGGATGATTATAAAAAATTTGAAATCTTGCCAACTGAAAGTCTTGTTTAAAAAAAGCTTGAACGTATTTTCTTGTTTCGGCTGTTCTTTTCTCATAGTAGGTAAATTGGTCATCGCTATAAAAGGTTTTTTTATGGACAGAAATAGAATTGAAATCAGGTATGCGAACTTCATGTTTAGGAATACCACTGGCAAAAGGAGTCTGATCACGAGCAATGTTAAAACCATGTAATTGTTCTACAGTTAAACGGCTATCTCTACGTAGAGCAATCTCCCTAATCTTAAACCAAATATCGCTCTTGAGAAGTAGATCAAAACGGCCATGCAGAACCCTATTAGAAATTTCATAGGTATCAATTGCGTCACCACCCATTAGAATAAAATTCTTCAGGAGGAATAATAATTGATTACCTATACGTGTTACCCGCACCTGTTTTTCATTTTTTTGTGCCCCATAGGTGAAAATAAAGAAAGGCTCTCTTTGCTGACTAAGATTGTCTATAAAAATACTGAGATAGTAAAAACCAGAAAGATCATCTAGTCTTCCTTGAAAATCATCCCTCAACTCAAGCTCATGATAGTAGATGAATGCAGCCTTATTTTTTTCTTGTAGTAATTTATCTAAATTCTTAGTATCCCAAACCACATCAACACTAGAACTATAATTCTTAAACTTCCTAAAATCCATAGGTTGCTCATAGTCATCAAGTTGATTTTGCTTTACGCCTAGATACATCCCAGAGAATTCTTCATTGACCATTATTAATGAGGTATTGAAGTTAGTAATCGTTCTTAATTTGAAAAATTGTTCATAACGACAATAAGGACTTACTGTCCAATAAAAAAAGCGTCTTAATTGCTTTTCATTACTTAAAGACCCAACCACAGATTGATATGCTAGTTGCTCAATTTCCTTACCCCAATCTTCTAATTCAATGGGATAATCGATAATGAGGCCAGCTAATTTGTTAGATATAAGTCTGATCAAATTTTGCTTTGATTTTTTTGCACTACCTGCATAGATCAGAATACAACTAAACTTTAAACCTCGTTCACCATCATCTTCATATTTATAAAAAGCTTTTACTAATGCTGGATCACTTTCCAAGATTTTCTTTTTTATAAACTCAATATCCTTGTATCTCTGTTGAGTAAACTTATCAAAATTAAAATACAAACTTTTGTTCGGAAAATGAAAATTTAAACAGGTCGTAAAGAGTGATCCATACATCTTAAATAAAGAAAATACTTCCTGATACGTCTTTCTAAATCATCTAAACGATGATGAACGTTTCAGTAGCTGGTGTTGATGCAACAAATAATTTCTAAATCATCTAAACGATGATGAACTAACAAATTCAAGAACGTAAGGATATGACAAATTTCTAAATCATCTAAACGATGATGAACGCCGTTCCCTTGTGCTCGTATTCCTTGACCACTTTCTAAATCATCTAAACGATGATGAACAATGAATAGAATTTGAAAGCGTTATTCGCTTTTTTCTAAA
The DNA here is from genome assembly GCF_030385805.1 of Acinetobacter thutiue. NCBI lineage: Bacteria > Pseudomonadati > Pseudomonadota > Gammaproteobacteria > Moraxellales > Moraxellaceae > Acinetobacter > Acinetobacter thutiue. Next base: position 4,366 of record NZ_JAUDZE010000013.1, read on the forward strand.
TCATCTAAACGATGATGAACCTACACCGTCTTTCTCAGCACGGTATACAGACTTTCTAAATCATCTAAACGATGATGAACAATGCAAGCCCCCAAAAGTTCAGGCAGTGATTTTTCTAAATCATCTAAACGATGATGAACATAGACTTTTTCTACACCGTCTTTCTCAGCACTTTCTAAATCATCTAAACGATGATGAACTTTCACATAATTTTCAGGACACTTTCCAGTGGTTTCTAAATCATCTAAACGATGATGAACCGGTTCATCAGCTCATACGTCACCCTGCATCTTTTCTAAATCATCTAAACGATGATGAACTTAGCATTAGTATCTTTTTGACCGTTGATTAATTTCTAAATCATCTAAACGATGATGAACCGATGGTCGTTTGCATTCTTTAAGCAGATTCTTTTCTAAATCATCTAAACGATGATGAACGAGGTGGATGACAAGGTTGTTAATGCCACTGATTTCTAAATCATCTAAACGATGATGAACAACATTCTCGTCTGGCTTATGTGAGCAATGGATTTCTAAATCATCTAAACGATGATGAACGTTCCAGATAAGGGCTTGATTCACCTGGATAATTTCTAAATCATCTAAACGATGATGAACCCACTGGCACCTTCGTTCTTGGAATTATGTTCTTTCTAAATCATCTAAACGATGATGAACTACTTGCAGTCCAAGAATTACCACCATTTTGATTTCTAAATCATCTAAACGATGATGAACAAGAGGATGCCGCTAAGGCTGCAACAAAGTCATTTCTAAATCATCTAAACGATGATGAACATGCTGAGTTGCTTCTGTTCAATGATGATTTGTTTCTAAATCATCTAAACGATGATGAACATTATTGGCCCAGTCATTATATTGGCTCTCAATTTCTAAATCATCTAAACGATGATGAACCGTAGGCATCGAAAAGATCCCCCACCGTTCCATTTCTAAATCATCTAAACGATGATGAACGAACATTCCCGTTTACCAGTGTTGTCACAGTTTTTCTAAATCATCTAAACGATGATGAACCAGTAAAGGTGTAGTTGGTTGAAAAGGTTTGGTTTCTAAATCATCTAAACGATGATGAACGGGAACGCTTGATTGACCGTCCCGAACGCTTTTTTCTAAATCATCTAAACGATGATGAACGTTGTGTACTAAATCCAACAGGTGGATTTTCATTTCTAAATCATCTAAACGATGATGAACTCCCCCGTGATTAACAATCCATTTACAACAAATTTCTAAATCATCTAAACGATGATGAACGCGACGAGCTTAACGCTATAGGTGACGTTATCTTTCTAAATCATCTAAACGATGATGAACTAGATCGTGCTAGAGCCATGCTTGATAAGTTCTTTCTAAATCATCTAAACGATGATGAACGCGCGCTAGACGCGTTTGAACCATCTGACTTATTTCTAAATCATCTAAACGATGATGAACAAATGGGAGGGCTTAAAGCTCACAGCGTATCATTTCTAAATCATCTAAACGATGATGAACGGGTATGACAAGGCAGGCAAGGCATTGATCAATTTCTAAATCATCTAAACGATGATGAACTTTCACGTACGGCGCCAAACTTCATATAGTCTTTTCTAAATCATCTAAACGATGATGAATAAAAAAGCACCCAACTGGGTGCCATAAGTTAATTTCTAAATCATCTAAACGATGATGAACATAGCGGATGTTGAGGGTAATGTGGCCGCATATTTCTAAATCATCTAAACGATGATGAACACTGAGTCTTTTAAGAAATACTGCCTATCTTTTTTCTAAATCATCTAAACGATGATGAACAGCATGATCAGTGAACCATTGAAGAAGTATGCTTTCTAAATCATCTAAACGATGATGAACCAACAAAAAAAGAATTACTGACGGGCAATGTTTTTCTAAATCATCTAAACGATGATGAACGTCATTATGCAGCGATTACATGAAGAGGATTTTTTCTAAATCATCTAAACGATGATGAACATTGATAAATCTTTAGAGCGTAATACACGTAGTTTCTAAATCATCTAAACGATGATGAACTGTCAGGAATGAGATGGATCTTGTTCGGTTAATTTCTAAATCATCTAAACGATGATGAACACGAAGCTTAGTAGTGATGGTGCGGGTGGTGTTTTCTAAATCATCTAAACGATGATGAACGGTACATCGTTGGTGTTGAGCACGGCCAGTTATTTCTAAATCATCTAAACGATGATGAACTCAGGAAATGCTCCATGAGCGTACCTATCAGATTTCTAAATCATCTAAACGATGATGAACGCCATCAAGCATCTGCATGACCCGATCACGCATTTCTAAATCATCTAAACGATGATGAACACTGACGTAATTACCGCGACTGTCAAGATAGCTTTCTAAATCATCTAAACGATGATGAACGTTTCAGTCTCGGCAAGTCTCTTGCTGTGACTTTTCTAAATCATCTAAACGATGATGAACGTCATTGAAGAGGTGGCAGCGATTGTTGGCTTTTTCTAAATCATCTAAACGATGATGAACTGTAAAGCAGGCACCTGTTTACGCTCCAGATATTTCTAAATCATCTAAACGATGATGAACGATTAACTGGATATTTTTTCATGATCTTCTTTTTTCTAAATCATCTAAACGATGATGAACGCTGACCTGCATCGACTTCATCCAGCCTTGCATTTCTAAATCATCTAAACGATGATGAACCCGCACTTCGTCCAACCCACTTAGCAAATGCATTTCTAAATCATCTAAACGATGATGAACATAACGTGGCTAGAAAAAAGAAATTTGAGATATTTCTAAATCATCTAAACGATGATGAACCATTGAAGTCAGATGGGATAGATGTTGCTTGTTTTCTAAATCATCTAAACGATGATGAACAAAACAATCCCCGCAACCTTTGATTTAGTCATTTTCTAAATCATCTAAACGATGATGAACGGGTTTGCCTTGATGGTGAAATCTTTGGCATTTTTCTAAATCATCTAAACGATGATGAACTAAATCATCCAGAACGAGCTGATCCGCTTTCGTTTCTAAATCATCTAAACGATGATGAACTATGTAAAAACAATAGCTTGTGAAGCTGTTCATTTCTAAATCATCTAAACGATGATGAACTAGGTGGCCCATTGAAATTTCACAGAATTCAATTTCTAAATCATCTAAACGATGATGAACAAAATTACACGTGTATTAAATTGAACTTGCATTTTCTAAATCATCTAAACGATGATGAACATGACCCATTCGCGTAGTGTCAACAGGAAACATTTCTAAATCATCTAAACGATGATGAACGCAGCGCCAGGTGAATTGCGTTGGTTTGCAATTTTCTAAATCATCTAAACGATGATGAACGCCAACAGAGAAAACTCCAAGCGGGAAATTCTTTTCTAAATCATCTAAACGATGATGAACGATAACGGTCATCATGTAAATCAAACGTAATGTTTCTAAATCATCTAAACGATGATGAACCAAAAGCCAATGACGGGCTATCACCTGATTGATTTCTAAATCATCTAAACGATGATGAACGTACATGAAGCCACCTTAGATTTTGACAATTATTTCTAAATCATCTAAACGATGATGAACCACCAGAGATCAGTGCATTATCATCCCATATCTTTCTAAATCATCTAAACGATGATGAACGTACTGTTTTTTACACCCGAAAGTTGTCTATATTTCTAAATCATCTAAACGATGATGAACAAATTAACTCCAGATGCAGGCAAGTCCAGTAATTTCTAAATCATCTAAACGATGATGAACGATTCTTGTGAACCACAATATGTATATCGTATTTTCTAAATCATCTAAACGATGATGAACAGCTCGGCAACTGGCTACAAATCAGCAAGCTCTTTCTAAATCATCTAAACGATGATGAACCACAGCGTATAGCTCAAGCAGCAGAACAGGTTTTTCTAAATCATCTAAACGATGATGAACCTTGTCTAAGCTCGGTTTGAACAGGAGCAACATTTCTAAATCATCTAAACGATGATGAACAAGTGGCGTTTTTAGACTTACAGTACGTGTTTTTTCTAAATCATCTAAACGATGATGAACTGGAGTTAATCAAGCACAAAACTCCTAAAATCAATTATATAAGCTTTTAATGAGTGAAAATACTTCAAAAAGAAGTGATATTTATAACTAGATGATTTTATTTGATTTTAGTGCATAAATCAGAAATGAAGCCAAACATATAATCTAACAGGTCATTATCTTGACAAGTTTCAATCAATTGCATACGAAAGTCTTTTTGATTTTGTCCCTTAGCAGCGCAAGAAAAAGCAAGTGGCATAACAAAAGCATCTTTAACTAAATCAGCAATATCAAATACCAACCCACCACGACGAGTTTTACCATGCAGGATAGGCAAGGCAAAGCTAATTCCCATGCCATTTAGGGCAACGGCTGCATAACCATAGGCAATATAATTGCCATGATCTAGATAATTATTGGCGATATCTGTAATGGTATCGTGAGAATTTTTACCCTCATTCCGAGTGAAATCAAGTTTAAAACCTTTTGCCAATTCTTTGTATAAAGCTTTTGCCCATCGACCCTCGGCAGCCAATAATTCTTGCTGATTGGTCGCTTGATCAATATCTTGTTTAAAGGTATTTAACGCATTTTCATTGATATAAATACCGTGTTGAATCAGATCAATATTCTTTTTCCATGTATCAGAAACTAAAACAACACGTTCCAATAATAATATTTTTGCCATAAGCAGGCGTGCATCATCATCTAGCCATGCTCTCATCCAAATTTGCATATGGTCAGTTGGACGGTATTCACTTTGAGGTGCAAGAAAGGTTAAATCTAAAGCAGAAAATAGGGGAGAGCCACCAGAACCACAGAATCCAACCATGACATTGGATTCTGCTAAACGTCGAGCGGCTGCATCTGTGATGGAACTGCCTTTACCCAATAAAAGAAAAGCCGTATTTTTCTCAGGAATATTATAAAAATACTCAACAGGTTGTAGGCTATTGGTTAAATATACAACCCGATCATCTTTTAAGATAACTTGTACTTTTTCCAAATAAAATACACAAGCTCGCTTTGAAAGCATTAGCGGTTTGCTACGTTCCTGACGGAGTTGGCTCATAACTCCTCCTTAAAATACAGGCAAGGCAAAAGGGCTTTCTTTACGAGCCAGTCCATAACTATCAGGTAAACCATGTCCTGCATTTTCACAGTCTTGAATATCAATAATGATGGTAAAGCCCTGACCTGTACTTTGACTTATGACCTGAAAAAATGGTTTATCTTTTGCTGCTTGTAAACGTCGATCACGCAAAGGCTCATTTTGATGGGAAAGTTGGGTACGTTCTGCTTTTTGGGTTGGAATGCGAAAACGTCGATAACTTTTCCAACCTGATATTTTGGCTGTAGGCACGGCAATCGCTGTCCCTAGAACAGTATAGTCTCGAATTTTCCAGTGTCCTTTAATGGCTTCAATCAGTTGCTCTAAGTCATCTTGTTGTTCTGCAAAAATACGCAAAATATCAAAATTAGGTTTAGCTGTACGACCATGCTTTTTTTCAAACTGTTCTTGTTTGGCTTTTAATTTATCAGACATTTCTACAGCCAACGCATAATGCGCTGGCAGTTTGCGAAATGCACCATGAATCACGGTATAAATCTGATTACGAATATGACCCAGTTTTAAATCCGTATCATCTGAAGATTCCAGTACACGGACATCAAGGTAGAAATGAGCATCCATGATTATTCACCCTCAGAGTACACGCCACCACGAATTAAACACGCAATCAGGAACATCCCTTTATCACTGTTTGGATCAAGCTCATCCACTTCTTTTAAAATATCAAATGCAGATACTTTATCTCTACCCACCCGATAAAAAATCTGTCCCTCTAAATTTGCACCATTCGGTTCAACCGCAATTGGTTTTTTATCATTTTCCTCAAACAATGGATACCAGGTATCAATTGTTCTTAGCGCATTACCAATCTTTTGGTCACGCAATGCAGCCTGACCTAAATATTGATTGTCGTTGGCCTTATGATCAGGTTTTTTAGGCGTGAGTTGATAGAGAGAACGAGAAAATCCTTTAGTTTTTTCTTCTAAATAATTTTGAGAGGGAAATACTTCAACACCTCCCATACCAAAATCAACAATCGCTTCAATATGCAAAGCCGCATTGGTCGATTCGCCAGTAATACCTTTTAGTAAAATATTAGCCAGTTTTTGTTCTTGCTCAGATGGATTTTCAAAACTCTTGAGGTTGTAGGAGAGCGCATCAAAACTAAATTTTTCAGGATAGTCTTGTGCAGTCACTTGAATATTAATACTTTCAGCAACGATACGATTACGCCATAACCAACGACCATTGATGATATTACGGATATAGCGACGTACAACTTCTTTCAGTCCATCACTTTGTTTAGCACGATCGACAAAACCTAAAAATGCTTGACGGAAATTATATTCCTCACTTTTATCAGCACCTGCTTTGGATGCGCTGGCAAATAGGACATAACTTAAATCGATAAAACGAAAATCCCATTTCACCAGAAGTTTAGCATTCGGTTGTAATTTTGCAGATTCAGTCAATTGAATATTGGTGACTTCACGGGCAAGAGAATTACCTGTTGCTGCACCTTTCTCTTTATTGCCTGCCACATTCTGAGTACCTCGAATACCGTGATACATCACGTGTAAAGCTTCTTGTTTGCCATCTTCATATAAGTTAAAGAATGCTCCATCACTTACCACTGTGCCACGTTGTAGGGAAAGGCTGCCAGGTAATTTTTTAAAAATTGTCATGTGAAAAATCCTTATATTTAAAGCTTAATTTGCATTGGTACAGTTTTGTTGTAAAAGGAAAATGTCATCTTGTGGCCATTGATAAGTCCACAAAAGTTGTTGCAAGTCATGCCATGTATCACTTTCAGCTTCGGTTGATTTACGTAAAATTTCCCCTAGAGAAAAATATTGCACAATTCCTGTTAAAGGTTCGGCGTAAGCATGGGTTGTACTTTGCTGATCTTGAGCTTGGCGAATCCCAGTACGCTGATCGGTTGCTGTTTCAAGCAGGGCATAACCCAAAGTCGTAGCGGAAATCCAGCTTAAACTTTGGTCATTAAAAAATGCTCTCAGTGGATCAGACTTTAATGCTAACAGTTGGGTAAATGCCTGAATTCGATTGATTTGATGGCGTTGTTGATATTCAAGTAATAAGTCTTGTCTATTCAAAATCACAAAACCTGTTTTGATCTTTTTTAGTGCTGTTTCCAGTTCATTGTCACTGTGTGTGGTAATGTCGGAAAACTCGATAATCTGTCCTCCTGCAAAACGACTGCGCTTTAAAATATTGGTCAGTTTCTCTGGACTAATTCGAGAACTGGCAAACTTAATAATTAGACTAAACTCTAAATGACAGGAGGCTGTGGGTTGTAAAGACAATGCATATTTATTTTTGGAGGAATAATCCTTTTTACCAATAAATACTGCACCACGTCGTTGAGCGGGCGTAAACTTTCCATACGCCTGTCCACCTAAACGTTGCTGATCATGGTGAATATAAATGATGCCTTGATCTTGTGTACCCAGTTGCTTTGCCAAATGATGAGCAAACATATTGGCAGTCATGAGTGGTACGCCACCTAACAAAAAGCCATTGCTTTGCATATTGGCATTTTGCACCCGAATACGAGGAATAACCGCATAACGACTCATCGAATGATCTCCCGTAAACGTCGGGCGAGGTAGCCTTTAGCATTTTGATCCAAGGGTATGCTTATTTCTGGTAGTTCAGGACGAAGATAGAATGACTGGCCAATGATTTTATCCGCTAATTCATCAGCAAATTGAATACGCCAAATATCATCTCTTAACTCAGGCACAATAAGCCCTTGAATAACAAATCTCACTTGTGGGTGTAATAAAGAAGTTAAAGGCTCTTGATTATTTTCTTCATTTTTAGAATAGATAGGTAATCTATCCTGAACAGTTTTAAGTACTTGTAATTGCTTATGTCCTTGATAGTTTACAAAATCAAAGATGTTTTTTAGAAAGGACAACTCAGCTCGACGAACTCTAGCATTGGTCTCAGGTGCAAATACTCCTAAGTCATTCCAATCTTGATAGGTATTTTGTGCTGTGGCAATCAGCTTTTCTTCAAGCATTTTTGACCATAAAATAATGTCAGGAATAATTTCTTCATCATTTTTAAACAAGATTTTATTTGGAATATAATATTCAAATCCTGTATGGAAAATCTTAAATGCTGCACGAATATTCTCATCTATTTTAGGTGAATCTAGAGTAATTGGACGTTGCATGGCTCGTACAAGACTTCCAACATTTTGTGGATTTGCACCGCCAATGCCGAAAACAGCAGTTTGAATTCCATTGAACTCACTGTCTTTTTCTTTACGAACAATATTAATGGCATCAACTTCCTGATTAATCAAATAATTGACACCAGCAGCAGTGAGTGGACTTATTGAGACATATTCACCATTTTGGGGAATTAAAAGCTGGCGCATCCGAATATCAATATCTTCTGTCCCTGCCTGATAAGGTGTAGCAAAAATAGGCTGGATATACGGTTTAAGTCGTTCAACTTGTTGTTGAAATTCGGTTTCTTCTGAACTGATGTCATCATTCAGCATCGCAGCTTTAACCACTTTAAAAAGAGAAGCGGTTTTACCTGCATTAGCCTGATAGTCGGTTGGAATCAGAAAGTTTTCATTGAGTAGGGTTCTGGCACTGAGATAAGGCAAATCAAGTGCCTGTTGCGTACTTAAACGAAGCCCGCCTTTTTCAATATTAGAATTGATGGTCTTAAATGAAAAATGTACTGATTCCTCTAAAGCATTTATAAAAACATCATTTTCTGGTTCGGGCATTAGGTTCTCCATTTTTCTTGTCTTAATCTTTTTTAACAGATTCTTTTACGCATACAAACAGTTAGCTCTACTTATGCGACATAGGGTGTCGCATAAGTATTTTGTCTAAAGCTTATGACTTTATATCGGTAATTAATGTGAATTAACTTGTATGACAAGGATTACAACAGTAATAGCAACCATTGATTCTTGCTTGAGGCCAATTTCTTTTCGCCAATGAAACAGCACCAAAGCAATAAGTATGTTCACCTAAGTCAATTCTATTTTGAGGTTGGGGCATAAATGGACAACCAGTGGTTAGGTTGTGAACTTCATGATCGCCATTCGCTTGAGCATTTTGGTTAATGATGAACTTAGACATACATTATTCCCCGCTTTGTGATTTGCTGAGGAAGTAATAAAATTTGCAACTTAAAGCTGCATGGAAATAGGACAGGTTGTGCTACCATTTAGATAGTCCTCCGTAGTAATTAGACACTGTGGAAATGGACAAAAGCAGATATGAAGTTTTTGCAGGCTGAATATCTGCTTTTTTTATGTCCATTTATTCATAAAAATATCTGAATAAAATACTGGTGTCAATTTAAAATTTAAAAGTAACTATTAAGGATAATTTTATGAATTTTTAGACATGTTACACTCATGATGCCATCGTATTAGATGGTTGAGAAATTAATGGTTACACTTAATTTTTATATGTTTGTCATCGCTTAGATGGTTTAGAAGTGCTTTGGAATGAGACATCCTAAGAGGAATGAGTATGATCAAACGATTAAAAGATTTTAAGGTTGAAAATCATAAAGCACGTTCAGCTTTGGCTGGACAAGTCGTGCCTATTCAGTTTGAAAATAATGATGCAACTAAGCGTATGGTTATGCACAGTGCTAAACGTGTTATTCGTCAACATAAAGAAGAAATACAAGAGCTTGCTTATAAATGAGTATGATTAATTCAACCTTTGTAATTGCTGTTCATGACGAGATTCTTCGTCAGACAGGTGTGGGTCGAGAGGGATGTCATATTGAAAAACTAGAGAGCGTGTTGGGACGTATTGATCAGCAAATTTATTATAATAATGTCAATGATTTATTTGAAATAGCAGCATGGTATGGTATTGCTTTAGCCAAAGGTCATGCTTTTGTGGATGGTAACAAGCGCACTGGACTAGCTGTAATGCTGACTTTTTTAGAGATTCAAGGCGTGTCCATTCATGAGAGTACAGGCTTAGATGATCTAATGGTTGATATTGTGGAGAGTCAGGATCAACATGAGGATTTAGCTAAAATTGTTTCTGATTTCTTATATGAACTGTCTGAAATATAATAAAGTTACAGATTCAACTTTGTTGTGATAAAAAATACGACGCAAAATGTCGTTTTGATAATTATTAACTTACGTCTTATCTTTCCCTACTAAAACAACCCACTATATTGTTAATACTTAAGAATTTAACAACTATAAACTATGCACGTTATTTTCATCTCCGCTTGCGAAAAAAGAGCTTTAAAAAAGACTCGAGCGATTTTAGACAGCTATGCCATTCGTACAGGTCATACTTCTTGGCAAGCCCCAATGACCGAAGCAGCTTTAAAAGAAATAAAAAGTGCATTAAACAAAGTTGCAACACGGCAAACAGCAGTTGCTGCCTATCGAAATTTTGGTATGCGACGCATGAAGCTGGCTTGGGTGGTAGGCGCTAAACAAAAGTTTGCTCTAGATGGTGCATATCCAGTTGCTTCGACCAAGAAACATCAAAAACGATTAATGCTAGAAAATTGGGTTAAAGCCAGTAGTTTGTTGGCAGGTGCAGCAGGAGATATGCACGATATTGGTAAGGCATCAATGCATTTTCAGCAAAAACTTAGCCCACAAATGGCAGGGCAGCGAGTCAAAGATGATGTCCGCCATGAATGGCTATCCATGAAACTCTTACAGCAACTGAGAAAAAATGGCTGGGATTGGCAGTTTGCTTGGAACAATCTAAATAAGGGTTTAGAAAAATTTACTTTGGATGATCGTGAGATTAATAATGACTCGGAGTATGGTATTTCCAATCAGCTTGAAGCGGTTGACTATCTTGTTGTCACACATCATGGTTTATTGGGAATTGAACCTGATGGTAAGCATCCGCCTTTTAATGCTTTACCACATTATGAAAATCATGTTCGAGAGTTAAATCCGAGTTTGCAACAACTGACATGTGCAGGTGATTTGCCACACTCTATTTTTAATAGTCATCAAAAAAGAATGCAGCGTTTAACTGTATTGCTACCTCAGCAAACTGTCACCAAGCCGAAAGATCAAGGGCTTTATTGGAAAGCATTGGCTTTACATTCACGAGCGGCTTTGATTCATGCTGATCATATTGTTTCTGCCCAACAGTTTTCCGCAGTGAAACCTGAAAATGTCGCTTTATTTGCCAATACTAAATTTAAAGAGACAGGCAAAGCCAAAAAAGAAAAACTGCAAGATCAACCCTTAGAATGGCATTTACATCAAGTCGGTGATCGAGCCTCTCGTATCGCTGTTCAGATGATGACCGACCTGAATTTATCAGGGTTATCTGAGCAAACAGTCGATTATATTTGCCAACCAACGACTAATCCTCGTTTTCAGTGGCAAAATATTGCTGCTGGTGCTTTACAAAAACAGATTCAGAAAACACCAGAAATACCTGCTTTAATTTTAAATATTGCAGGTACAGGTAGTGGTAAAACTCGTATGAACTTACGAGCAGCATGTACGCTAAGACCTGATGATCCACGTATGAGTATTGCTTTAAATTTGCGTTCTTTAACGTTGCAAACAGGTCATGCTTTGCAATCGTCCATGAATCTATCTGATGAAGAAATTGCTGTTGTTATTGGTGATACCGTGACACAAGATTTATTTAATGCAGCTAAATTAACTGCATATATTGATGAAGATGAAAATCAGTCTGAACCGATTTTTGATGCTTTTGGTGATGAATGTGGTTTACCTGACTGGCTTAATCCATTATTTACCATTGAACAAAAAGGGAGGAAAGTGTTTGATCAAAAAGGTATGACGGTACTGGCTTCGCCCTTATTGGTATCCACAGTTGATTATTTGATTGCCGCAGGAGAACCACATCGACAAGGGCATCATGTCAAAGCGTTGCTCCGTATTATGAGCAGTGATTTGATTCTGGATGAAGTTGATGGTTATGAACCGAAAGCACTCATTGCTGTACTGCGTTTAGTGCAATTAGCAGCCATGTATGGACGTAATGTGATTTGTTCGTCTGCAACCTTATCACTTACAGTGGCGAAAACCATTCATCGAGCATTTGAATCGGGTATGCAAATGCGAGCTGCCTTATATGAAAAACAACAGAAATCAATCATTGCTGTGATTGATAATGAACTTAAACCTCAAATCTGGTTAGATCATTCTGATCAACCATCTGATTTTAATCATAAATATCAACAGCATCTTGATACCTTGCAAACCCATTTAATAGAAAAGCCAACCTATCGTTTGGCACAGCTTATTCCCTTTACGGATACTTCTGTATTGAGTTGGAAACAGGCAATATTGGCAGCGGCTCAAACATTACATCATGATCATGCTTGGGATTTTAATCAAACAGGAAAGCAAATTTCGCTGGGTCTGATTCGAGTTGCCAACATTAAGCATGCGATTGGATTGGCTCAGTTTTTATCTGAGCATTGGTCGGAGGTAAAGGTTGTTTGTTATCATGCCAATGATTGGCTGATTTCTCGTTTTTATAAAGAGCAACGTTTGGATCTGCTTTTAACACGACATAAAGATGGCAAAAAAAGAAAAACGGGTAATGAACAGATTCTAAAAGACGCTGAGGTTATCGATCTAGTTACAAATTGTTCTGCTAGTTCCGTACCTTTTATCGTTGTAGCAACACCTGTAGAAGAGGTTGGGCGAGACCATGATTTTGATTGGGCGATTATTGATGCTTCGAGTGTGCAATCTATTGTGCAAACCGCAGGGCGGATTAATCGACATCGCTTGGATAAAATTAAACAGCCAAATGTGATGATTCCACAATGGAATTATCGTTATTGCCAAGATCGAGATCGGGAACGCTATAAAAAACAGGCAACTCAAAGAAGTAAAGTTTTTATCTACCCAGGATATGAAGGCTACAGTTCATCATCTAATACTGTAAGCACCTATAAAACTCAAAATTTAGCTGAACTTTTACCGTGGGATGAGAGTCAGCAATTGGTAATCAATGCTCGTTTGCGTTTTGATCAGCAGAGCTGCTTGTTTGCGCAACTGGATGATCAACAGATTCAGAAGTTTTGCCAAGATTATTTTTATGATCAAGGGGAACAGATGTTTTCTCGTGCAGATGTCGATGCCTGTATTATGACGGAACATATTTATAATGAAACACCATTACGTGAGCGTGATTACCAAGAAATTTATAAGTTTAAATGGGATGATGGTTTGGTTGTAGAAAAACAGGTATATGGGATTGATGTTAAAGCGAGCCAATATGCGAACTATACCAAGTATGGTTTAGTTTGGGATCAGGTTAAATTTGAGGAGAGAGCTGCAACACCACAAGCATGGTTGGCATTGACACCACAACAAATGCTTGATTATTGTCATGAATATAAAATTTCTGATGAGCAGGGCTGTCGAGTTTCTTTAACAGCTTATGATGATCAAATGACAATTTGGTGTTATGACTATGGATTTGGCGTAATGCGAAAAGACTGATGTCTCTTTAAAGCTTTGCTTGGATTAACTTAATATTTTCACAATAATCTGCCCAAGCCTGCATCATTTCAGTACGTTTGTCTAAGTGCTTGGTTCGGTTATAAGCTGTTCCGTGCATGTCTCTGACTTTATGAGCCAATTGTTGCTCAATCCATTCAATAGGGTATTCAAGTACCTCTTCTAAAATAGTTCTGGCAGATGCTCGGAAACCATGACCACATGCTTCATCTGATGTATAGCCTAAGCGACGTAAAGCCTGATTAATTGTATTCTCAGACATTGGTTTTTGCCATGAGGTAAGAGAGGGGAAAACATACTCACTGTTTGCCTGAGTAATTTTAGCAAGCTCTTTTAGTATTTGAATGACTTGGGTGGATAAAGGAACGATATGAGATACACCAGTTTTTTTCTTGGTTTTAGGGGGAGTATATTCCCAACGACCCTTTTCTAAATCGATATCTTTCCATTTCGCATGACGTAATTCGCCTGGGCGAACGAAGACTAAAGGGGCAATGCGTAAAGCATATTGAGTGATGATCGAACCATCATAATGATCCAAGTCATTTAGGAGTTTTGAAAATTCATCGGGATTAGTGATTGCTGCCATGTGTTTGGTTTCAGCTACAGTCAAAACACCTCTTAAATCTTGTGTGACATCACACTCACATAGCCCTAATGAAACAGCATAACGGAAAATCTGGCCACATTTGGTTTTTACTTTCTTTGCCGTTTCATGTTTGCTTTCTTTTTCGTAAATACGGCAAATATTTAAAATATCCATTGGTTTTAGTTCATGGATAGGAATCTTGCCAATATGTTTGAAAATCACTTCAAATAAACGTTGTTGTCCTTTAACTGTAGCTTCAGCAAAATTCTGTTTTGTTGCCCATTCCTGAGCTACAACTGAGAATAAATTCTTATTTGCACTTAGAATCTCATTCTCAATTCTTTGTTTATCTACTTGAGGGTCAATGTTTTGGGTAAGTAATGTGCGTGCCTCATCACGTCGTTGTCTCGCTTCTGCCAGACCAATGATAGGGTAGTTACCAAAGCTTATAGAGTTACGTTTCTTGGTATAAGGACGAGCATAGTCAAAGCGCCAAAATTTTTCTCCATTCTTGGCAATCATCAGAAATAAGCCTTTCCCATCTGATAGCTTTTGTGTTTTCTCAGGATCAGCTTTAATCTTTCTTATCTTAGTATCTGTAAGTGGTACAACAACTTTTGGCATTTTTGCGGTATCAGTTTATGTGGTAAGATGATTTTACCGTATAAATTACCGTAAAGAAACTTGGATTTTGGCAGATCAATAGAGACAGTTATTAACTTTGAATGATTTAATATGTTGATTTTTATCGATTAAGTTGTTTTAAATATACTGTAAAATATAAAATTAGACCATGAAATGGTGCGCCCTGCGGGACTCGAACCCACGTCGGTCGCTTAGGAGGCAACTGCTCTATCCAGTTAAGCTAAGGGCGCATAGTGCGGTGATTGTAAATGAAAAAGCATAAACAAAAAAGTGATTGCTAGAACAATCACTTTTTCAATACCGATCAACTGTTTAATTCTTGGCTTTTAGATTCAGCACTTTATACAGTACAAACATGAGCACAATCCAGATTGGAATCATTAACACGGATTCCTTAAAGCCCTGTTGCCACATGATATAAAGTACCACCGCAATGAAAGCCAGCACCAGATAGTTACTCAATGGCGACCATAAGGCAGGGAAGCTGGTTTTCAGGCCTTTTGCTTTGGCCATCGCCTTGAATTTCAAATGTGTCAGGCTGATCATGGCCCAGTTGAGCACAAGAGCACCAACGACCACATACATCAAATGGCCCAGGGCATCCTCTGGAACAAAGTAATTCAACAAAACACATCCAAAGATCAATAAGGCAGACAGTAAAACCGCTGGTACAGGCACGCCCTGTTTATTGGTCTTGGCAAACACTTTAGGGGCATTGCCTTGTTGAGCCAGACCGTACAGCATACGGCTATTGGCATACATACCACTGTTATAGACTGATAAAGCTGCAGTCAGGATAATAAAATTGAGTAAATGCGCAGCCCAACCAATCCCCATCTGGCTAAAAATCATTACAAATGGACTTTTATCCAGACCACCTAAATCCAACTGGTTCCAAGGCACAAGTGACAACAGGATGGTGAGTGAACCGACATAGAAAATCAGGATACGAATCACCACCTGATTGATCGCTTTAGGAATGGTTTTCTTGGGATCATTGGCTTCGGCCGCGGCCATACCAATCAATTCAATTCCACCAAAGGCAAACATCAGGAAAGCCAGCATATAGAACAGGCCATCGAAGCCATTTGGGAAAAATCCGCCATGTGCCCACAGGTTACTGAATGACGCGGTTGAATTGGCATCCGCTGTGAACAGGAGGAACAGGCCAAACAGGATCATCGCAACCACTGCGGTCACCTTGATAATCGCCAACCAGAATTCCGATTCTCCGTAGAATTTCACATTGGTCAGGTTAATCGCGGTAATGATGACAAAGAAGAACAGCACCGACTGCCAGGCGGCAATATGAGGCCACCAGTAATTGATATATTTGGCGACCGCCGTCAGCTCACTCATGGCAACAAGGATATACAATACCCAATAGTTCCAGCCTGACAGGAAACCTGGAAACTTACCCCAATACTGATAGGCGAAATGGCTAAATGAACCTGCAACAGGTTCTTCAACAATCATTTCACCGAGTTGACGCATGATTAAAAAGGCAATCAAACCACCAATCGCATAACCCAAGATAATGGATGGTCCAGCAGACTGGATCACCTGTGCAGAACCTAAAAATAAGCCCGTACCAATTGCTCCACCCATCGCAATGAGCTGGATATGGCGGTTTTTTAGTCCACGCTGAAGTTGAGAAGAATCGTTGTTCAAAGGACTGAGCTCGACGATGAATAAGTGGATTATTCTAATAGATTGCAGGATTTTCGCCTAGTAAAAGTACAGGCAGGCTATGACTGTAAAGTAGTTTTTAAAAGTTATTTAAAATCCTGTATTTGAATGACTGGTAAAATAAATGTTGATTTATATTTGTACGCTTGAAAGGTCACTTTGTTTTTTTAACCATGTTTATTGGCTTTCGTGCCATTGTTAAATCATGCTGATATACCCAATATAAAGGTCATATTTTGCCTAAAATACTTAGGGTTTGTTGACATTTCAGCCATGCATTGCGTTATCGGCTAAAACGACATAAACAAGGCATGAAACGCAGGCAATGGCGACCCCCTTGTCAAGTTTCATAACGCAGTTTATGGAAGTTTTAGCCATAACCCTACGGGACAGGGACATTTTTTGCCGCTACTTCGTTATGTTTTGCTCGCTTAGAATAACTAAGCTTCACAAAACCTGCCTTGTATCGTCTAAAAAATGTCCTGTGTCGCAATGAGAGCTGAAAGCTCGCAAGGTGAAATGTCAACAGACCCTAGCCTAAAAACCGTTGGTCGTATGGCATTTATGACTGCTGTGCAGTAACGTTGAACACAAAACCTAGCTGCACCAAAACATGATAAAAGGATGAAATTGACATGAGCTCAGTACCGCAAATCAAAGTCCCAGCAACCTATATGCGTGGTGGCACAAGTAAGGGGGTGTTTTTCAAGCTGGATGATTTGCCTGAAGTGGCACAGGTGGCAGGAAAGGCCCGCGATCAACTTCTTCTTCGTGTGATTGGCAGTCCAGACCCATATGGCAAGCAAATTGATGGTATGGGTGGTGCAACTTCAAGCACCAGCAAAACCGTGATTCTGGCAAAAAGTTCACAACCAGAACACGATGTCGATTATTTATTTGGACAGGTTTCCATTGACCAGCCATTTGTGGACTGGAGTGGTAACTGTGGCAACCTCACCGCAGCAGTGGGTTCATTTGCCATTTCCAATGGTCTGGTGGATGCCGAGCGTATTCCTGAAAATGGCATCTGTACGGTACGCATCTGGCAGAAGAATATTCAGAAAACCATTATTGCACATGTGCCAGTGACCAACGGTCAGGTACAGGAAACAGGTGATTTTGAGCTAGATGGCGTGACTTTTCCCGCAGCGGAAGTGCAAATTGAATTTTTAGACCCTGCCGATGATGGTGAAGAGGGCGGCGATATGTTCCCTACAGGCAATGTGGTGGATCAGCTTGAAGTGCCTGACATTGGTATATTTCAGGCCACCTTTATCAATGCGGGTATTCCAACTATTTTCCTGAATGCGGAAGATATTGGCTATCAGGGTACAGAATTGCAGGATCATATCAACGGTGATAATGCTGCTTTGGCACGTTTCGAAAAAATCCGTGCCTATGGTGCGGTGCAGATGGGATTGATCAAGGATATTTCTGAAGCGGCTGCCCGTCAGCATACGCCTAAAATTGCCTTTGTTTCTCAGCCGAAAACCTACACTTCTTCAAGTGGCAAAACCGTTGAGGCGGCTGATGTTGATTTATTGGTTCGTGCCTTGTCGATGGGTAAGCTGCACCACGCCATGATGGGCACAGCCGCAGTTGCGATTGGTACGGCGGCAGCAATTCCAGGCACGTTGGTGAATCTGGCAGCGGGCGGTGGTGAGCGTGAAGCGGTTCGTTTTGGTCATCCATCAGGGACATTGCGTGTTGGCGCCCAAGCTGAGTTGATTGATGGCAAATGGGCTGTAAAAAAAGCCATTATGAGCCGTAGCGCACGTGTGTTAATGGAAGGCTGGGTGCGTGTACCTGGTGATACGTTCTAAATTATCCCAGTAAATTTCTTGATAAAGTCTCCTTTTGGAGGCTTTATTATTTTGAATAAGTTAAAAATACAAACACAATTTCCTGAGATAAATAATGGTATGATGTCGCCATTCTGACAGGTCCTGTCTTTATTCTTATCATTCAAGCTTCCAGAGGCAATTGTGTCATCTATTTCTCAAGTTAATGCGGATGTTTTACAACAAGCTCAACAACGTATTCAACAGGATTTATTGACAGCATTGGCTGCATTCTCCATTCCAGAACCGTTAAAGGCCGCTGTGCATCATGCCGTGATGCTGGGTGGAAAGCGTGTTCGTCCTGCATTGTGTTATGCGGCTGCCTCATTGCAAGCCAACCCTTATTTTGCGGCCGCCCGCCGTGCAGCCGTTGCGGTTGAGTTGATCCACTGTTACTCATTGGCACATGATGACTTACCCTGTATGGACAATGATTTACTGCGTCGTGGGCAGCCAACCTGCCATGTGGCATTTGGTGAGGATACTGCCTTGTTGGCGGGGGACATCTTGCAATCCATGGCATTTGAAATTCTGGGAAGCCGTTTGTTTGATGAACAGGGGCAGGGCACGGAGGCAGCGATTGTACTCAAGCAAATGCAGATTTTAGCCACTGCCAGTTCAAAAATGGTCTGTGGTCAGGTACTCGACTTACAGGCTGAAGGCAAACAGGTCGATCAGGCTGAACTGGAAAATATTCACCGTAATAAAACAGGTGCCTTGATTCAGGCCGCGATTATGATGGGTGCAGTGACGATTTTTGCAGGTACGGATCAGGCGATTCCAAAGTTGCGCCAGTTTGGGCAAAGCATTGGTTTGGCTTTTCAGGTTCAGGATGACATTCTGGATATTACCGCCAGCACTGAAACATTGGGTAAAACTGCGGGTAAGGATGAGCAGGTACAAAAATCGACTTATCCAGCCTTAATGGGTTTGGAAAAAGCCCAAGTCTATGCGCAAACCCTGCATGATCAAGCATTTGAAGCATTGGGCTATTTTGGTGATGACGCCAGAGAGCTGGTGGCAATTGCACAGTTTTTATTGGCACGAAAAAGTTAATGACAGGAACAGCATCATAATGAATATTAAAACTTTACGTTTTGTGGGTACGCTTGAGGGAATCAGTTTTCTGTTATTGCTTGGTGTTGCGATGCCGATTAAATATATTGGGGATAATCCTATTTTTGTCAAATATATTGGCATGGGACATGGGGTGCTGTTCTTATTGTTTTTAGCGGTCTTGCTGGTTGTCTGTCACCGTATGAAATGGTCACTGAGTATTTTTAACATGGGTTTGATTGCTGCTATCCTACCTTTTGGCCCTTTTATTTTTGATCGTAAAATTAAGAAATTAGCTGAGCAATAAATATCAACTACACAAGTTAAATGGAATTTGCTCAATAAAAAAACGCACCATCTTTAGGGATAGTGCATTTTTTATAACTAAAAATTAATGCTTACCCATAATCCCACGGATTGCATTGAGTACATCAGCAGGCAATACCACAGTTTTTGAATTACTTGATTTAGATAAATCCTGCATGGCTTTCACATATTGTTCACCCAATAGGTAAGCAACAGGAATTTCTTTATCTCCCACAGCACTGGTGACCATTTCAATGGCGCGTTGTGAAGACTCTGCAAGAACAACCTGTGCCTCGGCATCACGACGGGAGGCTTCCAGACGACCATCCGCCTCTAGAATAGCAGCCTGTTTTTCACCATCCGCCTTGGTTACAGTCGCACGACGTTGACGCTCAGCCGCAGCCTGTGCCTCCATTGCTGCCTGCATAGTGTGAGATGGCTGGATATCCTGAATCTCAACGGTTTTGAGCGTGATTCCCCAATCGGAAATATCATCAGAAATCGCGGCTTTTAATTTGGCCTTGATATGGTCACGGGAAGACAGCGCATCATCCAGGTCCATTTCACCCACGATGGAACGTAGTGAGGTTTGAACAAGGTTTTGAATTGCCCATGTATAGTTTTCAATGCCATACACCGCTTTTTCAGGTGTGGTGAGATTGATATAGGCAACCGCATTCATCACCAGAACCGCATTGTCGCGTGTAATCACTTCCTGTGAAGGAATGTCCAGCACAATATCCTTGGTGGTGATTTTATAAGCCACTTCATCAACATACGGAATGACAAAATTCAGGCCAGGACTCAACGTGGTATGGTATTTACCTAAACGTTGTACAATCCATTTATAACCCTGGGGAACAATACGAACCCCTTTAAAAATAGTTATACCAATAAAAGCCAAAAGAGCTAAAACAATAATCGCTCCAGCAGACATATCAAAACCCTCTTTGTTATGAAATATTACTACTATGTGGTTGGACCACTAGATCGTTACCTAGAATATCAACGACCCGAACACGGTCACCGACCTGAACAGCCGTTGTGGTTCGGCAATTCCATTCATCTGACCCTAAAACAGGCATTGGAAAGCGTACAATGATCTGATCATGGTCAAGCCCAGTACGGATGACCATACCCACTTGTCCAATCGTGGCTTCCCGTGGTAATCCTGCCTTTGTTTTATCAGTCGAGAGTGGCTTGATAAACTTAAACCAGAGTATCGTACATAAAATAGATAAAATGCCCCAGGTCACCACTTGGGTGGTAAAGCCCATCATTGGGAAAAGCCACAGTAAAATACACACCATGACTGCTGCTATGCCAAACCATAATGCGGCAAAAGCAGGCAAAATCAACTCTGAAAGAATCAGTAAAATCCCTAATACAAACCAGTGCCAAGGCTCAACTACAAACTCCATAGATTTGCTCGCATCATTAAACTGAGTGGAGGTGAAAAAACATTCACTTTCCCCACTCTAGCAGATGATTATCTTTATGAATATAAAAAGATTGTTTTTTTAGGATGTGGGGGAAATGCGAGCTGGAAAGCTTACTCATAGAGCAAGCATCTTTGAACTGCACACCACCCCTTAATATTATTTTTTTAGAATTTAGCCCGAGGCGCTGGCTGTAATGCAGCAGGGGACTTCTTAAAATCAGTAATGGCTTTTTGAATGGCAACGATTTTACCCTGAGCCGCTCTTTCACCCTCTAAAATCGCTTCATTACTTGATTTCAGGTCAAGCACACCAAGATGACCAACTTTAGGCTGAATCACGACGTTTGCCTGATTCAGTTCCTCATTGATACTTTGCTGTCCCATAATATTAATGGTCTGGTCGAGCAATCCCCACATACTCAATGGTTTGTCACCCGTTGGACGCGCTGAAATATCCACCGCAATCACAATATCAGCACCCATGTCTTTCGCTGTTTTGACTGGAATTGGACTGACCAAGCCACCATCGACATATTTGGTATTGCCAATTACAGTGGGTACAAAAACGTTCGGAATACTACAGGATGCGCGTACCGCCTGACCTGCATTGCCCTTAATAAATTCAGCCTTTTTGCCATTGTCTAAACGGGTTGCAACCGCAGCAAAACGGATTGGGAATTTTTCAATCGGTTTATTGCCCACCTGAGTATTGACATAGTTCTGTAGTTTCTGACCTAAAATAATGCCCTGACTGTTGAGGGTTAAATCGCGTAGATCAGACTCTTGCAGCTTTAGGGCGAGGTTTTGCATCTGGTAAGGCGTTTGACCACTGGCATAGATACTACCGACAAAGCTGCCAGCACTGGTGCCTGTCACAATCTTGGCCTTAATCCCATGAGATTCCAATACCTTGATCACGCCAATATGAGCAAAGCCCTTGGCACCACCACCACCTAAAGCCAGTGCAATCACAGGTTCACGGGCCTTGATTGCTGTTGTGGGAGGTGTTTTTTTTGCAGTCTGATCACAACCAAATAAAGCCAGGCTAATTAAAGTCAGGCAAGACAGTCGAGCAATTTTCATATTAAATGCAGATAAAGTGTACAAAAAGATGGGCACATCAGAGCAGATTTGCCCTTAATTTTCTAGTTTTTTTTCACAAGTTTTTGTAAGGGTTCAGCCAGCCAGTGTGGATTCTTGGGTGAGAAATGACCCTCATAGCATTTCATAATTTTTTCAAGGTCTTGCTGGTAGTGTCCTGTTGTGGTGAACGCGCCCAGACTATAAATGGTCTTATGGGCATAATCGAAAGAAAACATCACAATCGGTACGCCAGCGGCATGGGCAATATGATAAAAGCCACTTTTCATTTTCTCTGCTTTTTTACGGGTGCCCTCTGGTGCCATCCCCACCCAGATTTTGTCATATTTCTGGATAGTCGTTACCACCTGTTCGGTCAGTCCATGCGCGCTGTCCCGATGCACTGGAATCAGGCCAGCCCAGTTTAAAAAAGGCGCAAAAGGCGGTTTAAATAAAGTGTCCTTACCCAGCACCGTCACCTTTAAACCCAGACCCCCAATTGCAAGAAACCCATACCAGCCATCAATATTTGAGGTGTGTGGTGAAATAATTGCCACCGCTTTGGGGAGGTTGGGAATCTCTCCAACCACTTTCCATCCCTGACCAATGAAAAGTTTTCTGCACAATGCACGACTATACGCTGTGCCACGTTGCGGAACTAGCGGCGGTAAATCTGGAAAATCTTGTGGCATAAGCGAAGATAGATCAAGAACAACTCCTATCATCTTAAATCCTCATGACAGTGCCTGCATTGGCAAAAAATAAGATTTTATTGCCATGACACTGAAAGGATTGGATACTCTGGGTTTCGCCATAGCTTGCCAAGGGAAACTGAACAAAGTGCCTAATCTCCGACAGATTTACATTTTATTGTTTTCCCTATATTGGGCGCAGGGACTTCCCGTTGGCTTTATGACCCATGCCTTGCCCGTGATTTTAAGGGCGCAGGGGGTGTCTCTAGCACATATTGGCGGCTTTGGGTTGTTGATGTTGCCGTGGTCAATCAAGATTTTTTGGGCGGCCTATGTGGATCGTTATGCCTTGTCACGTCTGGGACATTATCGTAGCTGGATTGTCCCCACCCAATTATGTAGCGTGGTCATTCTAGTCATTTTGTCTTTTTTTCCCATTCAGTCTCTGGACCAACCCAGTTATTTGATCATTTTTTTTGTGCTATTGCTGCTGATCAATCTTACTGGAGCAACTCAGGATATTGCCACAGATGGTCTTGCTGTGAACCTGCTTAAAAGTGATCAGCAACATTGGGGCAATACCTTTCAGGTGATCGGTTCCCGTCTGGGTTTCATTGTCGGTGGTGGAGCGGTGCTCTGGTGTCTGGACTGGCTACATTGGCAGGCAACATTTCTTGTGTTGGCGGTACTGGTTTTCCTGAACACCTTACCTGTTTTATTTTATAGGGAACCGCTTCATTCAAGACCAAGCGTTGATGATCCAGAGGTTGCTCCCTCATTCATACAGGCCATCAGGAATTACCTGAATTATTTTAGCTCATCCAAAGTGCTTAAAAGCTGGTTAATGGTCTTGATCAGCTTCAAGGTCGCCGATGGTTTGGCAGGGCCGTTATTAAAGCCGCTTATGGTGGATATGGGATTGAGCTTCACCCAAATTGGCGTGTTTATCACCATGTTTGGTGCCATTGCTGCGCTGATCGGGGCGGCTTGTGCAGGTGTGCTGCTGAAATATTTTTCTCGGGCACAGTGCCTGATCATATTTTCCCTGTTGAAAATCCTGAGTCTGGTCGCTTATGCCGTTGTTGCGTATGCATATGACCAGCAGGTTCAGGTTGCACCGTTATGGCTATATGCCGTGAACGCATTTGAAGACGCCTGTTCCGCGATGCTGTTGGTGGTGATGTTGACCTTGGTTATGCAATATAGCCGTAAGCAATTTGCTGGAACAGACTTTACCTTTCAGGTGTCAGTCATGGCGACAGTGAGTGGTTTGCTGTATCTGATCAGTGGAATCGTAGGGGATGTACTCGGATATTACCGTTATTTGGCCATGATTTGTGGGGTTGCCATTTTGTGTTTATGGCCAATATTCCTTTGGAAAAATAATGCAAGGTGATGAGGGTCTGTTGATATTTCAGCCATGCCTTGCGTTATAGGCTAAAACGACATAAACAAGGCATGAAACGTAGGCAATGGCGAACCCCTTGTCAAGTTTCATAACGCAGTTTAGGGAAGTTTTAGCCATAACCCTACGGGACAGGGACATTTTTTGCCGCTACGGCGTTATGCCTTATTCATTTAGAATAGCTAAATTTCATAAGTCATGCCTTGTACCGTCTAAAAAATGTCCACTGTCGCAATGAGAGCTGAATAGCTCGCAAGGTGAAATGTCAACAGACCCTATCTATTTTATTACAATTTTTTTCTAAAATGCCCTATGGTTGAAATAGGTTTTATGTGCTGAAGCCATGTTTTATATGGAAAATTGAAGTGTTTTATAAAAAATAGTTGTTTTATGAATAAAGGTATTTTTGTTGAAATGGAAAATAAATTTATTTTTTTAATTGATTGATAGTTAAAATAATAATCTGGGTGATAGGATAAGAAAAAGTGAGTTAAACGATGCTGGGGAAGTGTCTAAAAATTAAACTTTAGTCGAAAATGGAATAAATTAATAAGATTTTAATCGTTTTGTCATATAAAGTTAATGTGTAGGATTTGTTACAAATTTAGCTAGGACGTACACAATGAAAATCAAAATTGTAACAGCAGCAGTGCTTAGTTTACTTGCAACCACAACATTTGCAGCACCAACCATTTACGGTGAGATTGATGCCAGTGTTGACTATTTACCAGAAAAAAATGCCAATACAGACAATAGGGATGTATGGGAAGTCAGCTCTAACAGTTCATTTATTGGTGTTAAGGGTGATGAAAAACTTACAGACCGTTTAAGTGCCGTTTATGCCATTGAATGGGGCTTCAGCGCAGATGGTGACAGCACAGACTGGTCACAGCGTAACCGTTTTGTCGGTTTGAAAGATGCCCAGTTGGGTACAGTGAAAATTGGTGTACATGATACGCCATTGAAGCAACTTTCTAGTGTCGTTGATACTTTTAACAACTATGTTGCCAACAAGGCCGACATTGGTGGAATCTTTGGTGGTGAAACACGTGTTAGCAACGTCGTTGTGTATGAATCACCAGCAGTAAAAGTTCCTGTACTGGACGGAGCCATTAAAGTAAGTGGCCTATTGGCAACAGGCGAAGCAACAGGAATTGATACCAGTAAATCAGGTGTTGTTAAAACAGCAGGCCGTGGTTTAGGTGATGCATGGTCAGCGTCAGCAAGCTTTGAAAGTCCGTTATTGGTTGCTGGTGTTGCTTATGATAAAGCCATTCCAAGCCCATTCTTGGGAAGAGGTTTCTTAAATGCCTCTGATAAAGCAATTCCTACTTCTGGTACTACAACGACTGCACCAACTGTAACAGCAGCAGCCAATACTTTACGTGTGATTGGCCGTATCAACCCAGTGAATGGTTTGGCACTTAAAGCGTTGTTCCAGACTTCAGAAGTTGAAAAAGCGGCTGGAAACACAGCGGGAGCCGATACAATTGATGATGCAAAAGGTTGGTTGGTGGGGGCAGAATATACCATTCCACAGGCAAAAAACTGGACAGTAAAAGGTCAATATAGCCAGAACACCACCAGCTTTAAACCAGCAGGTGTTGAAGACTTTGAAGCCAAACAGATCATTGGTGGCGTGGACTATGCATTTAACAAGCAGGTGAAAACTTATGGTTATGCAGGTTACCTAACGCTTGAACAGGCCAGTAAAAAGGATAAACAACCTGTTGCTGGTTTAGGTCTGGAATTTAAGTTCTAAGAATTAATATCATTATTATTTTAACAAAAAGACGATCACTTGATCGTCTTTTTCTATTTAAGTCATTTTTAAGTTTGTATTTTTATATTAAAAAGGAAGCAGGATATTTATGTTTAGACTGTAATGATGACATTTTTTCAAAATTTAAAGATAAAACCCATTTCTTTAATTGCATTTAATCTATTGTTGGCAATTTGGTTAGGTGTATTTTTAAATATTGCCTTTTTTGAAAAAATACACACGCTGACACCATATAATGGTGTAAAGGCAGGATTATTTGTTGTCGCTTCAATCATTATTGTGGTTGCCACCTATAACTTTATTTTCCAGCTTTTTAACTGGAAATGGACAGCAAAACCTTTGGCGATTGCATTGGTGTTTATTGGCGGTTTTGCCGCTTATGCAGTGAATACCTTGGGTGTACTCATTACATCTGACCAAATCCAGAACTTGATGCAGACTGATATTGCGGAAGCGCGTGATACCTGGTCATGGCATTTGGTGACATGGACTTTGGGAATGACAGTACTGCCGATTATTGTGATTCTCATGATGAAAATCAAACCTGAACCCATCATTCGTCAGCTATTGCATAAGCTAATCGCTTTAGTTGTCTCCTTGGCAATGGTGTTAGGGCTATTATTTGTTTTCTATGTTGATTTTGCATCTATTTTTCGTACTAACCGTGACCTGAAAGGCATGATTTCGCCGCAGAATATGATTGCTTCCTTTGCTTCATATTATAAGAAGAAAGCGCCGAAAGAGAATTTACCGCTAGTCGTGTATGGTGAAGATGCCGTGATGCAAAAGGCACAGGCTACCTCTTTACCGAAACTGATGGTTCTGGTCGTAGGTGAGACAGCACGTGCTGAAAACTTCTCTTTAAATGGTTATGGTAAAAATACCAACCCAAGACTGGCACAGCAGGATATTTTAAACTTTTCACAGGTTAGTTCATGCGGTACAGCAACTGCGGTTTCGGTTCCGTGTATGTTTTCAGGTATGCCCCGTAAACAATATGAGGAGCGTCTGGCCAGCCATCGTGAGGGATTACTGGATATTGCCCAGCGGGCGGGTTATCAGGTGACGTGGATTGATAATAATTCAGGCTGTAAAGGCACCTGTGACCGTGTCAATCAATTCAAGATTCCTGAACCAATCCAGCAGAAATGGTGCAAGGACAAGGAATGTTTTGACGATATTCTGATTGATAGCTTTAAGGCCTATTTAGCCACAATTCCTCAGGATGACAATCGTCCACGCCTGATTGTGCTGCATCAAATGGGCAGTCATGGTCCAGCCTACTATAAACGTGTTCCTACACAATTCAAGGTGTTCAAGCCGACCTGTGACACCAACGCCATTCAGGGCTGTAGCAGAGATGCATTGCTGAACAGTTATGACAATACCTTGCTCTATACCGATTATGTTTTAGACACCCTGATTGAAACATTAAAAAATACAACGAAATATCAAACCGCTTTGTGGTATTTATCTGATCATGGAGAGTCCACAGGTGAAAGCGGTATGTATTTGCATGGTGCGCCTTATGCGATTGCACCAACGCAACAGACCCATATCCCGATGTTGATGTGGTTCTCCACTGTCTGGCAACATCAGGCAAAACAACAGGTCAAATGTTTGGCACAGCAGGGCAGGCAGGAGTTGAGTCAGGATAACCTGTTCCCGACCATGCTGAGCCTGCTTGATGTGAAAAGCAAAGTGATCGACCCGAATAACGATATGCTGGCAGCATGTCCCTAATCCATAAGGTGTGATGAAGTCATGACCAAAATCTTGATGATCGAAGATGATTTTATGATTGCAGAGTCAACAATGACGCTGCTGCGCTATCATCAGTTTGAAGTGGAGGGGGTCAATAATGGGGTCGATGGCTTGGCATTACTGACCAAACAGTCTTTTGATCTGGTCCTGCTGGATTTAGGCCTGCCGCTGATGGATGGCATGCAGATTCTCAGACAGATTCGCCAGCGTACCTCAATTCCTGTGCTGATTATTTCGGCACGGGACCAGTTGCAGAATCGGGTCGATGGCCTGAATCAGGGCGCGGATGATTATCTGGTCAAGCCTTATGAGTTTGATGAGTTGCTTGCCCGCATCAATGCGCTATTGCGTCGTGGAAATGCTGAGACAGCCCAGCTTAAAAATCAGTCGCATTTGCTGAAAAGTGGCGACCTGACGCTGGACGTGGAACAGCATTTGGCGACATTCAAGGGACAGCACCTTGAGCTGTCCAACCGTGAATGGGCCATCCTGATTCCAATGGTTACGCATCCCAATAAAATCTTCTCCAAGGCCAACCTTGAAGACAAGCTGTATGACTTTGATAGTGAGGTCACTAGCAATACTATTGAGGTCTATGTCCATCACCTGCGTGCCAAGCTGGGGAAAAACTTTATCCGCACCATACGTGGTCTGGGCTACCGATTAGGACAAGAATAATTGATGCGACAGAGCGCAAAACATTATTCCCTAAAAAAACGACTGATTTTAGGGACCTCGGTCTTTAGTGTACTGCTGGGATGTATGCTGGTCTTTGTCGCCTATAAAATTGCACTGCATGAGGTCAATGAAATTCTGGATACGCAAATGCAGTATCTGGCAGAGCGTACCGCTGAACAGCCATTTTCCAAAGTGGACAGTCATGCTGAAATTCACCGCAGTTACCACGAAGAGGACCTGCTGGTGGATATCTGGCTGTATAAGGACCAGAGCCATTTGCTGAATAGCCTGCATTTACTGGTGGAACCTGTAAAACAGGCGGGTTTCTATAGCCAACAAACCGCACAGGGTACATGGCGGGTCTATGTCATTCCCTTAAAAGACTATCAGATACAGATTAGCCAGCAGGAAAAGGTACGTCAAAGCTTTGCATGGGAACTGGCAGGCAGCATGTTTATTCCCTATGTGCTGTTGCTGCCGTTTGCGATCATCGTACTGGCCTTTATTATCAGTTTAAGCCTAAAACCGTTGGAAGATTTTAAAGCTGAGCTGACCCAGCGTGGCTCTGAGGGACTGGCACCGATTGATAGTGAGGAATATCCGCAGGAACTGATTCCAACCATTGAGGAAATGAACCGTTTATTTGAACGTATCCAGCACGCACAGACCGAACAGAAACAGTTTATTGCCGATGCGGCACATGAACTCAGAACGCCTGTCACCGCCTTGAACCTGCAAACCAAGATTCTGATTAGCCAGTTTCCTGAACATGAGGCTTTGCAAAACCTCAGCAAGGGACTAGCGCGTATTCAGCACTTGGTAACACAGTTGCTGGCCTTGGCAAAACAGGATGTTGGATTAAGCCTGATTGAACCCAATACCAGGTTTTGCCTGAATGATGTGGCACTGAACTGTGTGGAGCAACTGGTTAATCTCGCCATGCAAAAGGAAATTGATCTGGGCTTTGAACGTAATGACCTGATCGAAATGCAGAGCCTTGAGCCAACCGTTCACTCGATTATCTTTAACCTGATTGACAATGCGATCAAGTACACCCCGAATCAGGGCATCATCAATATCTCTGTATATGATGATACCGATGGCTTTGCCTATGTGCAGATTGATGACAGCGGGCAGGGCATTGATCCAGACCAATACGACAAGGTGCTAAAACGTTTTTACCGTGTGCATCATCATCTGGAAGTGGGTAGTGGCCTTGGACTTTCAATTGTGGATAAGGCCACGCAGCGTTTGGGTGGCACACTCACTTTATCAAGAAGTATTGATTTAGGCGGTTTATCGGTGCTGGTAAAACTTCCTAAAAAACTGGAGCATCATGCATAGAGAAAACTATGCTGATGCCTTTTCAGCGTGTTCTTTGAGGTCGCGCAGAAACAGCACACATTTCTGAATACGTTTTCCATCATTACCGACCTTGCTTACATTGAAATTAAGTACCCAGCTCAGGCGTTTTCCAACCTTGGCAATGTCCTTATAGACTTGCGGCTCAGCCAGCAGGGCTTTGTACAGGATGAGGCTGGCATCATTTAATTGTTCAAATTCAAAATGATAGGCCGTTGAGAAAATAAACAGCAACCAGTCACGTACAAAGCAGTCATGCAGGCTGAGTACATCACGTGGATCAGTTTCAAAGTCAATAAAGCTAAACTGATTCTGCTCATCGACTAGAATATTACGTGCAAAGGCTTCACTTAAATATCCACCTTTCTGATGTATGCTTTGAATGGACTGAATTGCCTGGGTAAATAGTAGAAATTGTGCATCAGGATTTTCCTTGCGGCGGGCAAGCGCCTGATCCAGTTGCTGAATCTGGCTTTGATGCTGTATTCCAATGTCCTGTAATAAAATGCCTTTTTCCGAAACTGCCAACACATTTGGCGTGGAAACCCCTAATTCCCTGAGTTGCTGAATACGCTTGAATTCACACTGAATTGCGATTGACCCCCCTCGGTTGGGAACGGGCATGATTGCACCGAGGTTGAATATTTTTGCCAGCCATTTCAGTGGGGTGTAGAGCCATAAACCATGACGCTCGGAAGCCTTTTTAAGCCAGACCTTGCCGATGTTGAGTTGGTAGGCCTCAATCGAATTCTGTTGTGTGGTTAAAGACGATTCTA
Organism: Acinetobacter thutiue; assembly: GCF_030385805.1. Lineage (NCBI taxonomy): Bacteria > Pseudomonadati > Pseudomonadota > Gammaproteobacteria > Moraxellales > Moraxellaceae > Acinetobacter > Acinetobacter thutiue. The sequence goes on from NZ_JAUDZE010000013.1 coordinate 35,142, forward strand.
AAAAAGTTTGAAAGTCAGACATAGGCCAGCAAAAAACATCCTGATGTTTATAAACACTTACTTGTAGTAGGTGTTCACTTTACCACATCAAGCTGCGCTTGCGGTACGGAATTACGGTCGGGGAGCGATACGTGGTATTTTTCAGTGACCGCATAGAGAACAAAGTTAATGGTCAGGCAAATCCAGCCTGTCCAGAGATTATGGCTGAGGAAGTGTGCGCCCCGCATCATCTGTGCCCAACCCATCGCAAAACCCAGTGTTAAACCTGCAAATAAATAAAACCATGCACGGTTTCTTTCACGCAAACGGTAGCAGAAATAACCCGTGACCAAGGCAAAGCCTGTACTGGCATGACCTCCTGGAAAACAATGCCCCGCAGTTGCGGAGAAATCCCAGATAAAACCCGTAGTAGTTTGGTGGGTCATAGCCCAAGGGCAGGCATGGGCTGAATGGGCTTTTATTAAACCAATCGTACAGGTACACAGCATACTGACCCAGAACATATAGCCATATTGCCAACGGTTGACCTTGAGTTTCTCCACCTTGAATGAGGCACACCAGAGCACAAAAAAGCTGATGTAGACCAATGTGAGGATTTTCTTCACATAGGTATGATTCAGGGTCGCTAAGTACCAGTCACCCTTTGATGCGAACTGACCTGCACTGTTGACCCATGGTTGAATGAGATATAAATCAATCTGTCCAGCGACTGGAAATACAAAAATCAATACCAACCCACCGAGAATGAGTAGGCAACTGTTCCATAAGAGAAAAGGGGATTTCATTAACATAATGAATAAATGATACTGGCGCAGATTTGACTGAGATTTAAAATGATGGAACTTAATATGAAATTAACTGAACCTTAAACAGAAATTAAATTTATTTGAATGATAATTTTTATTATTATAATAAAATTGTTGTTTGTATTATAAGGTAATACAAATTTATAAAATAAATGTGGGGCGAGCTAATATATTTAAAATGTATATTTGAAATAAAAATAAATAACCTGAGTTCGATATAAAATCCTTGATGAAATATAATGCCCGAAAAAGTCATCCGCGATAGCTGTGCAAGATGGTTGCCCTTGCAGAGCTTCGCTCCTCATGCCGAATGAGAAACAACGTTTCGCAAAGGGGGCTAGACTGGGCACACCAAAGCGTTTAAAGCTTTGGTGCAGTGCAAGAAGTAGTAGCTGATTCTGAAATTGAATGAGAACTTGGCAAGACTCCACCAAGATATTTTTTCAAAAAGTTAGACCAATATTTAAGTCGAACTCAGGCTGATTCATTCTTTGTATGCGCCAGAATCAAATCATTCGCAGGAAATAATCCAGCAGGCTATCTTGTCTTTCCGCCCAATTCATTCTTAAAAGCTCAAGAACAGAACCATCAACAATAAATAAAAATATCGTTGCATCCTCAACCGTCACAGTATTTTTCATCTTTAACAGTAAAGACCGAATTTGTCTGATTAACCATTTTCTATATCCGACAGCGATTCGATAGGCCTTGGGATATAACTTTTCAAGCTCAAAAATAGCCTTAAACAACAAATGATACGGGCCATTTAAATCGACATGGAGCAGATAAATTTTCCTCAATTGGTCAAGCACATTTGAATGATGGCAACAGGCCCTGATTCTCCTGATTTTTTCTTTTAGCGTATCTTTTTGAAAAATAAGGCACAGCTCTATAAGTTTTTCTTTGGACTGAAAATAACGATAAAATGTTGCCTTCGCTATATTGGTTTCACTAATAATCCGATCCACACCCACCTGCTGAAATCCATACAAGTTAAAAAGATTTCTTGAGTAATCAAGCACTGATAGTGCCCTTGAGGAAATTTCTAAATTTGGCATAAACACACCACTAAACATAAGTTTTTTTGTTGTATATGCATGAGATCAGAATGCCACCGCCTTTTTAGGAACAGCAAAAAATAGGCATGACTCCGCCATAGACGACTGTGCCTTGGCTCATCTCAGATGCTTTATTGTCGATATGATTTTTTTAGTCGGTCTGATCTAAAGTTTGTAAAACCTATAGATGATCAAACAGCATCAAAAGTCTGCTGGAATGTATGGGAATAAAGGCTTTGGCAATGATTGCCGATGAAAAAGAAATGGTGCGCATAGTAAACCCCTGTTAAAATAGAAGTTCTACCAAACCATTGTCTGATTATGGTGGCAGAACGAAAGAGGGTTAGCAGACTGGACATACAGAACCAGCACGCGCGAACGCGTCCCCCGTCCGTTCTACCGCAAAGGGGGACGAGTGGTTTTTTACACATGCAAAGAATACTCAGATGAATAAACTCTGATGCGCTGTATGAACGGTCTGCTAAAACCGTCTGACCATGAGGGTCAGCACACAAAGCATAGTCCGCAAGGTTTGGCGTGTCAATATTCTATAGAGACAGGTGATCAAACAGTGTGAATGGATTGTTGGGAAAGATTTAAAATTAAGTTGAATTCAGGTTTAAATATATTTTTTATAGTTAACATCATTCCCTTGTAGTGAGGTCTGCACATACAAGGGAAATTTTAGGAATACTTGTTTCTAATCATTAAACCACATCAGAACATGGATTCTTCAGAGTTTGCCGAAATTTTGTGAATGGAAAGGTCTGCACCGCGATATTCATCTTCCTGAGAAAGACGGATACCCAAAGTCGCCTTTAAGATGCCATACACGACAAAACCACCAATCAGCGCAATGACAATACCTAAGCCTGTACCAATGATTTGGGAAATGATGGACACGCCACCCAAACCACCTAAAGCCTGCTGACCAAAGATACCCGCAGCGATACCACCCACTGCACCACAGACACCATGTAAAGGCCACACACCCAGTACATCATCCACCTTGAGCTTGTTTTGTGTATAAGTGAACAGGTAAACAAACAGGGCACCCGCAACGCCGCCAATCAATAATGCACCAATAGGATGCACAATATCGGAACCCGCACAGATTGCGACTAAACCTGCCAATGGACCATTGTGTAGGAAACCAGGGTCATTTTTACCCATAAAGTTTGCAGCCAATGTACCGCCAACCATTGCCATCAGTGAGTTGATCGCCACCAAGCCAGAGATGGCCTCCACACGTTGCGCACTCATCACGTTAAAGCCAAACCAGCCCACAATCAAAATCCATGAGCCTAAGGCAAGGAATGGAATGGATGATGGTGGATGCGCACTGACACGACCATCATTCTTATAGCGACCATTTCGAGCACCCAGCAGGATTACCGCCGCCAATGCAATCCATCCCCCCATGGCATGCACAACCACTGAACCTGCAAAGTCATGGAACCCAGCACCAAAGGTTTTTTCCAGCCAACCCTGCAAGCCATAATTGCCATTCCAGATCATGCCCTCAAAGAATGGATAGATCAGTGCAACCAGAATCAGCGTGGCAATGGCTTGGGAGCGCATTTTGGCACGTTCAGCAATACCACCAGAGATAATTGCTGGAATGGCGGCAGCAAAGGTGAGCAGGAAGAAACAGCGCATCAGGTTGTAGCCATGATCGGCAGCCAAGGTAGTGCCTGCATGGAAAAAGTTCTGTCCGTATGCAATCCAGTAGCCCACAAAGAAATAGGCAATTGCTGAAATGGCAAAATCAGTTAAGATTTTGCTGAGCGCATTGACCTGGTTTTTATGGCGTACTGTGCCCAGTTCCAAAAATGCAAAGCCAGCATGCATTGCCAATACCAGTACTGCACCGAGCAGTAAGAAAAATAGATCTACGTTTTGCATAGTGGTGCTCAAAAAAAGTGCTAAATTTGGTTTTGATGCAAATATTTGATTCGTTTTTTGCACCAAAATAGATTTAGTAAATCTAAAAACTCAAGTTGTCGTGGAACAACCCAATTTGATGAATTTTATAATGCAAAAAATGCACCAATTTAGAATTTAAATTGTAATCTTGGTGAAAAGTGGTGCGATTTGCTTAAAAAGAGCACAGTTTTATAGAGGGGAAATAGAATGACTGATGTTGTTGCGCGTTTGATTAAGCTGAAGCCTAATGTGATGGAGAATGTTGAGGCTTGGAAAAATGCGGGTTATATAAACCAATTGACCAACCTTAAACCTGAAATATTTTGAAAGTCTTTGCTATTACGAGTGACCAAAGGTAAGCCTTGAGCCATGGCAATTGCTGCAATCTGTCCATCTGCAAAGGGAATATTAAGCCCATTTTGTTGTGCTTCTAAGCGAATTTCAGCATGAATTTTGGCAGCAGATTCATGATAAGAAAGAATGGGAATCAGACTGACAATGTCATGTAAAAAAGAACCAATCATTTCTTTACGTTGGCCTTGAGGCATTTTAAGCCAACCAAAACGCAGTTCATGCCAAACTAAGCTCGGAATCGCAATTTCATGTTGATACAGTTGAAATTGCGAAATGACATGCTGATTGGGTTGTGGCTTGATTAATTCAGAAATGATGTTGGTATCTAAAAGGTAGCTAATATGAGAGAGGGTAGGATTTACCATGAAAAATCTCGCCCCTGTTCTTGTGAGCGTTCAGGCTGAAAATCATCAGTCTCATTTTGCAAATCTTGTATATGTTGTTGATGCCATGCTGACCATGCCTGCATAAGAGTTTGTGGTTGATTGCCTAATTTTTGATAGTCATTGAAAGATAATAGCACCGCAGAGGTTTGCCCTCGTTGTGAAATAAAAATCGGTTGCCCTTGTTTGCTTTGTTGTATCAGTTGTGCAAGATTGGCTCGGACTTGGCTAAATGGAATGTTGTTCATATTATTTGTCCTATTTAGATGTACATTTTAATTGTACATTTTGTATAGGGAGTCTAGCAAGCATAAGATGCCGATTGTGAGGAGTTAAAGCAGCAGATGAAGTGGGAAAAAGAGCATTTAAAGCATATGAAAAAGGTGATTGGGAGAGGGATTTTGTTGGGATATTGGGACTTCGATTTCTAAAACTCTCCTCCAAGGCATAGGTATCTACACATCTTGATAGATATCTTACTGCTATAGGTTAATTCACAAAGGGGAGATGAGATTATGAAAAAATTTTATTCATAATCAAACTAAGCTCACATTGCTCAGTTTCTTGATATGTGATTTTTGGTAGATAACTAATATTTTCTCTTTCTATAATTTGTAATGCATTAAGAGCTTTTGATGGTTTATCTTCGCCTGAAGTTTGAGCTGGATAGTAGGCTTCAATAGCCCCTAAATTCAATACGAAAAAACCTAAGTCATATAATCGATTGATTAACTGAATTTTTTCATCTAAATATAATGTTTCAGGCAATTTCAATGTTTCTCTACGCTTATTATTAGTTTCAAATTCAAAGAGATCATCAATCTCTTGTAAGTCTTCTTCTGAAACCGTATCTTGATTTTTGACTTTTTGAGCTAATTCTTTTAATCGAATATATTTTTCTTGCCAAGAGCGTTTTTTACATTGTTCGGAAATCATAGAACCCTTGATCTTGCAGCTAATATCTTGCTGTTCACATATATGATCAAGCTTTGTTAATAAATTATTTCTTAAAATTTGTAATTCTGGAGATTCAGTACCTAACTCAAGTTTATCAAACCCATCAATTAGGATATCTAAATCTAGGAGAGTGAATACCTCAATGTCAAAATGTTTATAAAACTCATAAAATCTTTTTGTGTTCATTTTTCCATTTATTCTGACAATTGGAATATTTGTCTTTTCAAAGCAATAAGAGTCATTAATAAATTTTGATAAGCCTTTTAAGAAAATTAAGTCAGAATCACCTTCCACCAATAGAACTTTTTTTGAGAAAAATGCTGGTGTACTGTTTTCATAACAAATAATTTGGAAAGCATCTTTGTAGGAACTATTTTGCACAAAGTTAATTTCTTTGGATTTTGAGCATGGAGGTAATGAGGAAAAGTCCTTATATATTTTAATAAAACAAGTTTCTTTAGCTGTAGCAGAGAAAAAGTTTGGAGAATGTGTTGTGACAAAGACTTGATCTTTTGAAGATAATTTTTCAAGAACGTTATAGAGGATTCTTTGACCATTGGGATGGAGGTACAGCTCAGGCTCTTCAAAAAGAAAAATGTAATCTGTATTTTGGTTATCAGAATTAAGCTTTTCAACGTAAGTTCTAAGTATAGAAAAAACTAGAGTACGTTTAACACCATCACCTTTATAATCAATAGTTGTTTTTATACCATCATCTATTAAAATTTGAGTGCTATTAAAAATTTGTTTTACTTCTGGGTTAGGAATTCTTAGCTCTAATTTAATTTGTGAAAAGCTTTCTTGAAAAACCCTTTCTATTTCAGTTTCTAATGATTTAAGGCTAGGTAATCGTTCGTCAAGAATATTTTCAGTGCCATCAGCATCTTTGATAAGCTGGCGGTTTAGCATTTTGTTGAGCTTATCAAAAGAGTTTTTTATTTCTAAAAATTCAGGGGATTTTTCAATTTGTGTGAAAAGAATTTTTATTAACTTACCAAAACTTGTACTTTCTTTAGTCTTTGTTTCATCAGTAAAATCTTTTACAGCTGGAATATAAATAGGCTCAGGAAACATTGGTGTAACTGTGTTGCTGAATCCAGTTGGCAAACTTTCCCAGTCATAAACGAAGTTATCATTAGGGAGATTACCAATTAGCTCTTCGATCTTTTCTTTTGCGACGGTTTGCGAGGAAACCGAGCTAATCATATCTTGTGTGAATTGATATGTTTCTCTCAAAAAGTTTTTAATTTCAGGTGCTTTTTTACCTTTAAGTTCATTAGCTATCCAATCAGTTTTATAAATTATATTGATAGGAACTTTTTTGTAGCAAAGTAAGTCACTTGTGAAATCTAGTTTATATTTTCTGCGAAATTTGATTGTATTATTTTCAATAATATTTTGAATTCTTGATCTATTTTCTTCATCTGATATTTTATTTAAGTCATTTTCATTTACATTACTAAAAGTTATATCAATAAAAATTTCCTTAGATTTATCATAGTAGTCAGATTCTGAAATTTTTGTACCTTTTAGAAATAAATTAATAGCCAAAAGAGCAGTTGATTTTCCAGCATTATTTTCACCTATCACGCAATTCATTTGTGATGGTGTCAAATCAATTTCTTTAAGACCTCGAAAGTTTTCAATATGTATATTTGAAATTTTCATTGTTTAGTATCTATTTAATTTTTAATAATTATATTTTTAAATTGAAGAAAAAGCCACCCTAAGATGACTTTTTAAATATTAAAAATAATAAATCAAAGCGCAGCAATCTGCTCCATACTTGCTTTAATCTTCGCTAGCTGATCAGCAAACTCAGCCAATTTAACCTTTTCACCCTCAACAACGGCTGCTGGTGCTTTCGCAACAAAGCCCTCATTGGCGAGTTTATTGGCAATTTGATCATGTTGCTTTTGAACCTTATCTAGGTCTTTCTGCAAACGGCCCAACTCAGCTTTAGGATCAATCAAGCCTTTCATTGGTACAAATACCGATGCATGACCCACAACACTTGAAGAAGACAATGGTGGTTCTTCACCTTGCGCTAGGAAAGTCAGGCTTTCAACTTTCGCCAATGCCTTAAATAACGCTTCAATACGAGTGATTTGCGTTTTTTCAGCATCAGAAATGTTTTGCAGCAATACAGGTAACAAACGCGCATTACCCAAGCCCATTTCACCACGAATATTACGTACTGCACCAATCAAGCCTTGTAACCACTGCATATCTGCTTCTGCTTGATCATTGATTTTCGCTTGATCAGGCACAGGGTATTGCGCGGTCATAATGGTTGCGCCACCTTTGCCCAACATTGGTGCAAGGGTTTGCCAGATTTCTTCAGTCAAATATGGCATGAGTGGATGTGCCAAACGTAAAGAAGCTTCCATTACTGCAAGCAACACACGGCGAACTTCTGCCTTACGTTCTTCTGACACATTGGCATCATTAAGCACAGGCTTGGTCAGCTCGACATACCAGTCGCAGTATTCATTCCAGATAAAATCATAGATTGCTTGCGCAGCAAGGTCTAAACGGTAGGTGGCAAATGCTTGATGAACCGCAGCTTCTGCTTTTTGTAAACGGCTGATGATCCATTGTTCAGGAAGTTCCCATAGATCAGGACGTGCTTCCTGCCCAACGGTTTGTCCCTCAACATTCATCAATACAAAACGTGTTGCATTCCAAATCTTGTTACAGAAGTTACGGTAGCCTTCAACACGTTTGAGATCGAACTTGATGTCACGACCTGTATTGGCAAGTGCACAGAACGTAAAACGAACCGCATCCGTACCATAGGCATTGATGCCGTCTGGAAATTCTTTACGGGTTGATTTCTCAATCTTCGCCGCATCTTTTGGGTTCATTAAACCTGTAGTACGTTTGGCAACCAGACTTTCAAGATCAATACCATCAATTAAATCTAACGGATCAAGTACGTTGCCCTTAGACTTGGACATCTTCTGACCTTCACCATCACGTACCAAACCGTGAACGTAAACCGTCTTGAATGGTACTTGCGATGAACCATCTTCATTCTTCATAAAGTGCATGGTCATCATGATCATACGCGCAACCCAGAAGAAGATGATGTCAAAACCTGTCACCAACACATCAGTCGGGTGGAACGTTTTAAGGAAATCATTGGCTGCATCTTTCTGTGCGTCGCCAGTCCAGCCTAAAGTTGAGAATGTCCAAAGCGCAGAGGAGAACCATGTATCCAGTACATCTTCATCCTGATTTAATTCAATGTCAGCAGCGATGTTGTTTTTGGCACGAACTTCTTCTTCGTTGCGTCCCACATACACATTGCCCTCGGCATCATACCAGGCAGGAATACGATGACCCCACCACAGTTGACGCGAAATACACCAGTCCTGAATGTCACGCATCCAAGACATATACATATTGGTGTATTGCTCTGGAACAAACTTGATACGACCGTCCTGAACTGCTTCAATCGCAGGTTCAGCAAGTGGCGCAATCTTCACATACCATTGATCTGTTAATAATGGCTCAACGATCACACCTGAACGGTCACCGCGCGGAGCTTTCAGGTCATACGGATCAATCTTGTCCAGCCAGCCCTCAGCTTCCGCTTGTTCAACCAGTTTTTTACGGGCAGCAAAACGCTCTAAGCCGATATAGTCCGCAGGAGCAGGTAACAGTTGTGAAATTTGCTCACCCGCTTTGGCGATATATTCAAACTCAGCCAACACTTCTGCATTTTTATTAAAGATATTAATAATGGCTAAGTTACAGCGTTTACCTACTTCATAGTCATTGAAGTCATGCGCTGGAGTGATTTTTACACAGCCCGTACCGAAATCTTTTTCGACATATTCATCGGCCACAACAGGCACTAAACGACCTGTAATTGGGAGAATAATGTTTTTACCAATCAAGTGGGCATAACGTTCATCTTCAGGATGGACTGCAACTGCTGTATCGCCTAATAAAGTTTCTGGACGTGTGGTTGCCACCACAAGATAGTCATTACCATCTTTGGTTTTTAGTGATTTATCTTCAAAGAAATACTTAAAGTGCCACAATGAGCCTTTTTCTTCCTTGCTTTCAACTTCAAGGTCAGAAAGGGCAGTTTGCAGTTTTGGATCCCAGTTCACCAAACGCTTGCCACGATAGATCAAGCCATCTTCGTGCAAACGAACAAACACTTCTTTCACTGCATTGGACAAGCCCTCATCCATGGTGAAGCGTTCACGAGACCAGTCCACAGATGAACCTAAACGGCGGATTTGCTTGGTAATGGTGCCGCCAGATTGTTCTTTCCATTCCCAAACTTTGTCGATGAACTTGTCACGACCCAAGTCATGACGGGTCACACCTTGTAAACCGAGTTGACGCTCAACCACCATCTGCGTTGCAATCCCCGCATGGTCAGTTCCTGGTTGCCATAAGGTGTTTTTACCCATCATACGGTTGTAGCGGGTTAGGGCATCCATGATGGCATTGTTGAAACCATGCCCCATGTGCAGACTACCTGTCACGTTTGGCGGTGGAATCATGATACAGAATGATTCACCCTGACCTGATGGTTTGAAGTAACCCTGTTGTTCCCAGATTTGATACCATTTCTTTTCGATCTCGGTTGGATCGTAAGTGGTTGCAATATTTTGAGCAGATTGAGCGTCAGTCATAGTACAGAAGATTAAAATTGAATAAAAAATTGGGTGTATTATAACGTAATTTCAATAAATTTAGTTTGTCATCGCAAAGGGGAGTGGAAATGAGAAGCTATGAATGTTCATGTGCTGGAGAGAATGAAAATTGTTTTAAGTGCTATGGCACTGGTACAGTAGTAGAAGAAATAAGTCCTAGTGCTAAATATAAAGTATTGAGTAGTAAAGTCGTCACAAATGAAGTTGTAAAAGAAAAAGTTGTAAAAAATAAAATGAGTTATTGTTCTTTTTGTAAAGAGCAGTTTCTTGAAGAAGAAATTAAGGAACATATTAGAACTTCTCATGGGTTAAATAACAAAAAAAAAGAAAAATTTGAAATCCAAGTTCTTAAGTGTAGTAAAAAAACTCCCAATTTAGCTCAATTAGTGGGAATTTCAAGAAGAAAAAAGAAGAAAAAAACTTCTAATAAATTAAAAAATAAGGCAAAAATGAATTCCAGCCAAGTTAACAGCTCTTATGAATCAGGTAGAGATATGTTTGATGCTACAAAGGATTATGCTCATAATTTTCGAGAACATGGAAGATATGGGTCACATCCTATCCATGATGATTATGATGAGATAGATAATGATTAGGTAGCAGTTTTATTGACTAGCAATCCATCAAAATTTTCCACTAAAAAAGCCGACGAAATGCGTTGGTTTTTTAGTGGAAAAAAGTTAGATTTATGTGTATTGGATCACATAATTAAAGATGTAGATGCATAAAATAACAATATAAGAATGCTAAAACTAAAAGGATGGTTCAGATGAGTTATTCAATTTTATTGAAAATTAATGAAGCAACACACGGACAATTTGAAACAATCCGCCAGCAACTGAATGCTGGAACACATGAAAGCCAGTCGCGGGTGTTGGGGGAGGTCCTTTCAGAAATCGCCTGCGACATTGTTGAGCAGGTCTTTTCAGTTTTGCTGATTCAGAATCGCCAACCTACACAGCTCACACAAAAATATACGGCAGAATCAGAAAAAGTCATTCAGCAGATTATTGGTGCGGTGCGCAAATATATGCCGTGGTCAATTGCATTGTTTGGCAATGAACGCCTCTGTCCCTTTGCCAACTATTTTTCCAATATGATTAAGTACCATGATGAACAGGTCTATGTGTCTTATCCGATTGATCGACATCTGGTACAACAGGCCCATGCTTTGGTGACAAAACTGAAGAATAATGAAATCAGTGACATGGTGGATGTATTTCAGACTCTGGTTCAAATTGTGGATTTGGGCGTGACCAACCTGATTCGTGAACCGAAAAAGTGCCTGAACTTTAATACCGTGGTTGATAAAACCCTGAATGGGGTGATCAATATGACGGCGCATCTGAGCTATAAACGTTTGGAAAAGATGGGAAATCAGGTGGATACAGACGCTGCGGCTGATTGCGTCAACCATTTTTTGGCATTTATGCATGTCGATGCGGAATAGAATATGGTAAATTCGGCGTGTAGAAAGCCAAAAATGATATAAAACAGTTTGATGGAAAAATAAGGGCTTGTTGAACAAGCCCTTATTTTATGCAATCTAAGAATTAGGGTAATTAGAATGAACACCGCCGTTTTTTTAAATATTCATGCGGATACATACGCGAGATTTGCGCATATTCGAGCGCAGCTATTACAGGGCAGTAAGGAAAGTCAGGCAAATGCTTTGGGGAATGTCCTGTCAGAAATGGCTTGTGAAGTGATTGAACAGGTTTTTATGGTGCTGTTACAGGAAAACCAGCATTATTCCCAGACGGGTGAATCTGAAAAGGTGATTCAGCAAATTCTGGAAGCCATTCGCAAATATATGCCGTGGTCAGTTTCATTCTTTGGCAATGACCGTTTGGTTCCTTTGGTGGAATATCTCTCCAAAACCATTCAGGTCGAAGATGAAAAGGTTTACATGACCTATCCAATTGAACAGCAGCTTGCACAACAGGTGAAAAGCTCCAGCCAGAAGCTTGCAGGTGGAGACCGTCATGAAACGGTAAATGCGTTGAAACTGCTGACCGATGTGATTGATGTCGGTGTGACCCATTTAATTCGTGAACCGAAAAAATGCCTGAAGTTTAATTTTGTGGTGGATAAAACCCTCAATGGCGTGATCAACATGACTACACATCTAGGCTATAAACGTTTGGAAAAACTAGGTACTCAACTGGATGAGCAGGTTGCGGTCATTTATGTGGATTACTTCTTAAAATTTATGCGTCATCAGGCATAGAGGATCATTGATATGGCAAAGCTAAAAAACCTTGAAAATAAAGTGATATGGATTACAGGTGCTTCTTCTGGTTTGGGCAAGGCGCTGGCGAGGGAATGTGCCTTGCAGGGTGCACAGGTGGTGCTGACCTCACGCCGTTATGATGAACTCGAAGCTGTGCGTGTCGGTTTATTCAAGCCAGAACGTCATGTTTCAATTGCCGCCGATATTACTGATGAAGCTCAGGTACGTCATGCGCATGAACAGGTTTTGGCATGCAAAGGACGAATTGACTGGCTCATCAACAATGCAGGTCTGAGCCAGCGTGCCCTGATTCAGGACACCACCATGCAAACTGAACGTGCCATCATGGAAGTGGATTATTTTTCACAGGTGTTCTTTACCAAGACTGTGTTACCAACATTGCTCAAACAAAAGTCTGGTCGGGTGGTGTTTGTCTCCAGTGTGGCGGGCCTATTGGGTACACAATATCGCGCCAGTTATTCAGCTGCCAAAGCGGCGATTCATATGTGGGCAAATAGTCTTCGCGCCGAGGTTTCAAAAGATGGGGTTGCTGTTTCGGTGGTTTTTCCAGGCTTTGTTAAAACCAATGTCTCTTTTAATGCCTTAAATGGTGAGGGTAAGCCACAGGGACATCAGGACGAAGCCATTGAAAATGGTTTGGATGCCGATGTATTCGCCCAGCGTGTGGTTGAGGCATTAATGGCAGGTGAGGAATATGTGGTTGTCGGTGGGAAGAAAGAACAACTGGGTGTATTGGTGTCCCGTTTGTCACCAAGCCTGTTGTATAAAATGATTCGTAAAACCAAAGTGAAGTAAAAGGGGCTTTTGCTCCCTTTTACTCATTTAAAATAGCTGTACCATAAGCAAACACTTCAACCATGCCACCTTGCAGGCCCAGTTCAGTGGTACTGAGACGAACCCCCATGATCTGGTTTGCACCCATCTTGTGTGCTTCCTGCTTGAGCCTAACTATTGCCTCACGTCGTGCCCGTTCCACTACACTTTCATAGCTGACGAGACGACCACCAAAGAAGTTTTTAATGGTGGCAAGCACATATTTAAAATAGTCATGTGAGATCACCACATTGCTGCTTACCAGTTGACCTTTTGCAGTCGTTTCAACAAAGCGGTTGGTATCAATGCGGATATGGGCAAATTGCCTTTCTTTCTCATCCAGTTCGCGTAAGTGTTTTTGTTCAATATGACGACCAAAACCCCAACCGACTGAAAAAAGAATCAGAAAAATAACGATCTGAAAAATTAATCCATCCATTGTATTGCCTATGCACCAAATGGATTAGGAAGTTTAGGCGCCACAGGCTGAACCACGACAGCCGTACCATATACAAAAAGTTCGGACGCGCCTTGGGCAATATTCGATGTGGAAAAGCGAATCCCCACAATCGCATTGGCGCCTAAACCGCGTGCCTTGTCGATCATGCGTTGCGTGGCTTCCTGACGGGATTCCTCAAGAAGTTCGGTATAACCCGTCAGTTCGCCGCCCACGATATTTTTTAAACCCGCCATCAGGTCACGACCCACGTGCTTACTGCGGACAGTGCTGCCATACACCACATCAAGCTGACGTAAAATTTCATGGCCAGGTACAGATTCCAAGCTGCTGAGTAACATATTGCCTCAAGTAATTTCTATATTGTAAATTCACGATAAATCAAGATGAACAAGAAAGAAACTTCTATAGATAAAAAAAGACCATCCCAAATGAAAACAATGGGGATGGCCGCTGAAAATTGAATAATTAAAGCATCATTGTCTTACGACAGAGAAATAGCCTTGACTTACGGTATATTGTGCACCTAAGGCACCGACAAGTTTGCCAGAAAAGCTTCCTTCAATGGTATTGCCAACCGAAAGTACCGTAACTGTGCATGCTCCACCTGTATTACGTTCTGATTTACCACTATGCGCATTTATGCTGTCAGAAGCATATTGGAACGTTATATTGTTTAGGGACAGATAGGCACTATCTCCAGATGATTTTGCGAGTTCTAGGGTAGAGGTACATTCATAAGTGCCTACTTTTTCAGGAAATGCCAAAGTCCAGTTCCCAGCTTCACTACTGGTTAAAAGTGAGTCGGAGTTGAATTGTAGCTTAATTAAATTACCATCTATTGTTATCCCTGTAGTATTTGCAGCCTTGCTATAGGTGTAAGTTTTGGTGGTTACATTACTTGCAGCAATTGCTGTAATACCAGACTTCCCATTCAAACGAGCTTTATCGGCCAGTTCTTCGGCAGTGGGTTCAGTACGTGCCGCGGCATTTGGATCAAAAGGAACAGCATTAATGGTTTCAATTGCACCACTTCCACCAGATAGGTTGGCATAGGCTGCAATCATGGCAGGTTTACTGGTTAAGCTATCCAGTGTTAAACGAATCCCTCCCTGAGCTTTTGAATCACCAGCTTTTTCACTGTCAATCTGTACAATATACTTGGTTTTTTGAGTGGTAACCCATTTGCCACCTTGCCAGCTTCCCTCATCAATCACGGTTGAGGTGACATAGTCATCATTACCATTCCACTTATTTTCAACTGTCGCATCACTACACCCTAGGGCTGATTTACCTGAGTTACTTACAGAGCCATCCGCCTTGACCGTAACAGTAATTTTGGGTTTATTACAGGTATTTGCCATCGCCTCGCCTCGCCAGATTCCTGCAATATGTTTAAAGACTTCGGGTAGAGCAGCACCATAGGCAAGCACATTGTTACGGAATCCATATTCAGCAAAACCACCTGCCCAGCCTGTAATTTGGCCGCTTTTGGTTAACTCCACACTAATATGTTTATCAGGGGTATTTCCATTATTTAAAAATAATTTACCGATAGCAGGAGTCAATGCACCATAGATTACCGATTTATTATTTAAGGCGTTAATCACTGTGCCATCATGCGCTTTAAGTTGTAATGACCAGTTTTCTGCTGTGCCACTGATGGTAAGACTACCCTCGCCAATATGGCTTTCTTTTCCTGCTGGTGCACGGAAAATGGCAACAGGGTAAGTTCCTTTTACGCTGTTAAAGAAAGCTTCATTATTGGCAGCACTATAGTTGTTAAATGTGGCTAATCCAATCGCATTGGCAGGTGTCGTTGTGCCGCCATTATTATTTCCATTGTTGTTATTACCCCCATTATTATTGTTGTTGCCACCATTGTTGCCTGTACTTGCAGCAGGTAATGTGCCTCCTGTTGCATAGGTTGTGGTCAATGCCGCCAGATTGCTGTTGGCTGCCTGAATTGCGGCCATAACCGCCTCAAGCAGGTCATCGTAACTGTTACCTGCCTGAGGATCAAAAGCGGTAAAAAATGGATTGAAATCCACAATATCTGGATAGTTAAAACCTTGTGCCGTTAAGTCGTTTTTGAGCTTGTTGACCGCCGCATCAATTTGGGCAGCAAGCTTGCTGAAATCAATATTTGCTGCCTTGAATAAATCTTCCAGTTTTAAACCCAGTGCATTATTGGAGGCACCTGCCAAAGCCAGTGTGGTAAGTGGTGTGATATTGACATTGGTTTGATTGCCCAGACTTAGACCATATAGGTTTTGTGTGTTTGCAATATTATTGGCAGTTCCTCCCGCCACATTCACAACACAAGGTAAATTCGCTGTAGGTACAGCAAAGTTCCAGTTTCCTGTATTGCCTGTGGTTGTGGCATTGCTTTTGTTATATCCAGCGCAGTTTAAACTGATATTTGCCCCAACCAAAGGTGCACCAATTGCCGCTGTTCCTGTCAGTGTTGTGGTATTTGCAGGTGTCTCATCTTTAGGCGTATCAGTTTTTGCTGAGTTCGAACTGCTTGTTGAAGAACCATCATCAAACCAGCATCCTGTTAATGCCAGCATCATGCTCAAGCTTAGCGGTGCAAGTATCCATGTTTTCCCAGTTTTAATAGACATTCCTGATCTCCTTTTCCTTGTTTTGCAAGATTTTGTTCTTTAAGGTATTTTTTATTATGGATCAAATAAAGGAGAATACTATCCTCTGAACAGGGGAGGAATATTTGGCAAATTTAATGGAAAATAATAAAGCTATCGCAAAAAACTTTTTAGGGAATGTCGTGTGTAGGGACGCGAGTATGAAAATAATGACGAGGTTTACACCTGTTTCCATTTTATTTATGGCTGCGATTTTCGCAATCATGTGGTCGGGGGCTGTGATATGGGTGAGCTTTAACCAGCCGTATATGGGCTTAAAGCTAGGGATTGTGGGTGAGCAGATTAGGATACTGGATACGGATTCCAGTTTAGCAGGAACGATGGAGAGTCCTAAAAATCAGGTGTTGAAAAGAATCAGCATCCCAACTCAAGCGATTGACCTGATCCCGATGGATTTGGCACCAGAACCTGACAGTGCAATGGGAACCTATCGTAATTATGCTCAGTTTCTGGAAAGGCAGGGACAAATTGCAGATATGTTGCGGCAGCAAAAACTAGAACTCACGCTTGGTGATGGTCAGGTCTATTCCATATCTGTGACACCCCATCGTCCAGTAAAAACATTTGATCTGGCTTTCTGGGTGCAGTTGATTGTTGGTGTGGTGGCATGGTTGATTTCTGCGGCTGTATACGCATTCCGATCAAATGAATTGGCAGCACGTTATCTATTATTATCAGGGATATGCACCTTGGTATTTTCCAGTTTTGCTGGAATTTATAGCACCAGAGAGATTGCATTACCCACAACATTATTTCAATTTCTGAGTGACCTAAATTTCTTTGGTGGTAGTGTATTTATCGCCAGTTTTGTTGCCTTGCTTTTATATTACCCACGCCGTATCGCACCCAACTGGGTGGGGGTGGGTGTTATTGGTATTTTTGTGCTTTGGTTTATCGCCCAGCAGATGGGCATGTTTGAGTCCATGACCTTTGCCCGACGCTTTTTAGTGATGCTCGGTTTGCTCTGCTCATTTGTTCTCGCTGCAATACACTGGTGGTTCTCCCAATATGCTCCGCTTGAGCGCGCTGCCTTGCAATGGTTTTTATTGTCCTGGCTATTGGGGACATCCCTGTTTGTCCTGTTTATCTTATTGCCCACCTTATTTGGTTTTGATACCTCAGCATTACAGGGCTATGCATTTACCTTGTTTTTACTGGTCTATATTGGTTTGGCATTCGGTATTTTACGTTACCGTTTATTTGAGCTTGGGATCTGGTGGGGAAGAATCCTATTATTGCTGATTGCCATTCTGTTTTTAATCTTGCTCGATATTATCTTTATTAGCCTGTTAAATCTCTCCCCAAAGATTTCCATGACCTTGGCCTTGGTTGTTTGTGGAATACTCTGGTTACCTTTGCGTGGCTGGATCTGGGAAAAGTTTTTAGGCTATCTTAGCCCAAAGCGAGAGCTGCAATTCCGTGAAATTATTGGTGTTACCTTGGCAACGGCACAGCAAAACCAACAGCAGCTCTGGCAGGAAGTTTTGCAGAAAAACTTTGCCGCCTTGCAGGTTGACGAGGGTATATATACCGAAGCGCCAGTTTTGGCACAGCAGGGTTTACAGTTGCACATTCCCGCCATTCAACAACTGCATGCGGTGACACTGGGCTATGCAGGGCAGGGACGTCGCCTTTTTTCACAGTATGATGTTGCCATTGCAACAGAGCTTTGTGAGATGCTGGATTATGCGATACAGGCGAAGATGGCTTATGAAGCAGGTGTGATCGAGGAACGTCAACGTATTCGTCGGGATTTACATGACAATATCAGTTCGCAACTGGTCAATGCCTTGCATAGCCAGCAACCACAGCGTAAGGACGATATGATTCGTAATACCCTGACAGATTTAAGGGATGTGATTAATCACAGTATGTCGGGTGGAATATGCTTTGAGGAATTATTGATCAATATCCGAGCTGAAATTGCCGAACGTCTGGCATTGGCAGATATTCAGTTGGATTGGTCAATGACAGGCAATGTACAGCAAGCCATGAGCCTGGAAATGATTCATGGGCTCCGTTCAATTCTACGTGAAGCGACCAATAACTGTATCCGTCATGCTTATGCCCAACATCTCAAAATTAAAATTCGGATTGAAACCCAGTTTTTATTGTTGCAGGTTCAGGATGATGGGCAGGGTTTAGCTGAGCTTAAAATAGGACAGGGACAAGGTTTAACCAATATGCAGACAAGGGTGCAACTATTGGGGGGAGAAATACAATTCCTCAATCAACAGGGGTTGTTGATTGATATGAAGTTGCCACTTGGCTCAAATAGGGAATAATCACAAATGCATATTCTGGTTGTTGAGGATAGTTTGGAAACACGGCAATGGTTGCAGACCGTTATTGTAGATGCTTTTCCTGATGCAAGGATTAAAGCGGCAAATTCGGTCAAGGAGGGCCTGTCGATCTGTTTGGATCAGCAATTTCAGATTGCACTGATTGATCTGGGTTTGCCCGATGGTTCGGGGATTGAAGTGTTAAGTTATCTACGCCAGCGTCATCCTGATACGCAATGTGTGGTGATGAGTGTACTGGGTGATGACCTACATATTGTCAATGCGTTGGCAGGGGGGGGCGGAGGGCTACTTAGTCAAGGAACAACCCAAGGAATTGATTATTCATCAACTAAGGCAGTTACGTTTAGGAATCCCTGCATTATCTCCCTCAATTGCCCGCCGTTTGATGGCTCATTTCCAGTCCACCCGATCTGTGGCCACCATAGAGCATAATTTAACCGAGAGGGAAAAACAGGTATTGCTTTATATTGGTCAGGGTTTACGCAATGGTGAGGTGGCAAAACAGTTGGAGATTGCAGAAAGTACCGTCGCAAGCCATATTAAGTCGATTTACCATAAACTGGGAATTTCATCGCGTGCCGAAGCGGCACAATATGCCAATCATTTGGGATTAAATTATTATTCAGTTGGGCTTAAAATAAAATAGCCATCTCGGGAGATGGCTATAGATAGTACATTATATTAAGGTTTATTGTGCAGCATGTATTTCAGCACTAGAGGGTTGAGGCGTTACCGTATCACTGGTATTGGCCTTTAAACCTCCACCCAATGTTTTGTAAAGCTCAACCTGGTTGTTCAGGTTTGCTTGCTGTAACAACAGTAAACCTTGCTCAGCCGAATACGCTGAACGCTGGGCATCCAACACGGTTAAATAACTATCAATACCTGCACGGAAACGGGCGTTAGACAGCTTATAGGTAGTGTTGGTTGCATCCACCAAACGGCGTTGCGCGGTTAAACGGTCACCAATGTTGGCACGGGTTGCCAAGGCATCATTCACTTCACGGAAAGCAGATTGAACTGACTTTTCATAGTTTGCCAAGGCAATTTTCTGATCAGTCTCTGAAATCT
This sequence comes from Acinetobacter thutiue, assembly GCF_030385805.1. NCBI lineage: Bacteria > Pseudomonadati > Pseudomonadota > Gammaproteobacteria > Moraxellales > Moraxellaceae > Acinetobacter > Acinetobacter thutiue. The sequence continues at coordinate 54,869 of NZ_JAUDZE010000013.1, forward strand.
TGATGTTGGCTTTACGTGTACCCCAATCGAAGATTGGCAAGCTGATATTTGGCCCAATTGACCAGGCTGCATTACCCGCCTTAAAAAGGTTGCTCAAATCTGTTGAAGCATAACCTGCCGAACCTGTCAGGCTAATCGTTGGGTAAAGTTGTGCTTTGGCTGCACCAATATTTGCACCTGCGGCACTGAGTTGATATTCAGCCGCCTTGATATCTGGGCGATTATTGAGCAAGTCACTTGGTAAGCCAGCACTTAAAGCGCTTTGTTTGGTAATTTGAGAAATTTGCTGTTGTGGCAATAAGTTTTGAGGAACTGTTTGTCCAACAAGTAAATTTAACAAGTTTTGTGCTTGTGCGATCTGTGTTTTATAGTTGGCAACATCATTACGTGCGGTTTCAACCGAAATTTGCGCCTGACGTAATGGAATCTCACTATCAATGCCCACATCGAAACGTTTCTTGTTCAGGTTAAACGAGTCTTGCTGTGCCTTGAGGGTTTGATCCGCAAGTTTCAACTGTGCGCTTGCATATGAATAATTTAACCAAACCTGAGTGATCTGGCTGATTAAACTAATTTGTGTGGCATCACGCGCACTCTGTGTCGCAAGGTAGCTGTCCAGTGCCGCATCTTTTAAGCTGGCAACACGGCCCCAAAAATCCAACTCATACGTTGTTTGTGGTATACCCACTTGATAAGTCGAATAAGGATTGTTTGGATCATGGCTAGGGGATACCTGTCGAGTTGCGCCACCCCCGACACCAATGGTTGGCAATCTGTTGTTTTCTGAGATTTGGTATTGTTGCTGCGCTTTTTGAATGTTGAGGACAGCCGTACGCAAGTCACGGTTGTTGGCAAGTGCCATATCAATCACTTGCAGTAAACGCTGGTCAGCAAAGAAATCTTTGTAACCCTGTTCAGCGATTGATGTTCCAGAAGACTTGCCATAAGAGGCAAAGCTTTCAGGAATATCTGTGTTCACAACAGGCTCTGGCCCGCGCATGCTTTGGCAGGCAGCCAAAGACAGCGCGAGTGCAGAGATTGCAATGCCACGACTGGAAATAGACCATACAGTTTGCATCACGATCAATGCTCCTGAGTATTTAAAGTTTTAGGTTTGTACTTAAAGATACTACGAATCCACACGAAGAATACAGGGATGAAGAAGATACCTAAAAGTGTTGAGGAAATGACACCACCCAATACACCATAACCGACTGAGTGCTGGCTACCCGCACCTGCACCGCTTGCAAGCGCCAATGGCAAGACACCAAAGCCGAATGCCAGTGTGGTCATGATAATTGGACGTAGACGCATTTTGGATGCATGCAAGGTTGCTTCAAGCAACTCTTCACCTTTTTCCTGTAATTCTTTTGCGAATTCAACAATCAGGATTGCATTCTTGGCTGAAAGACCAATCACCGCAATCATGGCAACCTGGAAATAGATGTTATTGGATAAGTTTGGATTCTTAAACAATACCATGCCCAGGAATGTCAGAATCACCGCACCAATAATCCCTAACGGCACTACAAGTAATACCGAGAATGGAATTGACCAGCTTTCGTACAGTGCCGCCAAGCATAAGAATACAATCAAAAGGGAGAGGGCATACAAGAACGGAGCTTGAGCGCCAGAGTCACGTTCTTCCAGTGACAAACCTGTCCATTCATAGTCAAAGCCCTGTAAGCCCATGGATGGTAATTTCTGGATGATTTCTTCCATGGCTTTCATGGAGTCGCCAGAACTTACACCTGGAGCAGGCGTACCTTGAATATTGACGGATGATACGCCGTTATAACGTTCAAGACGTGGTGAACCATAGGTCCATTTACCAGTTGCAAATGCAGAGAACGGAACCATTTCGCCTTTGTTGTTACGCACATACCACTGGTTCAGGTCTTCAGGCATCATACGGGCATTGGCTTCACCCTGTACATATACCTTTTTCACGCGTCCACGATCAATGAAGTCATTGATGTATGAACCACCCCAGGCAATGCCCATGGTGCTGTTAATGTCAGCGACACTGACGCCCATTGCACCCGCCTGGGCCTGATCAACATCAATCTGATACTGTGGTGTGTCTTCCTGACCATTTGGACGTACGCCCATCAGACGCTTGTCTTGGGATGCCAAACCGAGAATGGTGTTACGTGCTGCAATCAGCTTTTCATGGCCCTGACCACTCACATCTTTTAACTGTAGGTTAAAGCCAGCGGTGACACCCAGTTCAGGCATGGCTGGAAGCTGCAACGGCATGATGTAGGACGCATCCTTGACAATCATGTTCAGTGCCATACCACGCTGGATAATAGAACCAATTTTTGTCTCAGCCGTGGTACGGTCTTTCCAGTCTTTCAACTTCACAAACGCCAGACCCGCGTTTTGTCCCATCCCCGTAAAAGAGAAACCAGCAACAGTAAAGATAGACTCCACTGTATCCTTTTCTTTTTCCATAAAGAAATGAGTCATGGTATCCAGTACTGCATCAGTACGGCTTAGGGTTGCATTTGGTGGAAGCTGTACAAGCGTCAACACCACGCCCTGATCTTCATCAGGCAGGAACGAAGACGGAAGTTTTGGGAACAGGAATGCAAGCGCAGCGATTACGACTGCATACAGAATACCAGAAAACACTTTATGGTGAATCATGCGGTCTACACCGCCCTGATAGCCATGTGAAATACGGTCAAATGTACGGTTGAACCATCTAAAGAAACGGGCAAAGATATTGTTGCTTTGTTCCTTGTTTGGATCATGCTGTTTAAGAATGGTCGCACATAGCGCTGGCGTAAATGTCAATGCGACAATCAGTGACAACACCATTGCAGTCACAAGCGTAATGGAGAACTGACGGTAAATCACCCCCGTTGTGCCATCAAAGAATGCCATTGGAATAAATACCGCACTCAGTACGCTGGTAATCCCCATCAGGGCGCCAGAAATCTGTTTCATCGACTTTTCAGTCGCTTCAACAGGTGTACCGTGTTCTTCGGTCATGACACGCTCAACGTTTTCGACCACAACAATCGCATCATCCACCAGCAGGCCAATGGCAAGAACCATTGCGAACATGGTGAGCGTGTTGATTGAGAAACCGAAAATATTGATGATGGCAAATGTACCCAATACCACCACAGGAACTGCAAGAGTTGGAATAATCGTTGCGCGCCAGTTCTGTAGGAACAAGAACATCACAATGAATACCAGTGCAATCGCTTCAAGCAGGGTATGTACCACACTTTCAATTGAAAGCTTGATAAATGGGGTGGTATCAAACGCAAGCTGGTCTTTCAGACCTGTTGGATAGTTATGGCGAAGTTCACTTAAACGCTTTTCAACCGCTGCCGCAGTATCCAGCGCATTGGCACCTGTTGCTAGACGGATTGCGATACCCGCGGCAGGCTTGCCATTGAACTGTGTATTAAACTGATAGGTATCAGAACCCAACTCAACACGTGCCACATCGTTTAAACGGACTTTTGCACCTGATGGCAGGTTTTTCAGGAAGACCTGCTTAAACTGTTCTGGTGTCTGCAACAGGCTTTGTGCCGTCACAGTCGCGTTCAGAACCTGACCATTGATTGACGGTGCGCCACCCAACTGACCCACAGCAACCTGAGCGTTTTGGGCACGAATTGCCGCTGCAACATCCGTTGGTGTTAGGTTGAAGCTGCTTAATTTGGCAGGGTCCAGCCAGATACGCATGGCGTATGAGCCACCAAACACCTGAATCTCACCCACACCCTGAACACGGCTGAGCGGTTCAGCAATACTTGAGTTTACATAGTCCTTAATGTCAGCATCGGATAAGCGTCCATCAGGAGAATAAAATGCAACAACCTGTAGGAAACTTGCACCTGACTTGGAAACCTTAACCCCTTGGCGCTGTACATCTTCAGGCAGCAACGCAGTTGCGGACTGCAACTTGTTCTGTACCTGAACCTGGGCAATATCAGGATCAATCCCTTGCTTAAAGTTAATCTGGATGGATGCCATACCATTACCAGAGCTGTTTGATGAAATGTAGCGCAAACCATCCAGACCATTCATCTGCTGTTCAATGATCTGGGTTACGGTATTTTCCACTGTTGCTGCCGATGCACCTGGATAGGTTGCGGAAATCGTGACCGTCGGTGGCGCAACCGTAGGATATTGTGCAATTGGCATTTTGCTGAGCGAGAGAATACCCGCCAGCATAATCACCAACGCAATCACCCATGCAAAAATTGGGCGATGGATAAAAAATTGAGCCATGCAATCTACCCCTTAAGCTTGTGAAGTAGCTTTTTGTTCAGCTTTTGGTGAATCGGCTTGCTTTTGTTGTTCAGCGGCTGCTGGCGGTGCAGCATTTTGACCTTGTGGTGCTTTTGCCTGTGGCTGGTAAGGTTTTACAGAAACTTCCTGGCCTTCCTTAACCTTGGCAACACCATCAACCACAATCTTGTCACCCACCTGTAAGCCATCTGTGACAATCCAGTCCTGAGCTTTCACACCAACCGTTGTGATTGGGCGAGCTTCAACCGTATTCTTCGCATTTACAACCAGGGCAATGGCCTGTCCTGTTGGCAGGCGTGACACAGCCGCCTGTGGAATCAGGTAGGCATTTGGAATGATGCCCTGTGAAATCTTGGCAGTTGCATACATGCCTGGTAACAACAGGTGGTTTGGATTTGAGAAAACTGCACGCAAGGTCACTGTACCTGTGTCTGGGTTGACACTGGCATCAGAGAAAGCCAACTGGCCTTCAACAGGATAGTCGGAACCATCTTCAAGCGTGATCTTGACACGGGTGTTGTTGCTGTTGTTCAAGCTGCCTTTGCTGAGCTGCTGACGTAGGCGCAACATTTCGGCACTGGATTGGTTAATATCAACATAGATCGGGTTAAGCTGTTGAATCGTGACCAAAGGATCAGCCTGATTCGCTGTCACCAACGCACCAGCTGTTACCGAAGAACGGCTGGACTGGCCTGAGATTGGCGCACGTACAGTAGAATAGCCCAAAGTGATCTCAGCATTTTTCAATGCTGCCTGAGAGGCTGCCACATCGGCTTCAGCCAACAGTACCTGGGCATGAATATCATCATATTCCTGCTTGGAAACCGCATTGGTGCCAACCAACTGACGATAACGTCCCTCTTTAACGCGTAATGCATTTAGGTTTGCTTGCTGGCGTAATAAGGTCGCACGGGCGCTGTCTGCGCTTGCACGGTTGGTATTGGCGTCAATTTCATAAAGCGCTTGACCCGCCTGGACATAACTGCCTTCAGCAAATAAGCGCTTTAAAATGACACCACCTGTTTGTGGACGTACTTCTGAAACCTGATAGGCGGAGGTCCGCCCAGAAAGTTCCACACTTTGTTCTACACTTTGCGGTTGTGCAACAATGACACCGACTTCAGGAGGTGGCATTTTTTGAGCAGCAGCGGCTTGCTGTGCATCTTTAGGGTCTTTGCTACAACCAACAAGCGCAATGCTTGTTGCCAATGCGCAAGCAGTGAGGGCAGGAGCCCAAAGCTTAGCTGACATCATTATTCCACCTCAATTTAGATTTTTTATCTAAAAACAAATTGTTGCTGAAATTGCCTTGATACAGCCAAAACCAAAGCAACGAAGTCCAAATCAACCCGATTCCCCAACCTGCCAATACATCGGTTGGGTAGTGAACCCCTGCATAAATTCTAGATATCCCCATGAAAACAAACCATAAAGTAGATACTAAAATGACGCTGTTACGGTATTTATGCGTGCTGTACAGCAACATGAACATACTCGCAAGGGTCGCAGCATATAGGCTATGGGCACTTGGGAAAGATGCGCCATAACTTTGAATCAGGTGATAAAATTCCAAGGGTCTTGGTCGATCAATGCCCCATTTCAGAAGCCAACCAATCACAATACTTCCACCCACACTTAAAGCGATAAAAATTGCATTCTTATCGTTTTTAATCCAAGTTTGATAAATACACAAAAATGTGGTTAAAAATAATAAAAATGGCATTCCACCCAGTCGAGAAAGCAGAATGGTCACCTGGTTAAGCACAAACGAACGGTGTTCAAATAAAGCTTGAACACTCAAAAGGTCTAAAGTCGATGTGTCGAGACAAACCAGCCCAAACACACCGAGTCCTAAAAAAAAGCAACCAATACAAAGCAGTAGGTACGGCATGCGAACCTCATTATTTGCTTAACCATTGTTCAGGGTTGTCGAGTGTTTGAAAGTGTACTTGCGAGTACACTTTTGGTCAAGTCTTGAAATTTTATGATAATTTCATTTTCATGTTTTTTTAAGGTTCAGTAAAAAAACATAACAAAATTTGATTAATGTCTCATTTTTTGCTCGGTCGTGTTTTGCTCTTCCACTTCAACAGGTTGTTTTGGTGGCCAGAAGAAATCACTTGGTCGGGTCAGGAAATGGGTGATGACCAATTTAGCCAAGGGTTTCCACTGTGAGAAGCGAACACGACGCGCACGCAACGCGACAATAATCGTCAGGGTAAAGCTGACAAACAGGTTGGTGAGACCAATCAACATAACGCCCAAAAATGACACGATGATTAAACCAAGGTCAGGTGTGCCGCTCACTGTCATTAAGCCCTGAATGAAATTGGCGGATGCAAAGGCAATATGACGGATATCCAGCGGTAGGCCTAAAATAAAACCGATGGTTCCCATACTTCCCAGCATAATCCCAAACAGGAAGTTACCTGCCAAAGCCCCAAGGTTGGTTTCAATATAGTTGGCAAACTTGTCCAGTCGTGCCTGCCCCATCCAGCGTTTTAGGCGGCGGTGCTGTTTTAGACGGGGGCCAACCTTTCGGTAGACTGCTAGATTATCGAAATAGCCCGCAATCAGGCCTGAAAGGAATAAACAGACACCTGCAATTGCTGCATGGGGGATAGCCAGTGAAGTAAATGGATTTAAATCGTGTAGTGTCTTGGCTGCCTTAATTGGGGAAAGCAATCGTTCACCCAGATTGTACTGCCATAAAAAGGTAATTAAGGCCGCTACGGGAATGGCAATTGAAATATTCCCCAGAATTGCGATGAATTGAGTTCGGATAATATTGATAATCAGGGCCGCCAGTTCAGCAATCTGGGCCGTTTTACTGCCTTTCTGCTGCTGTACCGTTGCCGCAAGTGCCGCCGCCGTCATCGCAGGTTGTTTGGTTGCAACCGTAAAATGTAGCACATGGATCAGCATGAAACCTAAACCATAATTCATGCTATATAAAAACGCATGCATAAATGGAGCAAGTACCAGGCGGGTCGTTAAAATTTTCAAGGTGGCCATGACGGCAATAATTGCGCCTGCACCTGCCGCCGCCTTATACATGCCGAAAAAGCCTTTTTTATCGGTACTTACATAATGCTCACCTGTTTTACTGGCATTTTCGGTGACTTGCAGGGCAATCAATTCACTGGTTGAATTTAACAGGTGACGAACACTTTTTTCATCATAATGGGCCTGGGTCAGGTCAGTAATTAACTGTCCCAGTGCGATATAGTGGAAATCATTTTTACTGGCAAGCAAACCAAGCAATAATTCAATGCGGTCAAGCGCCTGCTCCAGTAAGGACAATAAATAGGTCAGGCTGATACTAACCCCGATGCGCTTGGTTGCCCGACGAATCTTGAGCACAACCTCACGGCATTGGTCCAGCATCACAAAGGCCTGTGACGCATCGGGGGGAGCAAGAACCGCAACCGTATCCTGCTGGTGCATCTGCTGTTTATACTTTTCAATGAACTCTACAATTTCACGGTTCTGAACCAGAAAAGGTGACTCATATTCAATAATGTCGGGTTGTGCATTAATAAATTCTGGATACAGACCAATACCACTAATCCGATAGGACAACACAGTAATGGCCTTGATCAGGTCAGTTTTACACACCTGTTTTTCATTCGTGTTGCTTTGGCTTTCACCAATCAGGTTGAAGAGGGTAATCCAGTCCTGATTTTCGATCAGGTCAAGCCATTCTCCATCGCTTTGCTCATGAAAGACTTTGCCAACGAGGGTTTTAAGCTGGTTGCCATCTTCCACTAAAGGCAGGAAATGTGCGCCAAGACGTTGCCCAAGCTGATTCCAGAAACCATCCAGTGAAAGAATGCCGCTGTCGGCATAGAGGCTGATCTGTTTGTACTGGCTGATCAGCTTGAGCAGGAAATTCTGGAGTAAAGTTGCTGAAGTGGGAGTCAGCAAAAGAATTTTGATCAATGCATGAATTCGCTGTTTGACTTCTTCAGCATCATTCGGTTTTTTTGGTCGTATGCGGTTGACCAGTTCAATGAGGATCTGCTCATTTGCAAGAAGGCTTTTAGGAACAGCTTCATGATGGTCAAGCTGTTCCTGCATTTTTAAAAATAAATCAGATAAATTTAAATGCATAGGCACTCAGAAAAATTATTGTAGTCGATGTAAGGCCATTAAGGTCAGGTTCATCAGTGCCTGGCGATATTCATTATCTGGAAGTGCTTTGAGCGCTTCTAAAGCGGCATCCGTTTCTTGTTGGGCACGTTTTTGACAGTAATCCAGGCCACCTGAGTGATGAACAATTTCAATCACTTTATCCAAATGTTCCACACCGCCTGTTGCAATGCTGCGGCGAATAATCGCATGGTCATCACCAGTGGAGTGGGCCAATGCTGAAATTAACGGTAAAGTCGGTTTGCCTTCCATTAAATCATCACCAATATTTTTACCCAGTGTTTCCGCATCGGAGGTGTAGTCTAAAATATCGTCAATAATCTGAAAGGCATTGCCAAAGTGACCCGCAAAGCGACGTAGAGGCTCACGGTATTCTTCAGTACCCGCCAAGATAGCCGCGCCTTCAGTTGCCAGTTCAAACAGGCGTGATGTTTTACCATGAATAATTCTTAGATAGGTTTCTTCAGTGGTCTCTGGCTGGTGCTGGGACTGAAGCTGTAAAACCTCACCTTCCGCAATCTCACAGGTTCCTGTTGAGAAATCCTTGAGTAAAGTGATGTTGTTTAAATCCACTAGTAAATCAAAGGCACGCGCAATCAGGAAGTCACCGACCAGAACGGCGGTCTGGTTGTTCCAGGTTGCATTGGCAGTGGGCCTGCCACGACGCAGACTGGACTCATCCACAACATCATCATGTACCAGCGTTGCGGTATGCAGCATTTCAATAATGGCAGCCAGATGCTGCGCATGCTGCATATTGGCTACACCACATGCACGGGCTGCAAGTAGGCACATGATCGGGCGCATACGCTTACCGCCAGCCTCAACCACATGCTTGCTGACTGACATGACCAGGCCAACCTTGGAACTGATTCCTTCATTGATCAAATGATCCATCGCAGCAAAATCTGTCGCTACTGGAGAGAGAATGTCTTGCTTAAAATCGATAACCATATGAAGAAAAACCTCGTACAGGTGAAATATAATGTTAAGTGTATCAATGTGTCTGTTGCTAAACAGTTATACAGGCTGTGTAATCAGTCATTTAAATCATTGCGATGATTTTGGGGCTTTCGTTAGACAAAAAAGCGGTCTCTAATAGCCAAACCCAAGCTTTATACCATAGTATGTGTGACTTTATATGAACACAGTTTGTTATTGTCGCAATTGGTTTTTTAGAATGTATTGCAAAACCCGATCAGAATCAATAAAAACAACGTATTCTCAATCTGTTTGATTTTATTATGAAATCCATAGCTCATTTGTTGATCGACGCATTTGTGCAAAATCACTTGTTGTTTGATCAATTTTCACTTAAAATCTATCGCCTTGTATAACCCCAGTGGCGTTCGTCTTAAGATCGGTATGTCCCTTTATCGGCACGACGACACGGGCATGTTGGAGTACATTATGTACGCAGTAATCCAAAGCGGTGGTAAACAGCACCGTGTTGTTGAGGGTGAAACCCTTAAAGTAGAATTATTGAAAGCTGAAACTGGCGCGACTATTACGTTTGATGACGTATTAATGGTTGTAAACGGTGACAACATTCAAATCGGTGCTCCAGTTGTAGCTGGCGCAAAAGTAACTGCAGAAGTAGTTGGCCATGGTCGTCACGACAAAATCCGCATCATCAAAATGCGTCGTCGTAAACACTACCGTAAGCAACAAGGTCACCGTCAATGGTTTACCGAGTTGAAAATTACTGGTATTGCAGGCTAACACAGGAGTAAATAGACATGGCAACTAAAAAAGCCGGTGGATCGACGAAGAACGGTCGTGATTCGAATCCTAAGATGTTGGGTGTTAAAGTTTACGGTGGTCAAACTGTAACTGCTGGTAACATCATCGTTCGTCAACGTGGTACTGAGTTCCACGCTGGTGCAAATGTTGGTATGGGTCGTGACCATACTTTATTTGCTACTGCTGACGGCGTAGTGAAATTTGAAGTGAAAGGTCAGTTTGGCCGTCGCTATGTAACTGTTGAAGCTTAAGCTTTAATGGTTCAGAAAAACCCGCTTTGATGAACTGACCCCATAAAGTTGGACAGTTAGTTAAGCGGCAAACAAGGATTGAGTTCTGTACTCTACAGGACTCAATCCACCTAATTTCATCTTGATACGCTCATGATTGTAGTAGTGAATATACTC
>NZ_JAUDZE010000014.1:0-53515 GCF_030385805.1 Acinetobacter thutiue
TCATAAAATACGGTATTCTGATGTGACAAAACCTGAATCCTGGTCGTTAAAGTGTTTGTTTACACTCATATTTTAACTGTTAGGACTCAGGTTTTTTTATTTAAAGCAAACTATGGGACAGCAGTGGTCTTAAGGCTGCTATTTTAATGAATAAAATTGCTAATTTTTTCTAAATCTGTAAAACTAAAAAAGCTTAAATTTTGGTCATGACATTATGCACTGGTTAAAAACATGCCTTTCGCTGTTTTTATCATTTGCTATCCTCATCGTAGGATCGGCAGCAGTAGCTTCATCTGTACATAGTCCATGTTTAATGTCATCTCAAGATATGCAATCCATGCAAATGATGAATTCTGAAGATCATGAAAAAGCAAGTGCTATGCACATGGATTGTATGAAAGCTGAAGTACAGATTAAGAAGCAATTACATGATCCATCATGTATGTCTAAGCAAGATTGTATTATGTCATTTTCTAAAATTGCATATACATCTACAGCACTAGGTGTTTTGCAATCTATGGTTTCTTCCCCTGTGGAACAGTCTGCTTTTTCTCCATTAAATCAAAATTTCACCTCATCTGATCCTTCCAATTTATGGAAACCCCCACGCTCTAATTAATTTGATGACTAATCATCATTCATAGAGTTTTCTATGGATGTTCTGCACGTGCGCGTGTACATCATTTTAGAGCTAAAAATATGAACTTTAATAAAGAAAAGCTGTCCCTAAAATGGGGTGGATGGTCAATAACCGCAGTTTGCTTTCTCTTGAGTTATGGTCATGCTTATGCCGAACCACTAACTTTGGATACAGCCTTAAAACTTGCGGAGCAATATGCACCTACCCTTAGAGCAAATAGTGCTCGAATTGAAGGGGCTGAGAATGTAGTTTCAGCTTCTGGCATTTTACCCAACCCTAAATTATTTTTCGGTTTGGAGAATTATCCTATATCTGGTGATGCGTCATGGTCAGTCACACAAGATGGCATGACCATGCAGAAAATTGGTGTTATGCAAGATTTTCCAAACCGCGCCAAAAGACAAGCCGAGGTCGAGTTAGCAAAAGCTGAATTGGGTTCAGCTACTGCTCAAACTGAGATTCTACGTATTGAGTTACGTCAGAAAGTCGCATCTGCTTGGCTTAAACGCTTTTATCTTGAGCGTAAATTGGCGCTATATGATGAACTGTTTTCAGAAAATCGATTACTTTCTCAAATCACACAGACACAGGTCACATCCGGTCGGACAATTGTTGCTGATGCACTTGATCCAAAACAAGAAGCCACTGTATTACTTGACCGGAAGGATGATTTACTTCGTGATTTAAATAAAGCCAAACTAGAATTACATCGGTTGGTCAGTGTAGAGCAAACTGGAAATCCCTCTCAAATTGAAACCTTACCTGACCAAGCTCCATCCATTCATCTTGATACATCAAAGCTGTATCATAACTTGCATCAGCATCCTGAATTAAAAGCTTTTCAGGCTGAAAAGCTAACTGCTGAAGCAAAATTGAAACAAGCTCAGGCTTTACAAAAACCTGATTGGGGTATTGAGCTTGCATACCTGCATCGTGCCCCAGAGTTTGGCGATATGATCGGTGTACAACTGACAACTGAGCTTCCTGTATTTTCAAAAAAACGTAGTGGTCCCCTCATTCAGGCAGCCCTAGACGAGCAAAACAGGATTACTGCGGATCAAGAAGCCCAATACCGTGAACATCTCACGAAGTTAGATGACGGGCTATCCGATCTCGATGCGCTTGATCAGCAAATTAGACGTGCAATGCAAATAAGTATTCCACTCGCTAAACAAAAAGTGGGTTTACAGTTGGCAAGCTACCAAGCTGGTAAAAGCAATTTGTCTGATGTTATTACTGCCCGACAATCTCTTTTAGAACAACGTTTGCGTCTCATTGATCTCCAACAACAACAGGCTGTGACTAAAGCCCAACTTTATTTTGCCTTTGAAGAGCCGACCTTAAACCATGCTGAGGAGCAGCCATAATGTTAAGAAATAAATTGGCAATGACTGTCATGGGAGTTGCCACAATTAGTCTTGTCGTAGGTGGCGGTGCCGGATATTGGTTTGCTCATCAGGAAGAGGGTTCTCAATCGGCATCGGTAAGCCAGAAGCAGGATGCTAAAGTGCTTTATTGGTACGATCCAATGAAACCAGGACAGCATTTTGATAAGCCAGGCAAGTCTCCATTTATGGACATGCAACTGGTACCTAAATATGCAGACGAAAATACTACGATGACGGATGAAAGTCGTCCTACAGTCAAAATAGATCCAACTCTTCAACAAAATTTAGCCATCCGTTACGGCACTGTTGAACAGGCTGTAATTGGAAATGCCATGTTTACTAATGGCATATTACAAGCAAATGAACGGCAAACAGCTATTTTACAAACTAGAGCAAGTGGCTTTGTTCAGCGAGTGTATGGGCATGCTGTTGGAGATATGGTGACCGAAGGAAGCCCTATAGCTGATATTTCAATACCCGAATGGACTGGAGAGCAAACTGAATTTTTAGCTGTGCTCCGTACTGGAGATCGTTCCCTTATTCAAGCAAGCCGTCAACGTTTGCAGCTTTTAGGAATACCACAAAATGTGATTCATCAAGTTGAGCGAACTCGTCGAGTGCAATCTAATATAACTTTGCAAGCTCCCATTAGTGGATTTATTGATTCACTAGAAGTCCGCAATGGTATGGCTTTGGCTATGGGACAAACCTTGGCCACAATTAAAGGTATCAACCCGATTTGGCTAGAGGCAGCCGTTCCTGAAAAACAAATTGCTGGAATCAAACGAGGTATGAGTGTAGAAGCCAATTTTGCTGCTTTTTCTCAAAAAGTAACTGGCAAAGTTATCGACATTTTGCCTACCTTAGATACAACATCAAGAACTATTAAAGTTCGGATTGAATTACCAAATCCTAGTGGTCAACTTAAGCCAGGGATGTTTGCTTCTGTCAATATAATAAATAATCCCCAAAGCAGTTTGGTTGTACCAGAGCAAGCTGTTATACGGACAGGTACTCGGAATGTTGTCATTGTAGGGCGTGAGCAAGGGCGTTTTGAACCAGTTGTTGTACAGTTAGGGCAAAGTGATGGCAATAAAATTGCAGTCCTACAAGGGTTGAAAGCTGGTCAGAGAGTAGTGATTTCAGGACAATTTCTGATTGATTCTGAAGCAAATTTGCAAGGCGTATTGGATAAGCTCAACACTGGGCAACCAATTGCATCATCTCAAACGATTAAGAGGTCAACATATCAAGGTCTTGGTAAAGTTGAAAAAGTCACAAATCAAGATATTACCATTTCACACCAAGCTATTCCTGAGTTGGGCTGGGGTGCTATGACCATGAGCTTTAAACAGCCCGTACAACCATTTACCCGAATTCAGCAAGGTGACCAGGTCAACTTTAGTTTTACAAAAGTTGGAAATTCTTATGTCATTTCTGACATTTCAAAGATGTCTATGGCATCTTTGAAGAACTAACGGGAGAACTATTATGATCGCCCGTATTATTCGTTTTTCAATTTTGAATCGTGTATTTGTCTTATTGGCAGCTTTAATTCTGGCAGCTTGGGGTGTTTGGGCTGTAAAAAATACTCCGGTTGATGCTTTACCAGATTTATCTGATGTGCAAGTGATTGTCAGAACTAATTACCCAGGTCAGGCACCACAAATTGTTGAAAATCAGGTGACGTACCCTTTAACAACAACGATGTTATCAGTACCTGGTGTTAAAACTGTTCGTGGTTATTCTTTTTTTGGTGATTCATTTGTATATGTCATTTTTGATGAACATACCGATCTTTATTGGGCCCGTTCGCGTGTATTGGAATATCTAAATCAGATTCAGGGAAAAATGCCTGCAAATGCGAAATCTTCATTAGGGCCAGATGCCACAGGCGTTGGCTGGGTTTATGAATATGCGTTAGTTGATCCAACAGGACAACATGACCTTTCACAACTGAGAAGCATACAAGACTGGTTTTTAAAGTATGAACTAAAGACATTACCCAATGTGGCTGAAGTTGCCACGATTGGGGGAATGGTGAAGCAATATCAGGTTGTTTTAGATCCAAGTAAAATGGCCGCCTTAGGAATTACTCAAAACAATGTCATTGAAGCGATTCAAAAGGCTAATCAGGAAACTGGTGGTTCAGTCCTTGAAATGGCTGAAACTGAATATATGGTACGAGCTTCTGGTTATTTAAAGACATTAGATGATTTTCGCCAGATTCCACTACGAACAAATAGTTTGGGTGTTCCTGTTTCTTTAGGTGATGTTGCAACTATTCAACTCGGACCGGAAATGCGTCGTGGTATCACTGAGCTGAATGGACAAGGTGAAACTGTTGGCGGTGTTGTGATTTTACGGGCCGGTAAGAATGCACGTGAAACGATTACTGCTGTGAAAGCAAAACTGGCTGAATTGCAACAAAGTTTACCTAAAGGTGTGCAGGTGGTTCCCGTATATGATCGTAGTCAATTGATCGATCGGGCTATAGAGAATCTCAGCCATAAATTGATTGAAGAGTTCATTGTGGTGGCTTTAGTCTGCGGACTGTTTCTATGGCATTTACGTTCAGCAATGGTGGCTATTGTTTCTCTACCACTTGGGATTTTATCGGCTTTCCTGGTCATGTATTATCAGGGGTTAAATGCCAATATTATGTCTCTGGGTGGTATTGCCATTGCGATTGGGGCCATGGTCGATGCTGCGGTTGTGATGGTTGAAAATGCACACAAACATATAGAAGCTTGGCAGCATGAGCATCCTGATCAAATCTTAGCACCACAAGAACGTTGGGATATTATTGCTCGGTCAGCCAGTGAGGTTGGTCCTGCTTTATTTTTCTGCTTACTTATCATTACCTTATCTTTTATTCCTATTTTTACTTTACAGGCACAAGAAGGACGCTTGTTCTCGCCATTGGCGTTTACCAAAACCTATGCCATGGCAGCGGCAGCTGGTTTATCCATTACCCTGATTCCTGTTTTGATGGGTTATTGGATCCGCGGGAAATTACCCTCAGAACAGCGTAATCCATTGAACCGTTTCCTCATCAAAATATACCGACCTATGTTGGATCAGGTTTTAGCTCATCCAAAGACCACTTTATTTGGTGCGTTGCTAATTTTCCTTATTAGTCTTTTACCTTTAACTCGATTAGGTGGAGAATTTCTACCGAATATGGATGAAGGTGATTTACTGTATATGCCTTCAGCTTTACCAGGATTGTCCGCAGCTAAGGCCTCAGAACTGTTACAGCAAACAGATCGAATGATTAAAACGGTTCCAGAAGTTGCGACAGTATTTGGTAAAGCAGGGAGAGCTGAGTCAGCAACAGACCCTGCGCCTTTAGAAATGTTTGAAACCACGATTCAGTTCAAACCACGGTCTGAATGGCGCTCAGGTATGACACCTGACAAATTAGTAAAAGAACTGGATAAAGCAGTTCAAGTACCGGGTTTAACGAATATTTGGGTGCCACCTATTCGTAACCGGATTGATATGTTGGCAACTGGGGTGAAAAGTCCAATCGGGATTAAGATTTCAGCAAATGATCTGCAAGATATTGATCGGGTAGCACAGCAAATTGAACAAGTGGCTAAACAGGTGCCCGGAGTTAGCTCGGCTTTGGCTGAACGACTCACAGGTGGTCGATATGTTGATGTCGATATTAACCGTATGCAGGCTGCACGATATGGCCTCAATATCAACGATGTGCAGCAAATTGTATCATCTGCGATTGGCGGGGAAAATATTGGTGAAACTGTAGAGGGATTAGCAAGATATCCTATTAATGTACGTTATCCACGAGAGATTCGAGACTCATTGGAAGCTTTGAGAAATTTACCGATTGTAACTGAATCTGGACAACAAATTGTATTAAGTAGTGTTGCCAATATTCAAATTACAGATGGCCCTCCAATGCTGAAGAGCGAAAATTCCCGCCCTAGTGGTTGGGTTTATGTAGACGTACAAGGACGTGACTTAGCTTCGGTTGTGCAAGATTTGAAGCAGTCTATTGATCAAAAAGTAAAACGCTCCTCTGCCATGAGCATTAGCTATTCAGGGCAGTTTGAGTTTATGGAACGTGCTAATGCGCGTTTAAAAGTCATCATTCCAATTACATTGATGATTATTTTTCTACTGCTCTATTTGATTTTTAGACAAGTACAAGATGCAGTTCTGATTATGGCAACGCTACCTTTTGCTTTGATTGGTGGTATATGGGCCATGTATTTGAGCGGTTTTCACTTTTCAGTTGCGATTGCAGTTGGTTTTATCGCACTTGCAGGTGTTGCTGCTGAGTTTGGTGTAGTCATGTTGTTCTATTTGAAGCAAGCAGTTGAACATGCACAGCAAAACCTATCTTCTTCAACGACATCCTTAACGAAGCAACAACTCAATGATGCAATCCGAACAGGAGCTGTACTACGCGTTCGTCCTAAAGCCATGACGGTTGCCGTCATTTTGGCAGGCTTAATTCCTATACTTTTAGGGACTGGGACAGGTTCTGAATTGATGAGCCGTATTGCTTTACCTATGGTTGGGGGTATGATTTCAGCTCCTCTACTGTCAATGTTTGTTATCCCAGCTGCATATCAGCTTTTAATCAAAAGAAAACTATCAACACATTGATCGTTTTATTATTTCGTCTAAAGAGGTTTTATTATGTTGAAATTCATGAAAATTATTGCTCTTGTTACCACTATTGCTGCATTAAGCGCATGTAGTAAAAATGAAGCATCAGAGCAGAAGAAAGCAGACGCACCTATGGAGCAGATGAATAAGGAGTCTTCTACCGCTACAACGGCTCAAGCCGTTGGGGTGATTACTGCTATTGATACGAAAGAAAATATTTTAACACTCGACCATGAAGCAATTCCTGCGATTAATTGGCCAGCAATGAAGATGGGCTTTAAAGTTGCTGACCCATCCTTATTAAATGGTTTAACTGTAGGGGATAAAGTTGACTTTGAATTAAAAACAGAGAGTGAGAATCAGATTATTGTTGCTGTGAAAAAAAGCTCATAATTGGTTTGATACTTAAAAGACGAATGGATGCGAAGGCATCCATTTGTCTTTATAAAAGATTCTTGTTTTGATTAAAGTCTACTAATAAGCTGATATGTGAGGAATGAGAAGAAATATGCAAGTGCGAATAAATATGTCGCCATGATAACTGGTTGCTTCCAACTACCTGTTTCACGTCGAATAGTTGCTAGTGTCGCAAGACAATGGGGGGCAAAAATATACCAGACCAAGAGCGACATCCCTGTTGCTAGCCCCCATCCATCAGGTCCCGAAATTTGACTAAGCAATGTTTGAGTTACAGTATCTTCATCACCAGACATTGCATAAATCACACCTAAAGCTGCAATTACAACTTCACGTGCTGCCATAGCAGGAATTAACGCGATACAGATTTCCCATGTAAAGCCAATTGGGGCAAATATAGGATGAATAAAGTGTCCAAGTTGCCCAGCTAAACTATAGTTGATAGCAGGCATTGTTGCATGCTCAGGAGGTTGAGGGAATGTCACTAAAACCCAAAGCAGTATTGATAATGCTACGATAATGCCACCAACCCTTTTTAAAAAGATCGTAGCTCGATCATAAAGTCCTAATGCAACATTTCGAATATCTGGTAATCGGTAAGTAGGCAACTCAAAGATAAAAATACTTTCTGTTTTATCTTTTCTAACTAGTTTCAAAAATAAAGAAACACATAGTGCTGAAACAATGCCAGCCATATATAGTCCAAAAAGAACTAAACCTTGTAGACTCAACCAACCATAAACTAATTTGTTTGGAATGAATGCCGCAATAAGTAAAGCATAAACAGGTAATCTTGCAGAACAAGTCATTAATGGTGCAATCATAATAGTTGCTAGACGATCTCTTTCCGAACTAATGCTTCGTGTTGCCATGACACCTGGAATTGCACAGGCAAAACTAGATAATAATGGAATAAAGGAACGTCCACTTAAACCGGCTTTAGACATCAACTTATCTAGAAGAAATGCTGCCCGTGGTAAATAACCTGATTCTTCTAAAATTAAAATAAAGAAGAATAGAATAAGGATTTGCGGCATATAAGCCAAAACACTACCTGATCCAGCGATCACGCCATCAACAATAAGACTTCTAAGTAAGGGATGAGTAATGAGCGGCCCAATTGTATCGCCTAACCATGTAATTGAATTCTCAATTAATGAGATAAAAGGTTGTGCCCAGATAAATACAGCTTGGAACATGACAAACATGGTAAACGTTAGGATGACTAAACCAAGTACAGGGTGTAAGAAAATTTTATCCAAGAAGGCTGTTCTTGCATCACCGTTATCATTTTTTAAAATTACTTGTTTAGTAATATTTTTAATCTGATCAAAATGATTCAGATCAGAATGATAAGGAGTTACAAATAGATTTTTTTTATCTAATTGATTTAATAGATCCTGCACGCCTTTAGTTTTAACAGCAACAGCCTCAATAACTGGGATACCCAATAATTCTGATAGCTTATTAATATCTATCGAAATACCACGTTTTTTGACTTCATCCATCATATTTAAAACAAGAAGCATTGGTCGATTCAATGCCCTTATTTCAAGTACAAGGCTTAAATGTAAATGTAAATTTGTGGCATCAACCACACATACATATATATCAGGTAAAACCTCACCCTCCAGCTCACCTAAGCATACAGCTCTTGTTACCTCTTCATCTAGACTCGTAGGTTTCAAACTATATGTGCCAGGCAAGTCTAAAACTCTAACTGATTCACCAGATGGTAGTTTAAAGAAACCTTCTTTCCGCTCAACAGTAACACCCGCATAATTAGCTACTTTTTGACGAGTACCTGTTAAAGTATTAAAGAGAGATGTTTTTCCACAATTTGGGTTACCAATAAGTGCAATATTTTTACTGTTCATTTGAAACAATCTCTACAAAAATTCGTTCAGCTTCATTCTTTCTTAACGCAAATCGAGAAGTTTCAATTTGAACCAATACTGGATCACCACCGAAAAGCCCCTTAGCTAGAACTTGTAAAGTTTCACCAATTCTGAAACCTAATAATTCCAGTCGTTCGAGAACTGGATCATTTGTATCTGAATATTGGCTACCTTTTTTTAGGTCAACAATTTTGACAAATTGATTTGGTTTACCTTGGAATAAATTCATTTTTACGACCCTTATTTCAATGCCAAAATTTTTCGAGCACCGTTAAGTACGAAAAGTGAAACAATTATTCCTATAACAAGATCTGGATATGCGGAACCTGTCAACGCAACAAGGAAGCCAGCAAAAATTACACCTAGATTGACTATGATATCATTGGATAAAAAGACCCAACTAGCCTTCATGTGTGCACCATCATTTTTTTGATGAGACATTAGGTATATACAATAAAAATTGGCAATTAGCGCTAAAGCAGCAATTCCAATCATCAAGAAAGACTCTGGCTCACTACCATAAATGAACCGACGCACAACATCTACAATTACAGAAGTAGCGAGAATTAACTGTAACCAGCCTGAAAGATGCGCTGCTTTTAATTGTTTTTTTACACTTTTACCAACAACAAACAGTGCTATTCCAAACACTGTGGCATCAGCAAGCATATCCAATGAGTCGGCAATCAAGCCTGTAGAAGCAGCAACTAAACCACTGATAAATTCGATCATGAACAGTAAGAGATTAATTGCTAAAAGAATTTTTAAAACTTTTGCTTGTTCAGATGTATCTGCTTTTTCCGGAATTTCACCGACAGATGTAACAGTACTTTCTAGTTTGGCACCAAAACCAAGGGCCTCAAGTTTGCTAGTAATTTCATTAAGACCATCATTATGAAAAACTTTTAATTTCCTATTAGGTAAATCAAATGTCAGACCTTTGACTTCATTCACTGAAGATAGTGCCATTCGAACCATTTGCTCCTCAGCAGAGCAATCCATTTTCGGAATGGTATAGGTACTTGTTTGCTTAGCCTGTTGATTGCTTATATAAGTTTCAGTCTTCACAAGCTTTGCACCAAAACCCAAAGCTTCAAGTTTGGTAGTTATATTTTCATCTTTTTGATTATGTAGAACCTTTAAAGACCGGTTAGGTAAATCAAAGATGAGTTTTTGAACACCATCAATTGAAGATAGCGCCATACGAACCATCTGTTCTTCCGCAGAACAATCCATTTTGGGAACTAAGTATTCACTCATGTAGTGCGAATTTTTTAAAACGTCTTCAGTGCTTAAATTTTCTTTGGGATCAGAACCACAACAGGATTGAGCGGTATCTTCACAACTGTTTGAAGTGTTACAGCAAGGAGATGAAGATTTTTCTTCTTCCTCTTCACCACAACAGCTAGGCGTATTATCACAATTCTTTGAATTGCTTGCTTCTGCAATTGATGGATGATTTTCTTGTTGAGATTTCTTATCTTCGCATGGTGTTTCTTTACTACATCCACAGCCACTCATAGTTATACCCATTAAAAAAATTTATAAACTTTGAATATTAGAATCCCTATAGTTACTATAGAGTCAAGATTTTTTGGAAATATCAGCTCAATGCATTTAAAAATTGGTGAACTCTCTAAAAAAACCTCATGCCCAGTCTTAACGCTTAGGTTTTATGAAAAGGAAGGTTTAATTCCGGAACCGGAAAGAACGGAAGGAAATTACCGCCTTTACGATATAGGCTATGTTGAGCGAATTAAGTTTATTTTGAATTGCCGAACTTTAAATATGAGTTTGAATGAAATTCGTCAATTACTCACCTATAAAGATAATCCCAAGAAAAATTGTTCAGATGTGAATGAATTAATTGACTTACATGTCAGTGCTATCAGAGAAAATATAATCAAGCAACAAAAGCTTATTGAACAATTATCTGATTTAAGAGGTACTTGTGATGGCTTATGTACAATTGACCAATGTGGAGTTCTAAAAAATCTAGCTTGATTATCTAGACCTATGCTTTTTTCAAAAATTCTGTATATCTTTACTTAAGGCTGCAAAAAGTTTAAGGTTACTCAAATTCTGTGATCAGATCTTTGATAGATCTGGACAGCTTCTTATTGGTGTTTTAAATACAGATTTGTGTATGAAGAGAAAAACATTTCTAATCCAGATATTGGTACTCTTATTCACATTCCAGAATATTTGGAGTGTGGCAGAGGCTGCGTGTCTGCATGAAATGCTAAACATACCCAATTCAATACTCTCTAATCCAATCGATTTAGACGAAAAGAGTGATAGTCCTAGTCAAGCACTTTATTCCTTAGAAAACTATAAAGAAATTTATGACTATTGTCAGAAGATTTGTTTTAACGAAAAGTGCTGTCATTTCTCAAATACAATCGTGATTCAGATTGACCCACCCGATGATTTGAAGCTTAAAACTCATTTTGAGACAGTCCTTACACCATCTTATTTGGGAAGAACTTTTTATAAATCCCCTTATCTGAATCAATTAACCCCCCTCCTGATTTGCCCCTACTATTGGTGGGGTAGTCTTATAAAAGCCCACCACTCCTAATCTCATTATGTGTGGGGCATTTCATGTCAAAAAACAAATTATATCAGGATACTTCTATCCTGAATTTATCCTGGTCAGCATTCCGTACAGGTGTCTTGCTATCAGCAATGATCAGCTTGAGTACTTCTGTAGTCGCCAGTCCTCAAGATTTAACGCTGCGACAAGCCATTGATCAGGTCAACCAGTATCAAGCGTCCCAAAATTTCTGGGAAACGCAAAACAGCATTAATGCCACGAATCTTCAGCAAAGTAAGCTGTTTAAAAATCCTGAACTGTCAGTTGAACAAACGGGATTTGGTTCAAATAATGAAAAAGAGCTTACCATTGGCATATCACAACCCTTGGATATTTTTGGTGAGCGAAAAGCAAACCAAAAATTAGCCAGTCTCTCTACAGATAAAACAGCACTGAAGCAGAAGATTTATCAAGCGCAAATTGAGCTTGCAGTGAAATATGTATGGTCACAACTGGCCATTGCCGAACTTGAAAGAAACATTGTCAATGAACAACTTCGGGTGAGCGAAGAAAACCTTAAAGCGATCGAGAAGCGCTTTACTGCGGGCGGTATCGCGCAAGTAGATGTGAATCGCGCACGTTTAAGTCATGCTGAAAATATCCGTCTTTTTAGACAGGCCGACTTACAAGTCCAAGTGGCCACCCAACAATTATCAAATTTATGGGGAACCTCTGATAAGTCATTGCAGGTAAACCTCTCTTCACAAAAGCTCTGGCCAAAATCGACTCATCAGCAGGTTCAAGAATATTTAGCGGAAAACTACGTTGAGAAATATCGAGCTTTACTGGTATTAGAGTCTCAAGCAACGGTTGATCAACTAAGGGCAAAGGCACGTCCTAACCCCACTTTAAACCTAGGTGTCAACCGCACCCAATCCTTGGAAAACTCCACACAAAATCAATTAGTAGTCGGAGTCAGTGTACCGCTTAATATTTTCGATCGTCAGCAAAATGGCATAAAAATCGCGCAAGAAAAAATGAACTTATTAGAGCGTCAGAAAGAGTTTTATCTAAAGCAAAATGCGCTGCAAATAGGCACAATTTTAACCGAGTTGCAGGGTTTAGAGCTGCAATTCAAAGTCGTTGACGAGACTCAAATTCCTTTGGCGACTCAAGTTCAAAGTAAGACGCTACAAGGTTTCTTGGCAGGCAAGTTTGCTTTAACCGATGTTCAGCAAGCCACGCTTCAATTACAAGACATCCGTCTGCGTAAAGTCCAGTTGTTACGGGATGGCTGGCAAAAGGCCATTGAAGCAGAAAGTTTGAGCTTAGGCATTAGCCCAAGTGAAGTCATGTCGAAAGATGCTATTGCACAAATCAATCAAAACTTATGGCAAGACATACAGGCCATGCCTGTCATTGGTGGGGGAAATTAACATGTTCGATCTTAAAAACAGCTTAAAAAAACAGAGCGGAAAAATCTCTCAACCTCTACTGATTGGTTTGGTTATCGGCGCTACCGTACTCCTCAGTATTTTTTTGATCTTAACTGGTAAGAATAAATCGGAAACATCAGATGAACATGCAGAGGAAGAAAGCGGAGAAGAACATGGCGGTGAAACTGAAGAGCATGCCGAAGGCGTGAGCCTGACCGCCAAGCAACTGGTTGAACAGGGCATACAATTATCAGCGGTCGATCAAGGTCCGGTGGTTAAATTAAGTTCTTATCCTGCCAAACTCAATGTGAATACGGATCAGCAAGCGCATGTCTCACCGAGTTTTAGCGGTCATGTAGAAAATGTCTATGTAGAACTCGGCCAAAAAGTTCAGAAAGGGCAGCCTTTGGCTACATTGCTTGTTCCTGATCTAGTTGATCAGCAGGCCAATCTTAAAATTGAACAAACCAATCTGGAACTGGCGAAACAAGACTTTGAGCGTGAGCGTCAATTGTGGTCACAGGGTATCTCAGCAAAACAGGACTATCAACGGGCTTATAACAGTTATAAACGGGCACAAATTCAGGTTCAAGCGGCCCAATCACGTTTAAGTGCATTTGGTGCAGTGAATGCCAGTAATGGCCGCTATATTTTGAAAGCCCCCATTTCCGGCGTGATTAGTAAAAAGGATTTGGTGCAAGGAGAAAATGTTCAGTTAGCAAGTCAACTCTTTACGATAGACAGGTTAGATCAGCTCTGGCTTGAGTTTATTGTTCCAAATTCTGAAATTGTGGGCTTAGCCCCGAATCAAAAGATCGAATTTAAATCCTTGCAAACAGAAAAGGTTTATCAAGCTGTTATTCAGGCTTTAAATACTGAAGCGGATATTCAAACAGGTCGTCTTCAGGTGCGAGCAAAAGTTGAATCGAATGCAACCGAATTACGTCCAAACTTGATGGTGAACGTACAGTTGCAACAACGCAGTGAAAGTACCGCATTACGGGTACTTAAGTCCGCAGTTCAGAATGTCGATGGAAAAGATGTGGTTTTTGTCGCCACTCAGCATGGACAAAAAGTTGAATTCAGTCCGCAACCTGTGAAATTAGGGCAATCATCTGGGGAGAGCCAATGGATTGAAGTGGTGAGTGGGCTTAGTCAGGGACAAAAATATGCCGCTCAAGGCAGTTTTTTACTGAAATCCGAGCTGGAAAAAGGAGAGGCTTCAGATGACTGAAACTCCTCAAATTCCAGACCACGAATCGGTAAAACCTGAAGGACTGTTTGATCGACTGATCCAGTTTTCTATCCATAACGCAATCTGGGTCATGCTGTTTATTGCGGCTTGGATTGCTATTGGTATTTATAGTTATCAAAAGTTACCGATTGATGCTGTACCAGATATTACCAACACTCAGGTGCAGATTAACACTTCAGCCAATGGTTTTACGGCTTTAGAAATGGAACAGCGGATTACCTATCCAATCGAGAATGCCATGTCAGGCATGCCGAAAATGGAACAAACCCGTTCTATTTCACGCTACGGCTTATCGCAAGTGACCATCATTTTTGAAGATGGCACGGATATTTACTGGGCCAGACAGCTTATCAACCAGCGCTTGCAAGAAGCAATGGGAGAAATGCCTGAAGATGTGCAACCTAACATGTCACCTATTTCGACAGGTTTAGGTGAAATCTATCAATGGGTGATTAAAGCCGAACCAAATGCTAAAAAACCGGATGGAACCGCTTATTCTGCGATGGATTTACGTGAAATTCAGGATTGGATTGTAAGGCCGCAATTACAGCGTGTAAAAGGCGTTGCGGAGATCAACAGTATCGGTGGCTTTAATAAAACCTATGTGGTTGCCCCTGATCTGAACCGATTACAACAATTGCAAATTCCTTTGACTGATTTACAAACCGCCTTAACAGAAAATAATGAAAACCGTGGTGCTGGCTATATTGAGAAAAATGGACAACAGCTAACGGTTCGTGTTCCTGGCACTTTAAACACGATTGAAGATATCCAGAACATCAGTATTGCCAATAAAAACGGCTATCCGATTCGGGTGGCAGATGTCGCCAATGTCTCAATTGGTCATGACTTGAGAACAGGGGCTGCAACCTATAATGGTGAAGAAACTGTATTGGGTATTGCCATGATGATGATGGGAGAAAATAGCCGTACCGTTGCTCAAGCCATTGATGAAAAGGTGCAATCGATCCAGCAATCGCTACCTAAAGGTGTGGTGATTGAGACTGTGTATGACCGTACGCATTTGGTTGATCGGGCGATCAAAACCGTTCAGAAAAATTTGATTGAGGGTGCAATCCTCGTCATTGTTATTTTATTTCTCTTTCTAGGTAATTTCCGTGCTGCGCTGATCACGGCTTGCGTTATTCCACTCTCAATGTTGTTTACCTTGACGGGAATGGCAGAGCAGAAGATTAGTGCAAATCTGATGAGTTTAGGGGCACTGGACTTCGGTATTATTATTGATGGTGCAGTGGTTATTGTAGAAAACTGTATCCGTCGGCTAGCAGAAGCTCAGAAGCTGAAAGGTGGTTTACTTAGCCGTTCTGAAAGATTTAAAGAAGTCTTCTTGGCTGCAAAACAGGCGCGTCGTCCTCTGATTTTTGGACAGTTAATTATTTTGGTGGTTTATCTACCTATCTTTACCCTGACGGGTGTAGAAGCCAAACTTTTCCATCCTATGGCAATGACTGTTGTACTGGCTTTAATTGGGGCCATGATTTTATCTGTCACTTTTGTGCCAGCCGCAGTTGCCCTATTTGTCACTGGAGAAGTCAAGGAAACCGAAAGTCGCTGGATGCATTGGCTTAAAACCAAATATGAACTGCTTTTAGATAAAGCCTATGAGCTTCGTTTATTTGTGACTATTGTGGCTGCCTGTATTTTAGTGCTTACGGGTGTGCTAGCCACTCAAACAGGTAGCGAGTTTGCACCTCAACTGGGTGAAGGTGATTTTGCTGTTAAGCAAATGCGTTCCCCAAGTACAGGGTTAGAACAGTCACTGAGAATGCAGGAAAATACTGAGAAGTTACTGTTGAAAGAATTTCCTGAAATTAAAGCGATCTTTGCCCGTACCGGTACAGCAGAAGTGGCCACAGATGTGATGCCACCCAACATTTCAGATGGCGTTGTACTGTTAAAACCTCATGATGAATGGCCTGATCCAAAACAAACGATTGATGAGCTTCGCCAAAGAATGATTACTTTCTTAGCGACATTGCCGGGAAATAACAGTGAGTTCTCGCAACCCATTGAACTGCGCTTTAACGAGTTAATTTCAGGGGTGCGAAGTGATGTGGGTGTCAAATTATTTGGTGATGACATGGAGATTCTAAATCGCGAAGCGAATAAAATTTCTCAAAAAATTAACTCAATTTCAGGCGCGACAGCCGTTAATGTAGAACAGACCAGTGGCTTACCCTTGTTGAATGTAGAAGTTGATAAGTCCAGAGCCGCACAATACGGCTTGTCGGTAAGAGCAATTCAGGATCTGGTAGCTACAAGTGTCGGTGGCCAGAATGTTGGAACAATTTTACAGGGAGACAAGCGTTTTGATTTTGTCATCCGTCTAGATGAATCCCAGCGTAGTCCTGAACAGTTAGCGGTACTTCCTATTCAATTGCCGAATGGTGGTTTAGTCCAACTGCAAGATGTGGCACGCGTTGAAAATATCCTGGGTATTAATCAGGTCAGCCGTGAAAATGGTAAACGTCGAGTGGTTATTACTGCAAATGTAGAAGGACGTGATTTAGGCTCATTCGTAACAGAGCTTCAGAGCACGTTATCCAAACAGGAATTACCAAGCGGTTATTGGATAGATTATGGCGGTCAATTTCAAAATCTGATGTCTGCAAAAGCGCGTATGCAATTGGTGGTTCCGCTCGCATTGTTGACGATCTTTATTTTATTGATGGCTGTATTCCATAATATCAAAGAAAGCTTACTGGTCTTTAGTGGTGTACCGTTTGCCTTATGTGGAGGCTTAATCGCGTTGTGGTTGCGTGACATTCCATTATCCATGTCAGCAGGGGTTGGCTTCATTGCACTATCGGGGGTGGCTGTACTGAATGGCTTAGTCATGCTTACCTTTATCAAAGAGTTGCGACAACAATATGACCTTTATTATGCAACGTGGCAGGGTGCAATTTTGCGTCTTAGACCTGTGCTGATGACAGCTTGTGTGGCGTCCCTTGGGTTTGTCCCGATGGCTTTGGCAACCGGAACTGGGGCAGAAGTACAGAGACCTTTAGCAACAGTGGTTATTGGAGGAATTATCTCCTCTACCCTGCTTACATTGGTTTTATTGCCCGTACTGTACCGCTGGATGAATGAAAAGAAAGCTTCTTAATCCATTAGATTAAGCAATTTTTAGCAGAGATATTGAGCCTGTCTCAAGTATCTCTGCTAATCATGGATTGAATAAGGAAAATTTTATGTCAGAACATCATGATCATAGCCATGCGGTTGTTACTGAAGGAAATAGTAAGAAATTAATGTTTGCTTTGGGTTTAACGACTACTTTTTTAATAGTAGAAGTTGTCGCTGCTTTTATTACCCAAAGTTTAGCATTACTGTCTGATGCCGCTCACATGTTTACTGATGTAGCCGCATTGACGAGCTTAAATCACGCTACAAGGGTGCAGAGATTTACCTGATACGGAATGAACTCGATTATTGGTTGTTTAGCCCTAAAGATGGTCGTAGATTCAGCCCTGACTACATACTGATCATTAATGATGCTGAAAATAGTGAAATGTACTATCAATGCTTAATTGAGCCTAAAGGTGGTCATTTGCTTGAAAAGGATACTTGGAAAGAGGAAGTATTGATTAGTTTGGATGATGAAAGCCAAATTGTTTTTGATGCAGATCAAGATGATTCACAAAACTATGTTGAGTTCTTAAATGAAGTTAAAGAGCATGGTTATAAGGAAGTTAAATGTTTAGGCTTCAAATTCTACAATACCGAACCACGATCTGAATCAGATTTTGCTATTGATTTTCACAATAGGATGCCGAGTTAATCTAGGTTTCTCACTGTAACCTGCTGATTATTATCTTTTTGTGAAGTTGCTACATAATATTGTTTTTAAGATCATTGAATAAAAAAGCCAGCTCTATACTGGCTTTTTTATTGCTTAAAATTATATTCCGATGCTTGGTCAAAACTGCAAGTATGCAGTCTTGACCAGGCATCTAGGGGTCGTCTCAGAATTCGGAAAATAAAGCACGCTAAGGCGTAGTCACCCCGTGACTCCCCCGCGCCGATGCAGCGAGCTTCGTTCCGTCTTGCAGTGACGCAATCAGCGGGCAGGAAACGTTCCCTTTCCGCGCATGGCAGGCGCACATCAGTTCAGACAGCACGGCCTCCATGCGTGCCAAGTCGGCCATCTTCTCGCGCACATCCTTGAGCTTGTGCTCGGCCAGGCCGCTGGCTTCCTCGCAATGGGTGCCATCCTCCAGCCGCAGTAGCTCGGCGATTTCGTCCAGGCTAAAGCCCAGCCGCTGGGCCGATTTCACGAACCGCACTCGTGTTACATCCGCCTCGCCATAGCGGCGAATGCTGCCATAGGGCTTGTCTGGCTCCGGCAGCAGGCCCTTGCGCTGGTAGAACCGGATGGTCTCCACATTGACCCCGGCCGCCTTGGCAAAAACGCCAATGGTCAGATTCTCAAAATTAATTTGCATATCGCTTGACTCCGTACATAACTACGGAAGTAAGCTTAAGCTAACCTCTACTTTTAAATTCAGTTATTTATGGGAGGATTACCAAACCACAAAGATGGCTGTGATGGCGATCAATAACAGTGGGGATGCACTCAGCATGAATCTTTGGGTTTTGAGGTTGAAGTCGGTGTCATATTTTTTTGAATATTGCTTATATTTCAAGGCAAAGCAGAGGCTTGATACAAAGCATCCGATGAGGAAACTCAGCATTAACGCCATGCGATAATGGTCAATGCTGAGGTACGTTCCTGCTGTAAATTTATGGAACTGGTAGTAGTTGCTGCCCATGAGAAAAATTAGGCACAACAACCCAAGCCCCATGGCGTTGTATTCCATTTTTTTGTTGTGATCTTGGTATAAAAACTTAGTGATAAGCATGCTTAAACTAAGGCAAAGTGGGACCAAAATTACTGTAATGCTGATCAGTAAGTTACTGAATAGCCATGATTGAAGGTCTGGATTGTTTCTAAATTGGTAGATATTTAAAAATGGGAAAAACACCACTGGAAAGAAGTACATATAGGACAGCTTAAACGAGTCCATATTTTTAATTTTCATCATGTGGGATCAGAGTCCTGACTGTAACTAAGGTAGTTAGGTAGGTATTATGTGTGATGTTAAGCTCTAAATTTTGCACATAATATAAGTATTTGATTTTAAATGTTATTGTATTTATGTAGTAAAAATAAAACTCAAATATTAATATTTATAAGTTATTGAAATTTAATATAAAATTCAGATCACACATAATGCCTACCTTGATTTGAAAAGAAGCTATTGTGTGTGTCGATCAAAGCATTAGAAAGGTCTCTAGTTCTTTATCCTGTCTACCTGACTTAGAATATGATTTACGTAGGCTTTACTCAGGATTACGTCAATGTCAGCAGTAAATGTAATTAATGAAAATGACGATGAGAGAGAAATTGCTTCTCAGGCAGCTTGTGCACTTCGAGAAAGCTTTATTACCGCAGCTCAAAGTGGAGCAGTTCTGTATGTTGAAAACGATTGAACCGTACCGGGTTTGTCGGAGACTTTTTTATTTAAGTTAGGCCACCTGACCTAACGGGTTAATCTTATCATAGTACATTTGTTATTGACGTGTTCTCACGAGCAATTGTTGGATGGAAAGTATCTACACGGATGAATACAGATATGGTACTCGATGCATTGGAGCAAGCATTGCACGATCGAGGCATGCCAAAGAATGTGATTCATCATTCCGATAGAGGTGTTCAATATCTTTCTATTCGCTATACCAATCGTTTAGAAGCTGCAAATTTACGAGCATCAGTCGGTACAACTGGTGATTCATACGATAATGCTCTGGCTGAAACGGTGAATGGCTTATACAAAACAGAGGTGATTGAATATTTAAAAGCAGATTGGCAAGGTTTAGCAGATGTACAACTTGCGACACTAAACTGGGTAGATTGGTTCAATAAAAAGCGTGTACACAGTGCACTGGGTTATGTATCGACTTTTGAGTTTGAAGCAATGTACTATGATAAGATTAACCCGTTAGGTCAGGTGGCCTAACTTAAATAAAAAAGTCTCCGACAAACCCGGTACGGTTCACTTGGCTTTCTTTGAGTTTGCGAGATAGTTCTTGATTTCAACTACACGAGATTCTGGAACACGCAAAACTTTTGTAGGTTCATCATAAAGAGCTTTACGTCCTGCCCCTTCTCTACTTCCACCATACTGGTTTACCATCTATGTCTCTCCCTGTATAAACTTGATATTGTAACAAAATCAAGTTTATTAATTAGAAGAAGCTAAGACAATGAAATTACGATAAATGGTTAGTCACTTTTATATTAGTATTTCTGCGAAATCAATCTCTAAAAATATAAGGGAGACTACCTCCCTTATATTTCAACCAATCGAGATAATCGGTTATCTTATATCTCTAGACCACATATCTTTTACTTAATCCCCATTCTGCCAATATCCGTCTATATGTCGTTGAAGATTTGTCTGCTGCAAAGTGCGCCTCCATTGAAACATCTAATGGAAGTTCTTCCGGTTTTTGACTCTCAACAATATCCTGATCCTCTGCAAAAATTTGTGCATTGAAGTCATATACAGCCTGTAGGTCACCCGTCGTATCAAAATTACGTGTCAACGGAACAAATAGCCTGGTTTGATTATGCGAAACAGGACAACAAGCATTCAAAATTTTTAAAATCCCATTGTTAGGAAAATAGACAGTAAGTGTTGCCGAGAATGGAGGATATACATCAAATTCTCGTTTCCATAAGAAATTCTCTGGCTCTAAATGTCTCAAACCATGAGGAAAGTTACTTACTGTAGAGATATAAATCGTTTTAAGTCCATAATCTGTTCTTTCAGTTTCATATTTTGGCACTACTGGATTATCACGATCAGCGAATGCCTTGTTATGCACCCAGGCAAAATGTGCCACATCGATAAAACCTTCAAGCTGACGACCACTAGAACCTGCTATATCAACAAATGGTGGGAGTATTGATTGATGTTCATCCGAATCCCAAGTTTCAAGAACTGGAAAATTAGCTTCACTTTCATCACGGCTAAATAAGCTGGTCCAAACTAGTCCATATTTCTCAACTACAGGGAATTTAGTTAAGGTGAACCGATCTGAAATTTGGGTAAGTTCTGGTTGAGCAGGGATTTTTACGCACTTACCTTGTGCGTTATAGTTGAGCCCATGATAGGGACAAACAATATTTTCACCTTCTACCCATCCTTTACTTAATGGCACTCCTCGATGTGGACAGATATCTCTGACCAGATGAATTTCTCCACTTTCAGTTTTATAAATAGCCATTTTGACATCAAGGAGCTGAACTTGTTGCGGTTGAGTCGTTACATCCTGGATTTGAACTACCGGATACCAATGCTGCGCTAGAATATTCCAGTCATTTGGGTCAAATTGACTACATTGTGGCTGAGTGAATAAATTGAGAACTGGTATTGCATTCATTTTAGCGCTGCCCCTCTTATAAGTTATTGATTAATTCAAACTTCTTAGCATTGCTTCATCATGACTTTTTCTTTTCTATCTGTCTATTAAAGACTTTAGGAATGGTATTTCTAATTTTTAGAACACTTTTCTTATTATTGTTCTTCTTATCTAAACTTAACAAATAACTAGCATTTTATAACTCATCACAATTCTTAATTGATGCTGAATTACTTGGACTCCTATTACTACTCTGACTTTATTTAGTGTTGCCTTTTTGGCAACGAGTTGAGCGAGATTCTCTGCTATGCACGGAATTAAATTGTCATTAAGTTGATAACAACAAAGTTCAAAGAGCCACAAAAATGTTGACATACACACCACCTTCTACGGCTAAAAGTATTCCAGTAATCGACTTAAGCGACAGTTTTTCCGATAACCTGGAAAACCGGAAATCTGTTGCGTGGGAAATCCATAAAGCATGCAGAACAACAGGTTTCTTCTATATTAAAAATCATGGTATCGCTTCTGAAGTTCTCCAAAAACAATTAGACATTGCAAAACAGTTTTTTGACCTTCCGATTGAAAAGAAACTAGAAGTTGATTTCAAAAACTCCAAATGCCTTCGTGGTTATGAACCAATGGCAGCTCAAACACTTGATGAAGGCTCTCCTCCTGACTTAAAAGAAGGGTTCATGTCAGGGAAAAATCTAGATTCAAGTCACCCATATGTCCAAAAAGGCTATCCACAACATGGGCAGAATCAGTGGCCTGAAGATCTTCCTGAAATGAAGACCCAGACCGAAACCTATATTCAACAGACTTTAAAACTGGGTAAGCATCTAGCTGGCCTATTGGCACTTTCTCTTGGGCTTGAAGAAAACTACTTCGAGGCAGGCTATGATGAAACTGTCATTATTACCCGTATGCTTCACTATCCTCCTCAATCTGAAAAAATTGTAAACAATCAGCTAGGGTGCGGTGCGCACACTGATTGGGGGTTACTGACGCTCTTATTGCAAGATGAAGTAGGTGGACTAGAAGTACGCAATAGTGAGGGTGAATGGATACGTGCACCTCACATACCAGATACTTTTATCGTAAACCTCGGTGATTTAGTCCAATTCATGACTAATGGACTCTACCTCTCAAATATGCACCGTGTTTTCAATAGTAAAGCAGGTATCTCACGTTATTCGGTTCCAACCTTCTTTGACTTGGATTACGAATACAAAATCAAAACGCTGCAAAATTTAGGTGATCAATTTAAGGCTGAACCTAAAGAAATGACTGTAGGTGAATACCTAGCCTATATGTATCAAAAAACTTACGCATCGAAAAAAGAAGCCGTTTAATTTATTCAACAGTTGGTATCAAAATTATGAAAAAAATGTTTCCTCTAGGTTGTGCTGGTTTAGGCATTCAAAACTCATCAAAAGAACGACCAGTAAGCCTGAATGAGCCTACTATTCTCGAACAGTTCGAAATGCTAAAAGCTGCGGAGGTCTTTGATTTTCTGGATCGTATCCCTCTTGAAGATAGTCAAATAGATGCTTACATCAAGGCAAGTCAGAAAACAAATATCCCTATTTATTCTGGTTGTGGCTTATATGTCATTGGCAAGGATGAGGAAGCATTCAAACAGGATATTAATCGTAGTGCCGCTGTAGGGGCCAAATTCCACAACATGATGATTTGGGCAAAACATGCAGATGGTCATTATGTAACGAACGAAGAAGTTGCTAAAACTTATATCGATTTCTACACCTACGCTCAAAGTAAAGGAATAACGGTTACCTTAGAGTGCCACGTTGATAACTGGTCTGAAGATTATCGTCGAGTAATTCCGGTGGCAGATCTCATAGAAAAAGAAGGTGTGCCGTTTGAGTTTGCAATGGATTACAGCCATTGTATTTTTAAAATTGAAAATGAAATTGAGCTTGCTGTATCACAAATGCGTGATGATCCTGAAGCTATCAGAAAGTTAGATCCTTTTAATAATGATAGTTTTGCAGATGATTGGCTGAATCGAAATTTAGTTACATGGGGGCAGATCCGTCCTGCAGTCCCGAATAATCCAGTTAACTGGTTAGCATTTGAAACAGGACCATATAATGGCTTAGGAACAAATCGTCCTGGCCGAGGAATTCAGTATCCATTTAATCAACCTACGGAAGGTGAATGGCATACAGACTTCTGGCATGCATATAAGCTTGCACCAACCAAAGAAGTCATTCGTAAAATCATTGATAGCTACTTGAACAATCCAAATTCTAAAGTTCAACTTATGACTGTTGATAATATCAATTTAGAGTCGTATGCTTTAAATTGGAAATACAACATGTTTGCCGACAGTTGCAGTGTTGCCCATTATATTCGTGAGATTTATGAGGAGCGACTGGCAATATTTATGGCAAAACAAAATTCAACTGATACTCTTCAAAGAGAATCAGCATGAACAACCTACTTAATTTAAAAAATATTTTCGTAAATGCCAGTCTTTTAGGACTTTTACTCATCAGTGGGGCCAATCCAGCATTGGCCGCTGATCAAGCGGCTTTTGTCTATGTCGCTCATAAAAACGATTATGGTTGGTCTTATTCACACGATATAGGTCGTCTGAAAGCAGAAAAGTCCTTACAGGGTAAATTTAAGACCTCTTATATCGAGAATATTCTAGATAATGCCGACTCTGAACGTACATTTCGGAGACTCGCACAACAAGGAAATAAGGTTATATTTGCTACTACCTTCGGGTATATGAATGCCATTGAAAAGGTAGCTAAACAGTTCCCGAACACCATTTTTATGCATGCGAACGGATATAAAACTGCAAAAAATGTGGGAGTCTATGATATCCGAACCTATGAAGGCTCTTACTTGCAAGGGGTATTGGCAGGCTATAAGACTAAAAGTAATGTTTGGGTGTTGTAGCACCATTCCCAATTCCTGAAGTCATTAGAGACATCAATGCCTATACACTTGGGGCTCAATCTGTAAATCCAAAAATTAAGACCAAGATAGTCTGGATTAACACTTGGTTTGATTCAGGAAAAGAGCATGAGGCTGCACTTGCATTAATATCGCAAAATGCTGATATATTATCACAAGTCACCAACTCACCCGCTGTAGTTAAAGCTGCTCAGGAAAAAGGGAAATTTGGCTTTGGCTGGAACTCAGATATGAGTAAGTTTGCTCCTAAAGGTCACCTAGCTGCATCAGTGTTATATTGGGAAAAAATCTATACTCCTGTTTTGCAGCAAGTGCATAACAAAATATGGAAGTCGGGATCGACATGGTATGGTGTCAAGGAAGGTGCCATCGATATAGCAGGTTTTGGTCCAATGGTCTCTAACAATGAAAAAATGAAGGTTTTGGCAGTCCGAGATAAAATTCGTAACGGTCAATATGTTGTGTTTAGTGGACCACTTTACAAACAAGATGGAACATTACTTTTGGGAAAAGGTAAACATCTCTCAAATACGCAATTGATGAGTATGAATTATTTCGTTAAAGGCGTGGATGCTGCTTATCCAAAATAAACAAAGCTAAGCCTTTATTGAGGGATTTCGATAAGGGCTTAGCTTTTTAGTTGTACTTTTCAGGTTATGTTTATTGTCCAGCTTCGCCTCTTTGTAGGATTTCATCTGTAATAAGCCTGGAGAGAGCGTCTGTTGCTGTGGAAAGATAATGCCCTTTACGTGCATACAGACCTAAATCACAGTAGATACCATTGTTATCATTAAGCGGAATATAGCGAAGGCGATTATTAATTATTTCATTTTCCAACCCAAAGAATGTCTGAAAACCAATTCCCTTATTCCTGAGTATTAACTGTTTCATTAATTCCAAAGAACTCGTTTGCATTTTAAAATTTGGAATAGCATGTTGTGCACCCGCAAATAATGGCGCCAACTGTTGATAAATAGATAAATTAGGTTTTGGCATAATCACATCATAGTCGAGGCACTGATGGAATGACACCGTCTTTTGAGAGGCCAAGGGATGCTCAGTCGATACAATTGCACCTAATTTAAAATGGGATATTGCTATTTGGTGCAAATCATTATGCTTTGGCAAGGCAAAAGCCAAGCCTAGATCCACCCTATTTTCAATGATTTCATTAGGGATATCTTTTGAGCCTAAAATTGTAACCCCTACAGTTACATTAGGATATTTTACTTGGAATTTTTCAATAATCTCTGGCAGGAAATTAATTGCCAGTGTTTCAACACTCGCAATTTCTACATGACCTTTATAAAGCCCTTTCAGTGCATCCAATTCATTCTGCAATCGCTTAGTATCTCGCAATACTAAACTGATATGTCTTGAAAATAACTCACCTGCATGAGTAAGTACCATACCCGAAGGCACCCGATTGAATAATGGTGCTCCAACTTCATCTTCGAGTTTTAAAATTTGCCTGTTTACAGCAGAAGATACGACATTTAATTGTCTGGCTGCTTCCCTGATTGAACCGCACCGGCGTACAGCATCAAAATAATGAATTGCTGCTGAGTGAAAGCGAAGACCACGTGTACTCATTTTAACATCACATCCTATTCCAATTTTAAAGCCCCAATCCATTTATAAATTTGAATGAGCTATTGAAATAGAAGCAAAAAACTTGCCATTAAGTAGCAGCCATTTTTTGGACCTAAAGCATTATTTTCAGTGCATCCCGTTGCTTTTTCAGCATCACCACTCATTTAAAAAATTTTAAGCAATTGTTTTTATTTAATTAATTAAGAATAGCTCTCTTTTTGGCATCAGCTTGCTCGATATTCATTGCTATGCGGTCTCATGATTATTTTATAAAAAAAGAAAACATTATTTTTGAGAGATTGCTACATGACTGCGCTGGAAAACAATCAAAACATTACCTCTATACCCATCATCGATATTTCTGGACTTTTGGATAATGACATACAAACGCACCAAAACATTGCCTCACATATTCGGAAAGCATGCTTAGATAAAGGTTTTTTTTACATTACGGGACATGGAGTTTCTAAAGCATTACAAGATAAGGTTTTTGAATATTCCAAATTATTTTTTAGTCTTCCCCCAGAACAGAAAAAGCAGTGGTCCAAAGAGCTTTCTGAAGCAAATAGAGGCTATGAATCATTAAGAGCACAAACACTTGAACCTAATTCTCCGCCTGATATAAAGGAAGGCTTTTATATCGGGAAGGAACGCTCACCTTCAGATCCTTTTGTCATCCATAAAGCTTTTAACCAAGGCCCAAACCAATGGCCAGATATTGATGGATTTAAAGAGGTAATGGAGGAATATCAAGTTGAATTGATTAAAGTCTCTGAACGACTCATGCGTGCTATTGCATTATCTCTAAACTTGGAAGCTGACTATTTCACAGAGTTTTGTAAGGATGCAGATTTAGTCACTTTACGCTTATTACACTATCCCCCTCAACCAGCTAATGCTCAACCAAATGAAAAAGGTTGCGGGGCACATACTGATTTCGGCGGGCTTACTCTATTACTTCAAGACCATAATCGTGGTTTACAAGTATGGGATCAGTCAACAAACCAATGGATTTGGGCAGAGCCTATTGAAGATAGTTATGTCGTTAACCTAGGTGACCTAATCTCTATGTGGACGAACAATACATATAGATCCACCCTCC
Organism: Acinetobacter thutiue; assembly: GCF_030385805.1. Lineage (NCBI taxonomy): Bacteria > Pseudomonadati > Pseudomonadota > Gammaproteobacteria > Moraxellales > Moraxellaceae > Acinetobacter > Acinetobacter thutiue. Next base: position 27,308 of record NZ_JAUDZE010000014.1, read on the forward strand.
ATCGCGTCATCAACATCTCAGGTGGGGAACGATATTCTGTTCCATTCTTCTACAGCGGTAATCACCAGTATCAGATTGAATGCATTCGAGAGTGTTTGGAGGAAAACTCAGAACCGCTATATCCACCAATCAGTGTTGAACAGCATTATCGTAACATGTTCAAAAAAACATATATCTAATAATAAGGAGTTTCCCATGAAAAAATTACCAGTTATCGACATTGCACCTCTTTATGACGTTAACCATCCTGATTATGCAGATATATGCAACCAAATTGACCAAGCATGTCGTGAATGGGGATTCTTCTATATCAGTGGTTATAAACCGAATCACCTTGCAGAAGTTCAAAGTTTAGCTAAAGAGTTTTTTAGTAAGCCTCTACAAGAGAAATTAGAAATAGATATTCAAAAGAATAAAATTGCACATAGAGGATATGGTGCATTAGGAGTAGAACAACTGAACCCTGACTTACCTGAAGACTTTAAAGAAATATATGACATGGGTGTCCATTTAGAAGCTAATCATCCCGAAGTCATTAATCAAGAACCTCTAAGGGGACCAAATGTTTATCCAAATATTGAAGGGTGGAAAGTAGCTACAGAAGAGTATTTTGATGAAATGGTGGATTTAGCAAAAATATTGCTTAATGCCATGTCTCATGCCATTGGTCTTCCGCAAAATTATTTTGATCATTGTCTGCAAGACAGCCTATGTTTTCTCCGGTTAATTCATTATCCGCCTACCTTAGACAATACAGACTCTCAAGGTTTTAATGCGGGAACACATACTGATTATGGGTGTGTAACTATTTTGGCTCAGGATGAAGTAGGTGGATTACAAGTTCAGGATGTAAATGGTAATTGGATCGATGCTCCTCCTATACCTAACACCTATGTAATCAATATCGGAGATATGATGGCACGATGGTCAAATGATCTCTATAAATCGACACCTCATCGCGTTTCGAGTCCTAAAGGAAAACAAAGATTCTCATTTCCATTTTTCATACAACCTAGTCCAAAAACTGTAATCCGTTGCCTACCTAACTGTTACAGCGAATCCAATCCACCTAAGTACTTACCAATTACTAGTATGGAATATTTGCAATCACGTTTTAGTGCAACCTACAAACATCGTGCTGAAGTTTGAATATCGGAAACAATTATATGAAAAAAAATGCGCTCTATCTATTTTTAAGCACATGTTTAATAAGCACTTATTCTTTTGCTGAGGAATCATGGTTAAATTGGCAATCCAATAGTATTTCTGCACTTTACGGTAAAGGTTTTGAAGTTGAACCAGATACACATGAAACGATTACTTTTGAACATGCGAGCAGTTGGAAATGGGGGGATCTCTATCTATTTGTCGACACTTATTGGTTTGACGGTGAAAAGACTGCTTCCCAAGGTCATAATGCGGTCTATACAGAAATTGCTCCCCGCTTTTCAATAGGAAAACTAACCAATACGAATTTGAGCTTTGGGCCAGTGAAAGATGTCCTAATAGCTACAAGCTTTGACTTAAGCATCCAAGATCAGCCTGGTTATGACGATATGTGGACTTATTTAGTTGGTCCAGGTTTTGACCTTGATATCAAAGGCTTTGATTATTTCACCCTTAATTTTTACTATCGCATTCCAGACGATGGAAACACCCCAAGTGGACAATGGCAAATCACTCCTTGCTGGTCATATACCGTCCCATTTCTTAAATCATCAATCATTTTTGATGGATACATTGATTGGGTAGTCAATTCCAAAGGTAATAACTCTTCCGACTTTCACTTTAACCCACAAATCAAATATGACCTTAGCCCTCATCTAGGCTTAAGCCCAAAAAAATTAGTAGCAGGTATTGAATACGACTATTGGAAAAACAAATTCTTAATCGAAGACACTCCATATTTTAAAACTAATCAAAATGCTACTAGTTTCATCGTCAAATATACCTTTTAGGCTGAAGGAGAAAAACATATATGACTAACACAATCACAGCCAATAACTTAAAACCAAGCTCCATGATTTTTCTCAGTATCCAGCACGTCTTGGTAATGTATGCAGGTGCTGTTTCAATTCCCCTAATTGTTGGAGGAGCTTTAGGGTTAAGCACTGCAGAAATTGCTTTCTTAATTACTGCAGATCTATTTGTTTGTGGCATTGCCACCCTCATTCAAACTATTGGTTTTAAAAATGTAGGTATTCGCTTTCCCATTATGATGGGAGTTACCTTTACTGCAGTAGGCCCAATGATTGCAATTGGGACTAATCCAGATATGGGACTACTAAGTGTATTTGGGGCAATCATTATCGCAGGGATCTTTGGCTTCCTGATTTCACCATTTATTGGAAAGTTAATACGATTCTTCCCTCCTGTGGTGACAGGAACTCAAATTCTTGTGATTGGTCTATCTCTCATTGGTATTGCAGGCACATGGTCCGCTGGCGGATATGGGGTAAAAGACTTTGGAAATCCATTGTACTTATCTATCGCTGCCTGTGTTCTATTAAGCATTATTATCATCAGCCGTTATGTTAAAGGCTTTTTGGGCAACATTTCAGTTCTAATCGGGATGGGAATTGGTTATATCATCGCTGCATTTTCTGGCCTCATCTCTTTAGACAAGATAGATGAAAGCCCATGGTTAGGTTGGGTGATGCCATTTCACTTCGGTATTCCAGAGTTTAACTTTTGGGCTGTCTTGACTATGTGCGTAGTCATGCTGGTTATTTTCATTGAAACAGCTGGGATGTTCATGGCTGTAGGTGAAATTGTTGAAGAAGAAGTGGATCAGGAAAAATTGACTCGCGGTTTTAGAGCTGACAGCCTTGGCACAATGATTGGTGGGATTTTTAATATCTTCCCGTATACATCCTATGCTCAGAACATCGGTTTGCTAGCGATCACAGGTGTTAAGAATCGCAGTGTATGTGCTTTAGCTGGTGTGTTTTTAATCCTTTTAGGTCTATTTCCTAAAATAGCTTACTTTGTTGCGTCTATACCCTCATGTGTTCTAGGTGGAGCCGCATTGTTTATGTTTGGGATGGTGACATCTAATGGTATCAAAGTACTGCAGCGTGTCGACTTTCAAAATGTGAATAATCTCTACATCATTGCAGTCAGTGCCGGCATAGGTATGTTGCCTGTATTCTCACCTACTATTTTCTCACAACTACCATCTTATCTTTCACCTCTGTTAAACAGCCCAATTTTGCTAACGGCTTTTTGTGCTGTGATTTTGAATGCTGTTCTCAATCGAAAACAGCGGATATTGGATGAACAGTATCTTCAGAAATTGAAAGATGCATAAATATCAGATACACAGCTTAAAACATTCTTGTTCTATGTAAAAAAGGGAGCTAATGCTCCCTTAATTCATTGATATCAGTAAAAGGTTTCCTCTTATTTAACTCAGTTCAAAGCTGTCACAGATCCTTTCAATCCCTGCTGGATATCGAACGCATTCTGTTCTACCACAGGCTGGTGCAGACCTTCTTCCTGATAAAACTCGTCCACCACATCTAGCCCCTCCTCAATATCCATTTCAAACAAACCATTCGCAAATCCCTGCCTTGCCGTTTGATCTAAAGCCTCTTGATTAAACCCGGCTTGTTTACTCTGTTGGTCTATATCCCTTGCAGTCTGAAGTGCGGACTGTAAATCTACTCCCTCCCTTAAAGTCAGATCCACGTAATACACAGGCTGACGATAACTCTGCGTTGTGCTTTTACCTCGTAATGTCAGTTGCAATGGCAAACATGACAGCAAACCATTTGAAGCTGCATGGTAATAGCTCAGCCGTGCAGCCAAAGTCCGAATACTGTTAAAACCCGTGGTTCTAAAGATAAAAGTTCCAAATTCATCAGATTTATCTAAGTTCACATGCAAACGGCCATAGGGTTTACATTGTCCGCCCTGTGCCAAAGGACATAAATCTGGTGATGGACAAGCTAATTGTTCTACACCTTGTTGGGTGAGTTGCTGACAGGTTTCCCCATTGCCAACACAGACCGGTCGGCCAGTCTGACGGGGCTTTGTTGCACAAACCTAGCCTATAAGGTTTATTCAGTCCTATAATTTCAAAATGAATAAACCTACTCCTAAAACTTATCGTACAACCAACTGGTCTTCCTATAATCGCGCTCTCATTAATCGGGGCAACATTTCCATTTGGTTTGATCCAAACACTCAGTGGTATGCACAACCACAAAACAAGCAAGGTCGAAATCAAACTTACTCCGATACGGCTATTCAATGCTGTTTAATGATCAAATCTTTATTTAGACTCTCTTTAAGCATGGTCACAGGTTTTGTTCAAAGTCTGATTAAACTTTGTGGATTAAATTGGACCGCACCAGATTACAGTACGCTTTGTCGAAGACAAAAACATATTGATATTGCGATTAGCTATCAAAAAAGTAGTGATGGGCTACATCTACTCGTCGACTCAACTGGCTTAAAGTTTCTAGGTGAAGGTGAGTGGAAACGTAAGAAACATGGACCTGAATATCGTCGCCAATGGCGTAAGCTTCATATTGGCATCGATGCTGAAACCTTGCAAATACGTGCAGTACAGCTTACTACAAATAATGTGAGCGATTCGCAAGTACTCGGTGATTTACTTGCTCAAATTCCCTTAGATGAACGAATTGATTCGGTCTATACCGATGGTGCTTATGACACGAAGCACTGCAGACAAGTCATTCTAGATCGAGATGCACATGCGCTCATTCCGCCAAGAAAAAATGCAAAACCATGGAAAGATCAGAAATTGAGATCTTTAGAGCGGAATGAGTTACTGAAAACAGTTAAACGTTTAGGAAGAACGCTTTGGAAAAAATGGTCTGGTTATCATCGTCGAAGTTTAGTTGAAACCAAGATGCATTGCATCAAACTATTAGGTGATAAATTAACAGCAAGGAGTTTTTCTAGTCAGGTGAATGAGATTCATGCACGCATAGCCGTATTGAACAAATTTACAGAATTAGGTCGTCCTCATACCCAAGTTGTCACTTGAATTCTGTTCAAATGAGCAGAGTGTTATCTTTTAAATCTTTGTGCAACAAAGCCTTTCTAAGTCAAAAATACGTTTGGATAGCATTTCTGTCTATTAGAATGATTTGCATACAATGTTCTGCTTTTTAGAACACAAAAGCAGAATGAATTGAAAAAATCAAAAGTTATGGCATGAAAATCGCTTAAGCATGGATAAGTACTTTGTAAACTGCCCGTGAGATTGAATAGCTGTATGTCGATTACCTTTTCCCGATTTTCTGAATATTTTATGGCTGTTGCCCGTACTGGCAGTTTACGTAAAGCCGCAGAACAGCTTTTTATTTCAGTCTCTGCAGTGCATCGGCAAATTGTTCTTGCTGAAGAAGAGTTAGGCGTTGCTTTATTTGAGCGTTTACCGCAGGGGCTGAAGCTAACGTTAGCAGGTGAATTACTTTATGCTGATTTGCTTAAATGGCAAAAAGAATATCAGCTGACTCGAATTCGATTTGATGAAATTCAAGGATTAAGTCGCGGCAATATTGAAATGGGTTTTATTTCTGCCCTAAATGATGGTTTTGTCGTGGATTGTATTCAACGCATGGCTGAAAGCTATCCATGGATTAATCTCAATATCAGTATGAATAGCAGTGAAGAAATATCGAGAAAAATCATTGATGCAGAATTAGATTTTGGCATTATCTTAAATCCTAAAAGTCACAATCAATTAGAAATCTTATCCTTTATTGAAATTCCTTTAGGCTATGTTTTATCACCACATCACACCTTAGCCGGCATGGATAAAATCTATTTATCTGACACTTTAAATGAGCGTCATATCATGCCAAGTGAGCCCTTAGTCATCAGTGATTATGTACATACACTCTATAAACATCACAAATTTAATCCTATACAAAAGATAGAATGTAATAACATTAGAAGGCTTTGTTGCACAAACATTCAAAAGCTAAACTTCTTCCAAGTTATCTAAATTTAAGTGGCAACTTGGGTGTGAGGTCGGCCTAAATCTGTAAATTTATTTAATACGGCCACACGTGCATGAATCTCATTGACTTGGCTTTGAAAGTTTCTCGCACGGAGTTTATCGCCTAATAATTTGATGCAATGCATCTTGGTTTCTATCAGACTTCTGCGATGATAGCCTGACCAATTTTTCCATATTGTTCTCCCTAAACGTTTAACTGTTCGAAGTAATTCATTTCGCTCTAGCGAGCTGGTCTTTGTATCTTTCCAAGGTTTCGCATTTTTTCTTGGCGGAATCACCGCATGTGCTTGTCGGTCTGCAATTACTTGACGGCATTGCTTGGTGTCATAAGCCCCATCAGTATAGACAGAGTCAATCTGCTCATCTTGTGGAATCTGATCGAGTAAATCACCAAGCACTTGTGAATCACTCACATTATTTGTAGTGAGTTGAATAGCGCGTATTTGAAGGGTTTCAGCATCTATACCAATATGAAGTTTACGCCATTGGCGACGATATTCAGGTTGGTGTTTCTTACGCTTCCATTCACCTTCGCCTAGAAACTTTAAGCCAGTAGAATCGACGAGTAGCTGGAGACCATTACTGCTTTTTTGATAGTTAATTGCAATATCAATATGCTTTTGTCTTCTGCAGATGGTGGAATAGTCTGGTGCTGTCCAATCTAATCTACAAAGATGAATGAGACTTTGCACAAAGCCAGTGACCATGCGTAAAGAAAGACGAAATAAGGATTTGATCATTAAACAGCATTGGATGGCTGTATCTGAATAAGTTTGATTTCGACCATGTTTACCTTTGGGTTGAGCGTACCATTGCGTCTTGGGATCAAACCAAATTGAGAGATTTCCTCGATTTATTAATGCACTGTTATAAGAAGACCAATTGGTTGTACGATAGATTTTAGGTGTGGGCTTATTCATTTGAGAATTATATTGTGGAATAAGCCTTTAGAGATAGGTTTGTGCAACAAAGCCATTTAAAACATAAAATTTTATTAAAAAAACTTTCCCTTGGCTTATTTGATATCTGCATTAATCTTTTAAGACTTGCCTGTGGAATCATGATTTCATTTGTTTTTTTACACTTATTGGTAGATGGGTATAATCATAAATTATTAAATTTTACATTTTTTGGATTGTTAGCCCTTATAGAGGTAGTCGTATTTTCATATTTTAAAGATTATTTACTTTTCAAAAATACTAAAATTTAAAAAAGAGAAGCCTTTCATATTCAGAAAGGCTTTGTGAAATAGTGTTTTGGAAATGATTAAAATAAGAAGTAACGCTGCGCCATTGGTAACACTTCCGCAGGCTCACAAGTCAAATGCACACCATCTGCACGTACTTCATAAATCTCAGGGTCAACCTCCATTACAGGACAATAAGTATTTAACTTCATATCTGCTTTCGAGATATTACGCGTGGCTTTACAAGGACTAATCAACTTCTTTAAAGCCAATTGTTCATGTACGCCTTGCTCTATTGCCACTTGCGATAAAAAGGTAATGCAGGTGTTATGTACGCCACGAGGGTAAGCGCCAAACATCGGACGATAATGCACAGGCTGTGGCGTTGGAATTGAAGCATTAATATCACCCATCGGCGCAGCTGCAATCATTCCGCCTTTAATAATCATCGAGGGCTTAACACCAAAAAATGCAGGCTTCCATAAAACAATATCGGCTAATTTACCCACTTCAATCGAACCAACTTCATGGCTTAATCCATGGGTAATGGCAGGATTAATCGTATATTTAGCAATATAGCGCTTCACACGATTGTTATCGTGATTTTGATTATCACCTTCGAGTGGGCCGCGTTGCACTTTCATTTTATGTGCTGTCTGCCAAGTACGTAATATTACTTCACCCACACGCCCCATCGCTTGCGAGTCGGAAGACATCATGGCAATTGCGCCCATATCCTGCAAGATATCTTCTGCAGCAATAGTTTCACGGCGAATCCGACTTTCAGCAAAAGCAACATCTTCAGAAATTGCAGGGTCTAAATGGTGGCAAACCATCAACATATCTAAATGTTCATCAATGGTATTGACGGTATATGGACGTGTGGGATTGGTTGAAGATGGTAAAACATTGGGTTGACCAATTGCTTTTAAAATATCTGGTGCGTGACCACCGCCCGCACCCTCAGTATGGTAAGTGTGGATGGTCCGGTTATTAAATGCTGCTAAGGTTTCTTCTAGAAAGCCACTTTCATTTAGTGTGTCTGTGTGAATGGCAACTTGTACATCGTATTGATCCGCCACACTTAGACAGTTATCAATCGCGGCTGGCGTCGATCCCCAGTCTTCATGTAATTTTAAACCCACCACACCGGCTTTGATTTGTTCAGCGATTGGTTCTGGCTGACTCAAGTTGCCTTTACCTAACAGACCAATATTCATAGGTAAATCATCAATAGCTTGTAGCATGGTCGCAATATGCCATGGGCCTGGAGTTACTGTGGTTGCAGATGTTCCTGCGGCGGGGCCTGTACCACCACCAATCATTGTAGTTGTGCCTGACATTAGTGCTGTTTCAACTTGTTGTGGGCAAATCCAATGAATGTGAGTATCTATCCCTCCCGCCGTTAAGATTTGTCCTTCACCTGCGATGACTTCAGTTGCTGCACCTAAAGGAATTGTAATGTCAGGTTGAATATCAGGGTTACCTGCTTTACCTATTTTCCAGATACGACCATTTTTAAGTCCAACATCGGCTTTGACAATACCCCACCAATCGACAATTAAAGCATTGGTAATGACGGTATCAGCGACCTCATCAGACAATAATTGTGACTGTCCCATACCATCGCGAATGACCTTGCCACCGCCAAATTTAACTTCTTCACCATAAGTCGTGAGGTCTTGTTCAACTTGAATAAACAATTCTGTATCAGCTAAGCGAACTCTATCACCTACTGTAGGGCCAAACATTTCCGCATAAGCACGGCGAGACATTTTCATTAATATATTTCCTATTCTAGATTTTTTGGCTTTAGCAGCTTTTGCATCGGAATAAATTGAATACCCCATTTCTCCGTTAGCGCACCGACCACTTCAAATCCATATTTTTTATAAATATCGAGTGCATAATGACTTGAATTTATTGTGATTATATCGGGATCATTTTTAAGTATTTCTTGCTCTAAAAAGTCCCACATTTGTCGACCATAACCTTGACCGTGATATTCAGCTTTTAAGAAATAATGCATGACATGAGATGGAGCGATATACGTCAAATTCCCAACGATTTCTTCATTAATTTCTGCCACAAAATAATGAATAAGTGGTTGTTGGAAGATGTTTTTCAACATATCAGGTTTAAAGCGTTCACGTCCTTCTTCAGTCATGACAACATAATCGACAAAAGGTTCAATAACAGCAGCGATGGCTTCAACATCATCAACAGTTGCTGGGCGTATTTTCATTATTAACATTTAATTCTCTTATGCTTTTTCATGTACTTATTGAACTTATTACTAACAATAATTTAATTGTTCAACAAGACACTTGAGCATAAAAATAGTTAATCCAATTTACCCATAACACGCCCTGCAAACCCATACACCTCACGTTTACCTGCAAGTGCAACCAATTCGATATCTCGACTTTGGCCTGGTTCAAAACGAACTGCTGTTCCAGCAGCGATGTTGAGTCGATAGCCTCTAGCTTGCTCTCGATTAAATTGCAAAGCATCATTGGCTTCAGCAAAGTGAAAATGAGAACCGACTTGAATTGGTCGATCGCCTGCATTAGCAACACGCATTTTCAGTGTTTCTCGTCCGACATTCATTTCAATGTCTGAATCAGGCGTAATAATTTCACCAGGAATCATGGCTTACTCCTTATTTTTATTAGACAATGGGTTGATGAACTGTGACTAACTTTGAACCATCTGGAAAAGTAGCTTCGACCTGCACTTCTGCAATCATTTCCGCGACACCATCCATGACATCTTCACGACTTAACAAGGTTGTGCCGTAATGCATTAACTCGCTCACAGACATGCCATCGCGTGCGCCCTCAAGCAGTGCTGCTGAAATAAATGCAATTGATTCTGGATAATTCAATTTTAATCCACGCGCTTTACGACGCTCAGCAACAAGGCCTGCGGTAAAAATTAATAATTTATCTTTTTCAGTTGGATTAAGTTCCATAACAATTTCCTAATCTTCTAAAATGTAGAATGCAAAATGCGTGCAAATTCTTCTTTCGCTCTCGCACGTTTTGATTTTTAGTGTCCTAACCCAAAGGTAAAATGAACACTTAATCTATTAATCTTGCTAGACCTATCTACTTTCCAATGATGGCAAAACTTAAGTGCGCCAAATCCGTGGGAATTCTTCTGCTAGGTCATACCAATAGCGTCTTAAACGGGCACGGACTGCTGCAAAAGCATCATGGCATTCACGTACATCATCGCCTAAATAACGTGCACAAATCACATCATCTAACAGGGTTAAAGTCACCGCTAGATTCATCCGCATAATCAATTCACGGATTAATTCGATATGTTCAGCCAGTAATGTTGTTTGCCTTAAACGCGATGGTGCTACTGCCCAGAAACTTCCCATCACAGCATGTCCATTCATACCTAAACAGGATGTAAGCCACCGATCCTGCCCCTTAAAATTTAAACTATCTGCAACCAATAATTTGTCTGCACGATACAGCCTAAATTTGCTTTGGTATTGCCCTTGCTGAAAAATTTCACCACGTGCTTGTCGACCGATGACCAACATATCCCACCCAATAAAACTGGCCATTTCATCTAGATGAATATGTGTTTCAGAGTCTGCATTGGCACCATCAAAAAGCATGGTTTCTTGCGGTAACCATTCAAATGTCGCCTGTGCTGCGACATGTATATGAATATGCTGATAGGCTTGCTTGCCATTGGTTTTGTACCATTTCCCTGCACCGGGCGTGGTAACTAACGCATGCGCATTCGCCTCAACTTTCATATCAAAAGTCAGATGGTCTCCGCCAGCAATTCCTGCTGGTGGATGCACAATAATTGCATGGCAAATACCAGTTTTTTCAGGCCACAACATCTTCTGAACGCGTACAGGCCCATGATGCTTGCGATGCTGTAATACGGTTCGATTTGACTGTACTTGATAGGCAAAACCAAGTTCCAAACAGGCATACCACAGTTGGCTGTTATGCTGCTGTTGTGTCGATATAAATTTTGTTTCGCTTAATACCAGATCATTCATTTGCATCTCCCTATTATTTGAGATGAATGAGGCATCAAGCTAAACCAATTACAGCAACAATAGCTGTCAAAGCACCAATCATTTGCTTACCATAAGGCACATATTTTTGAATAAATGCGCCGACGAGCAAACCGAATACGTATATAGATGCCATCGCTGTAACCATACCAACGACCAGTAAAACTGCCTGACCGCTTTGGCCAAGTTCCGTACCATGTGCGATGCCATGAAAACCGGCCAAAAGTGCAGCAATAAAAGGAACGGCTTTATTGGTTTTGGTCCAAAGAGCAACAGCCAATACAATTAACGACGCAATAATGCCGTTTTCAGCAATTGCTGTTGCTAAGTTGAATTGTGCACCGATCATAAAACCGACAATCATTGCGGCAGATAAACCGAATAATCCGGCCCATTTCCAGCGCTGGTGTGCAGTCCAAATCAATACGCCAAATGCTAACGCCATCATTAGATGATCAAGCCCTGTAAATGGATGCACAAAACCGCTGATAAAACTATTATGGCTATGCTCATGGCCTGGATGCGCCATTGCTACCAAGGGAAAGAATGCCAACGATGTGAAGGTAATTCTTTGCAATAATAACTTCATAGTGGATGCCCCTTATGCTTTAAACAAACCTTGTTTCTCAATAAAGCTGATGATGTCATTTAAGCCATCTTTAGTTTTCATATTGGAAAATAGAAAAGGTTTTTCACCGCGCATACGTTTCGCGTCTTGATCCATCACATCTAAATTTGCTCCAACCATTGGTGCAAGGTCGGTTTTGTTTATGATTAACAAATCAGATTTGGTAATACCGGGGCCACCTTTACGCGGAATTTTCTCCCCACCCGCCACATCAATTACATACAGGGTTAAATCTGAAAGTTCCGGGCTAAATGTTGCTGCCAAATTATCACCGCCACTTTCAATAATGATCAGTTCAAGGCCATCAAATTTTTCGCACAGGTCATCAATAGCCGCTAGGTTAATGGAGGCGTCCTCACGAATTGCGGTATGCGGGCAACCACCTGTTTCTACACCAACAATACGCTCAGGTGACATAGCTTCATGGCGTGTTAAAAAGTTGGAATCTTCTTTGGTATAAATATCATTGGTCACCACCGCCATATTGTATTTTTCACGCAGTGCCTGACATAAATTTAAAGTAAGCGCTGTTTTACCTGAACCAACTGGACCGCCAATACCTACGCGTAATGGGCTACGTTCTGTCATGTGAAATGTCCTTTATTTTTAAGATCTAAATAATCGTGAATATTGTGTTTCGTGTGCCATACTGAGCATGGCGTAATTAGGTAAGGCGCTACTGAGTTCAGCATCTTGCAGTGCTAAAGCACGTTCAATTGCCTCTGGAATCAGCCCATGCACATGCCATAAAATCCGTTGTCCACTCATCTGTCCAAGTGGTACAGTTTTCACGGCAGCCAACACCTGATTTTCAAGTACGGTAAAGGTATAAGCAGTCAAAACCTCTGCAACATCAAGTTCGAGTTGCCCACAAAGATGCGCATAGATGGGTACGAAACCGATCTGCTTTTTTAATTTCACAGGCTTTTTCAGCACATCACGAATCCACGCATTTAATGAAAATGCCAATTGCTGTGATTCAGCCAATAACTCTTTGCTTTCTCGACTTGCTCTATATAACTGCGCCCAGTATTCAAACTGCTCAGGCTGATCAAAAGATATTATTAGGCGTTTCAAAACGGGCAGCTCAAACCGTACCAAAAGCATTTCAAGCACTTCTTCAAAATAAGTAATGCTCGAGGTTTCATCAAAAATTAAGCTCTGATCAATCGCACTTTCTACCCCTTGAGAATAACAGTACGCCCCAATTGGTAGTGCCGTTGAGGACAAAGTCAACAGACTTAAAAGCTGTGAAGCATTAGGTGTGAACATGATGCAAAGCCTTAATTGGGCTTAATCTGTGATCATGCTGATGCTGTGCATAAGCACCGCTTTCAGGCTCAAATGGATGCATGGTTTCATATACCGTTAAACCAAGTCCAATTATCATTTCAGCCAATACATGATCTGGCTCAAAATACAGCGCCGTTGGTGTGAGCATTAAAGGGACGTGACGATTACCTAAGTGATACGCTGCTTTTAATAAATCAAAGCTGCTTGGTGCTTCTACTTTCATGAGTTTTTCTGCTTTGGCATCGACACGCAGTACATCACCCTCTTGAGTTGCGATATATGAACCGTGCCTTAAAATGCCGGTACGGGGTAAATCTGCACCAATATCGTGCCCGTTAGCTAAAGTTGCACGAAAACGGCTCTTTTGTCGTGTATCAAATGTCAGTTCAACTATCTCAACATTTTCTTGTACGACATTACCCTCAAGTCTTTCCGTATAGATTTTCATAAATACCCAATCTCAATTTCTTTTATCGTGATTCGTGAACTAAATTGATGCTAAATTCAGCATTAAATGAATGATTTGCATTAAAATAATGCACTATTCATGCCAATCTTATTTTGCCAAGCGTTTTATTTTTGCCGTGTCTATCTAATTATTTTGAAATTTGCTTCGTGCAAGACATCTTAATTATTAAAAAATATGTGATTGCCGATAATTATTCAGATGGCCATAAAAAAATCCCCCCATCGATGGAGGATTGTAGAAATAGAATTTATGCCAATCTAGCTAAGCATTAATACACATCTCGTCGGTAGTGACCGGCCTTACGTAAGGCATTAATTTGTTTAGCACCTAAAATTTCTACTAAAGCATCATCAATACCTTGGGCCATATTTAAACTACCACAGAGATAATACAAAACACGAAGAAACCAGCCACATTCACATCAAATAAAATCAATAACTTAAAATAAAAATTCCAAATACACCCTATTTCCCACCCGCTTTGAGCCTCTCAAATTCATCAAAAACCGCCCACATTTATAACCACTTTCTTGATCTTTTTATAAAAATTAAAAGTTTTTTGTACTTCTTGATCTAAGTTAAAAAAATCAGGAGGGCGAATAAATGAAGCCTACAAAAGCAAATTCTCAGCTAGCCAATAAAAGACCGTTTTATACAAAGGAGGTCATGATCCGTCCTTACCCGCCTCTGTTCAAAATTTACCAAAGCTACGCTCAGATTTTAAATGCCTCGCAACTGCCAACACACTTTCAACATGACGTGAGCCTAATATCTGCTACTGCACCTGCTCCAGCTGAGTTATTCGCAACAGATAACTTTCTTCTTGTTTATATAGCACAACAACAAAATATTCGAATCAAAGCTCGAAGCATTGTAGAAGCTGATGTAGACCTCATTCAGGTTAAATATCAACTCAGCAACACACTCTTTAAGTTGATGACTGAGCTCAAGATCAATCCACAGGCTCTTAATCCCGATAAGCTACTTCATAACTTAAATCAGTCTCTATCGAAACAAGCAATTTACGATGTGAATCAAAAGCTTTATGACAAACCCAGATGCAGTCTTTCTCGAGACCTATTTATCTTGAAGAAAATAAAGAAAGATGGAGAGAACGCACCTACCTCGATCATTTATTACTATCAAAAGGTGGATTTGATGAAATCAAAAAATTTCACTATAAACCTCAGCCTATTTTTGAATTATTAGAAAAAAGGTTATCAGATCTTGATAACAACTTTTTTTCTGAATGGCTTCAGAATAATAATTACCGAGAAACTACAGCTAGTAAAGCTTTCCGTCTCATTAGAGCCTTTTTAAATTGGTGTGAAGAAGATGATAGATTCCAAGGAATAGCACCTACAAATGCAATTAAATCTAAAAAAGTAAGATCCAAAGTAAAGCCAGTTCAAGCAAGAAAAGATTGCCTCCTAAGAGAACAATTAGACATATGGTTCTCTACCGTTCTCAATTCTCAAAATAAAGCCTTGGCTACATTTTATATTTGTTGTCTATTAACTGGGGCCAGAAAAGATGAGTTTCTATCACTTACATGGGAAGACTTAGATTTTAGGTGGAAAACGATCCATCTGAAGGATAAAGTTGAAGATAATGGGCGTATTATACCTATGACCAAATACGTAGAAAAATTACTACGTGACTTAAAAAAAACCAGCGATTCATCTTATATATTTAGCAGTAATACCTCTGCGACGGGATACATCGTTAATCCTTACAAAGAATTTAAGAAAATCTGTAATGAAATAGATATTCAGCTAACAATACATGGTCTTAGACGTTCATTTAAATCATTGGCGGAATGGGTAGATATTCCTGTAGGTGTCACTGCACAAATATCTGGACATAAACCAAGTGCTTTAGCTGAAAAGCACTATACCGTTCGCCCCATGGATATGTTGCGAGGGCATCTACAGAAGTATGAAAACTGGGTATTAGAACAAGCCAAAATTAGTTTTAAAAATTAAACTCCATTCTCTCAGAGGAAGAAAATCTTGCATTTCTATATTCTTCGATTCATAGCAATTTCGCTATGCACACGAAGGATAATACTTCATGCACATTCAATACAACCGCCCACCATCATCTCATCCTGGCCCTGGTGGCAATTGGCCAAGTACAACAGGTCGCCCATCAGGTGGTGGTCGTGGTAATGCCAAATAATCATTAAGGGGAGCAATCCCCTTAATCCAGGATTACCGATGAAAAAGTACAGTAATGACAAAGAGCTGAACAAATTTATTCGGCAACTTATTAAGGATGGTGTCGCATCTTTTAGACCTGGTAAAAGACATGATTTTTTGCTTGTAAACCAAATACAGAAGATTACGATACCAGGTACACCTAGTGACCGAAAAGCCTATTTAAACTTTAAGACAGATATACGCAGAGCTTTACAATGCCAAAGAATACCTTTCCAACAACTATAGAAATTGTGATGTGTGCTGAATTAGCAGGAGACTTTCACTTGGGAGATTCTAGGCAGCCAACTTATAAAAGTCTTCGGCCATTTGATTTGGTGTCTTAAAACCCAAACCCTTTTGAATTCTTCGATGATTATAAAATAACTCAATGTATTTTATAATATCTGCTTTGGCTTCTTCTCTAGTTTGATAGTTGTAATGATGCACTAACTCATTTTTCAATATTCCCCAAAAGCTTTCAATCGGTGCATTATCGTAACAGTCTCCGCGCTTGCTCATTGAACCTTGAAAACCATATTGCTCAAGTATATTTCGATATTCATGGCTGCAATATTGACTTCCTCTGTCTGAATGCACAATCATTTCTTTGGTTGGTTTTTGATTGTGAATAGCCATATTTAGCGCATTACAAACAAGCTGTGTTGTCATGCGCTCATTTGAAGCCGTCTTGAAAACCGCGAATTTACTTGGTCTTAGCAATACTCAACTGGCTACTGTGATGGGTCTCGATCTCATGTCGATGAACCAAATCGAATTCTCAGCTGTATTAGAACCCGCATCCCCACAAGGTGAATATGGATTATTACTGATTCGCCTTTATCAAAGCTTATCTACGTTAACGGGCGGTGATTCTGAATGGATTGATTATTTTATGAATGCATTCAATACCGCAACCGATGGTGTCCCGATTCAGCAAATTCAAACCAGAGAAGGCTTAGAGAAAGTCTTAATGGTTGTTGAAGCCCTAAACAATCGATAATTTATTCATTTTATTCTTTTAGAGAATCACTTTAGATTTGATGATTTCTTATTTTTTACAGAATTATTGAGAGCTAAAAATTAAATATTTAGTCTATAGAGCCGTCCACAAGTACTGTTCAAAACAATATTCCCAGCCGTCAGAAATTTAAAATATCTCCAGCAGAATCAATAAATTATTTAATGTTAAGATATGTAAAAAGATCCAATCACTGCGTTGACAGCTCAAGTGATACCCAGTTAAGCTAATTGTACACAGCAAAATCTGTGTTCAGGCGTAGGAACCTGATATTATCGAAAGGTGCAAATAAATGTCGCACTAGCGACTATTTTTTTGCCTACTGTTTAAGCAGCCTTTATGGTAGCTTTGCAGGGCAGCCTTTGGCTGGCCGTGACCTTTCGAGCGGTATTTCCTACCCCTGTTAAAGCTACCACCATCACCGTAGGAAAGTGTTGGGGGTAAGTGTTAAAACTTATCGAAAGGAAAGACTATGAACGCAATTCTTCATGGTGCAAACACTTGCACACCTAAAAAACAAGCCTCGCAACTGATTGTTGAACTTGGCAAATCAATTTCAAATCCTCAGCGTCAAACACTCGCCAATCTTTATATTGCTGTTGACACTGCAAACTCCTTACTCAACGAGCTTGAACAAGCCCATCGAATCATTCGTCAATGCATGCATGAAATGAATGATGAACAAATTCTTGAAGTCGCAAAGCTCAATCAAAATAACAATTTATCGTCGCTCTGGGCATTTCGTACACATCCACGCCAAAGTATGATTGAGCGTGCGAAACGTGTGCTGCACGGAGCTTATACAAATTAATAATGCACTAAATTCTCTGAAATATTTGTGATTCTGCGATTATTTCCCAAAATCCTTGCTATTCCAATTTATTCATATCGCAAAGATTTAAAAATACTGCTGCGATTTAGTATGAACTGTACTAAATCGCAATCGGTAAACAAATCGCAACTCATTTGCGATCTTCAAAGCTTCATACTGTCTAATTTTCAAATAAAAGTCGCAATATCGCAACTACTTCAACAAAGCAGGATTTAACTCTAAATATGTCGTATTATTAATAATTTTCAAACGAATATATTTTAATTCAATTAATTCATTTAAACACACATCGAAATCTTTTATTTTCCTCAAATGTAATGGTGCACCTTTTAGTCCTAAATTTTTGAGTATTAGATTAGTATTTTTCTGTTTACATTTACGAATTAAATTTTTAATTAATTTTTCAGCATCACTTTCTTTATCTAATTCAATTTCTGTATATCGAAGCCACTCATTCAACGAAAATCGAATTACATCACAAGCAGCTAATAATATTTGTTTATTGATAAATGCTTCACCCTGAAAATAAGTAAAAACTGTAGCTAAACGCCGTGCGAGCTGACTTGCACGACTAGCAAAAGCTTGTAAATACTCATAACACTTTCCTTTCGCTTGCAAACTTTCAATTTCATTATAGAATGCAAGATCAACTTTTTTTGCTTCTTCATCGAGCGGAATAACATAACGTTGGTGGTCACTTGAATCATTTAACAAATCACTACAGCGTTCCCAATAAATTATCATTCTCGAGTCTGTGTTAATGTCTTTAGATTGATGTTCTTTATCCTGAAAACGCTGACCAGCTAAATTTTCAGGAACAGTAAGAATAAATCTTGCTAAAAAACCTTGACCTCTGAGAACTGGATCCTGAAGAGCTTTAATCAATACCTCTCTCTGGCCTTGTAAATTAAAAGTTAGTCGCACATCATAAGCTCTACCACTGCCATTTAAATTTGATTTTGATCTTGTTCGTTCAACGTATCCATCGTCGAATAGCTTTGTAAAAGTTGCCAAGGCTTGGTTACGTGTTTCGGATTTCATTGTATGTCCTGCAAAAAATTGAGCAGCTTCATCACTTGAAATTGAAACATTTGTAACAAAACCATCAATATATAAACCTAGTAAAGATTCAATCGTGATATCACTAAATACACTTGATGGATCTTTCGGTTCTTTAGTTTCAGCTAAACATGATTTATGCTCTTTTTTTTCATTACCAAGAAATTTTTTCTGCCATTGCCGATCATTACGGCGATATCTATCATATTGTAGGCGTTCATACTCCTTGATTGAATGATCAGCAATTGTTTTAGCACTACTTTTTCGGCTTCCACTTTGTCCTTCACTAAGTAAAAATAGGGAACAAGGTTCGCCATCTTTAACATAAGGATGAGGTGCATTTACATTCCGTTGTGCAATATGTGAAATTGCGCCGATAACACATTGTGCAGCCATTGAAATAGGGCATTGAACATATTCTGAAATACATTTAATAGCCTCCCTCATAACTACTGGAAAGTGCTGGATCGGATAATCCAATTGTTTTTTTTCATCAGACTTGCAAGAAGGAAGACTGTCTCCCCAATTTTCAGATGTAGTTATGAGTATTTTTTCATTATCAAACATTATAAGATCATCAACTTTTTTAAGAAAAATCTCCCTTACTGCTTAAAATTTATCAGCAGCAAACTTGAATTAAAGTTTTTGGAAGGGAGAGAGATTTAATTTTATAAAATCAAATAACTATTTGATTTCACCTGCAAATTTCAAAATTTCATTCCGATTCCAACGTAACAAGCGACCATGACGCTTTGGAAGAATTGGACCGGTCTCGTAGATAGCCCATTTTCTTAAGGTCTGAGGCTGAAGTCCTAGAAGTTTTGCTGCTTCTGCCGTAGTACAAAGTAATGATTCTGGCTTCATATCGAAGCTCCTTTAAATAACATTACGTACTTTTTAGTTGATTTATGCTGTATTGTTTATCTTCAAGTTTATTTGCTTAAGTTGACAATTGACCATAAATCATGATCATGAATGAAATCAAAACGTCTCGTATACGAAAAAATGCCATTAACTACCTAAGAACCATTATTTGGTATGAAAATATAAGTAGTAACGTGAGTATAAAACGTCGAATCGCTGTTGAAATTAATAAGGACTTTCGATTAGGGCCTGATCCAACCGAAACAGAAAATTTACTTTTTATAGCGAATGCGAATAGAGTCTCAGAATTTTTTGACCAACAAGAGTCAGCCATTTGGTATAAATATAGTTTAGGCACAACTGCACCAAATAAAAGTACGCTTGAGATTTGCGAGGTAAAAATTCCTGAATCATCTGTCTACTTTCAACATCCTATTTGGAAATTACTTGAAAGATTTCCAACACATGAAGATCTAAAAATATTCTATGCAACCCTACCTAAAAAAAATTTAGATTTTTTACTTAAAAAACTTCCTATGGATTTAACTCAATCTAATGCAGGTGATATTTGGAGACAGTGGGAGGGAAAGCCTCAATTCTTCATGCTTGTAAATTTTTTGGATTTTGTTGGATATATCGTATATAGCTATTACAAATGTATATACGAATTAAAATTTGAGCAAGCCAACAATGTACACAAGTTTTTAACACAGAATATTCAGTTTATTTTGGATAACCTTCGATGGTGTTCTGTCTATCTGTTGGATTTACTATTCTTGCATATACGACAACCGAATCAATCAACTATTACAAATTGGATAGAGTTAATATCTCATAGTGAAATAAAAGAAACGATTATTAAAGTAAGAAAAATGAAACGTTTCGTCCGAATGCAACAATCAATGGATGAATTTAAGAAAAAATTTATAGAGCTGCACTATTTAGAGTAAGCCTATTGTTAATCGATAAAAATAACCAATGATTTATAGTTGATTTATTTTGCTTACCATACGCTTACTAATTTTTTAAAATCAAAAAACCACTTACGATTAGTACACGTAAGTGGTTGTTTTATATGGTGGGCCCAGACAGACTTGAACTGTCGACCAACGGATTATGAGTTCATAGGTCTATTAATTAGCTATCAAAATATAACCTAAACTGATATCAAACTTATTTTACACATTATCGTAAACAGTGTAGCAAGTTGCTACACTGTCATATAACTTCTTTTCCAAATATTTCATTCAATCGTTTTCTATTTTCTTTTACAAAATTTGGATTATTTTTTAATTTATATTTCATTTCTTTCTTAAATTCACTCATTGAACTGCCAGCTACAGCAAAATCCATTTGGAACATAATATCATTAACTATCACATTTGCTTGAGATTCAGTTAAGCACCCTTCTGTCTTAAACCACTTACTAAACTGTTTATAATTTGGGTCGTTCGCATAGATGTACCAAGACCTTACGGTCATATCGAACTTCGCACCTAATTCTTTAACAAGCGCATTATCATCAAAATTGACATCTAAATAGATTTGAGTCTTATCATTAGTATTAGATACAACAACTTCAGTGGCATGCCTATTAAGAATTTTAAATCGAACTCCGACAATAGGTCGACCTTTCTTGATGGTATCGTATTCTAATTGAAGACTAGTCCTTTCATTAATTTCTTCAATAATTTTGTCTAAAACGTATCGTCTAAAATCAACCCAACGATCGTATTTTTTCTCCCCAATATCAATTAATGCTTTGATATTCTCAAGTGAAAGTTCAACCTCATAAGAATCTTGATTAGCATACTTAAATTCATTTTTGATAAAGTATGAATACAAACTCATACTGGTGACAGAGTCCAAAGCAAATAAATCTTTCAATTGATAGGTTGTAAAATTTCCATTTGCTAAACGAGTAAAATATGGAAGTACTTCACTGGTGAAACGTATCTGCAAAGCATTTTTAGCATCATCTTCCCAACGGAGTTCACGAATAATTGGTACTACTGAGTGTACTTTTTTAACTTTACGCTTATTATCATCCACGGACTCTTCAATTACAAAATGGGCTACTCGTGATGATAATTCTTTATAAATACGATCAATAGCAACATTAATGGAATTCTTTTTATCTAATCCTAATAGTTCGCCTAAATCATCTTTATGCAAATATATATAAGTTTGCTCTGTAATTTCACGATCTTGATTATTCTTTTCACCATAATTCGCAACAGCCATCGCATAAAGTAGAGCTTTATACTCATTAGATGATAATTCAATTGGTCTAATCAGACGGTTACTAGTGCTAACTACTCCATTATGTCGAATATTACCAATACAATAAGGTAGATGTTCTAATTCTTCTGGTTCGTTGTGATTGCTCATAAGTGGAAAGATTAAAATATTTTCTACATGTTATACACAAAAGTGGAAGAAGATGCAAACCGCTCACTATTTTCTCTTCCTTACATTAAATTAACTCAGTTTATGCCCATCAAACACCTTAAGAGTGGAAGAAGTGTCACTATTAAAGTGCAATTTTGATACTATCTAGTCTTATGGTGGAATTAATATAAAATTAAACACTTTTAAGTGACAATTCTTCCACCTTTGATAATTCATCCGTATCGCTAAAGCAATCAATTTGAAAATAGGAATAGCCTACAGCACCACTAAAGTGGAATTAATCAACACATATTCCACTGTTAAAGTGACAAGCCTTCCACCATTCCGATATTCTTGACTATTAAACATCATGTTATCAATTAAATTTTATACAAATAGTTTATCCACAGAATAAAAAACATCTAATGACAAGTCTTCCACCTTTATTTCAATAAAAACAAACTTATCAACATCACAAGCAGTTGAATTATATTGTTTTAAATTAAAAAATCCACATTAAAATAAATCACAATGACAAGTCTTCCACCATAGTGACAAACCTTCCACTTATCGGTGACAGACCTTCCACTTATTAGTGACAAACCTTCCACTTAAAGGTGACAGGGCTTCCACTTATCAATGACAGGTCTTCCACTTATTAGTGACACGCCTTCCACTTTAAAAATTCTATCTATTTGTTTTTAAAAAAATAAAATTTGTCTAATTATAATTAACTAATTAATACTAATTAATACTAATTAAAATTAGCTAGCTATATTTTTAAAAAAAGTTAAGAAATGTTTTTTCCACATCTTTTGAATTCAAAAGATAAAAATATGACAAAGGAACTGTAGCAAGTTGCTACAAATATCTTTATATTAAATGAAATCAAAGTAAATTCCTTAAGACAAATATGTCAACTAAAATCATTGCTGTAGCTAATCATAAAGGTGGTTGCGGGAAAACAACTACTGTAGTACATCTTGCTTCAGAACTTGCTGAATTAGGAAATAAGGTCTTAGTAATTGATCTGGATCCACAAGCAAATGCAAGTTTACATATAGGATTAAGACACCCTAGCGAAGTTGAAACTACATCAGCGGAATTACTCATTGGTGATATAAGTTTATTATCAGAAGCATTAGAAGAAGAAACAAAATTTAAAAATGTTTCCTTAATATATGGCTCATTAACTCTTGGTAAAACTGAAGATCAATTGAAAGATGATGCACCAAGACCAACCGAGGAACTTTCAAATAAATTGGAAATTCTAGAAGGATTATATGACTACATTCTTATTGATTGCCCTCCGAGCTTAAAATTATTAACTAGCAATGCTTTAGCCGCTTCGACACATGTTATTGTTCCAATTGAATCTGGTTCACAATACGGTCTCTATGGTGTTACTGATTTAATTAATCATTTAAGTAAAATTAGAAGAGTTAACCCTGAGTTAGAACTCTTAGGTGCTTTATTAATTAAACATGATGAGCGTCAGAATGTATGTAAATTAATAAAAGATGAAGCATTTAATCAAGTTGGAGAATTATTGCATACCACAATTCCAATGAGCACTAAAGTTAATCAAGCTGCAATTTTGCAACAACCTTTATTATCTGTTGATAAAAACTCAAAAGTTCGAAAAGCTTTTGAAACTTTAGCACAAGAAATTGTTCAGCGTGTCGGATAATATAATTCTGGAAATACTATGGTAAGTAATAAAGAGCTATTGGCTAAACGTCTTCAGCAAAATACTCAAAAGCATCAACATGCCCAAAAGGAGCATATTAATGATGTCAAAGAGCTAAGACGTAATGTACAAATTACAGATATTCAGGCTAGCCCTAACCAGCCTCGAAAACTCTTTAATCAACAAGATATTAAAGATTTAGCAGCATCAATTGAGGAAATTGGGCTATTACAACCAATTGCAGTTCGTAGAATAAATGATAAATATGAGTTGATTGCTGGTGAAAGACGATTGAAAGCCCACCAATTTCTCAATAAGAACACCATTGAAGTAATCATTATTGATGCATCGGATGAAGAAGTTGCTTTATTAACATTAGCTGAAAATTTAAAGCGAGAAGATCTGACAGATTATGAAATATATGTTGGATTAACTTCTTTGGATGAAAAATTAAAAAAAAATAAGCAGAAGTTAGCAAAGTCATTAGGTATGAATCGTGAAGATATGTATAAATATTTATCTTTTGAAAAATTACCTGGAGAGTTGATTGAAGATTTGGAAAAACAGCCGTCATTATTAGCACGGACCGCTGCTACAGCAGTGAAAAAATTTCTATCAGATCATGAAGAAAACCATGAAAATGCTAAAGAAGCATTATTTGAAGCATGGTCAAAATTGCTTAAAAAAGAAGTTGAACAGACAAAACTGGCATCACTAGCTGAAAAAATCTTTAAGTCAAGAGAAACGAAAGAAGTAATTCAAACTTCAATTGTACATAAAATTGAATATGATGGGAAAGTTGCTGGTAATATCAAATTTGACCATAATACATTAAAGGTATCTTTAAAAATCGGACAATTTGATGATCAAAATTTAAAAGAATTAGAAGCTTTCCTAAAAAGAATGTTAGAAAAATAAAGTAAAAAAATAGTGTAGCAACTTGCTACACTATTTTTTGCAATTAGGAAAATTTATATAAGTAGTCATAATAATATTTTCATAAATTTGTCATTTAAATTGAATATTTAAAGCGTATTTTTCGACCATCCTAAGATGAGTCGATGCAATGCTTTGGCATAAGAAAAAATTTAATAAAAAATTAATGAGTTTGGCATGCTGTAGTTTGGGCACAGTTATTTTGATGGGCTGTCAAAGTCCTGCTTTAGTTCAATCAACTTCTACTTCAGTACAACCATCAAAACAGCCTCAACGTGTGGTTTTTTTCTTGGGAGATGGAATGGGTATCACGACACTAACAGCTGCACGAATCTATGCTGTTGGTGAAGACGGGCAACTGCCGATAGATCAACTTCCAGAGTCAGCATTTGTTCGTACTTTCTCAGAAGATGCACAGGTTACAGATAGCGCACCATCGATGGGTGCTTATATGACAGGTGTAAAAATGAAAAATGAAGTGATATCCATGCAGACTGGAACAATTGCAGTAGAACCAGATCAGGCTGGAAACCATCAATGTGGAACCAATCCTCAGAACCAGAATAAGCAAGACACCCAAACTTTACTCGAATTGGCCAAGGCACAAGGTTGGGGTACAGGTGTAGTCACGACAACTCGCATTACGCATGCTACACCAGCATCGACTTATGCCCATATTTGTCATCGTGATGCTGAAAATGACATAGCATCCCAATTAGTACCAAGTTCGCAAGGTGATACCTATCAGCGTTATAACGTCAAATTAAAAGATGGGGTTGATGTGATTCTAGGCGGGGGTAAGCGTCAATTTCTGCCGAAAGATCAAGGGGGAGAACGGATAGACCAACGGAATTTGATCGCAGAAATGCAACAAGCAGGCTATCGAGTGGTCTATGATCAAACTCAACTCTCCCAGATGAAGTTAGGAAAGAATGAAAAATTATTGGGTTTGTTTAGGGTCTGTTGAGAATTACCGAGAGTTAATTACACTCGCGCACAATTGAATCATGGCTTCAAAACTCGTATCTGTTTTACAACTACGCATCGCTATACGTTTAAATTCTTTTAACTTACAGAAATAGTTTTCAATGAGATGACGCCATTTATACATAGTCGTATCAAATGCTCTCATTACTTTTCGATTAGATTTGGGTGGGATCACCACTTTCACTTTACGTTCATTGAGTTCTTGGATGAGCCAATCTGCATCAAATGCTTTATCCGCTAGTAATGCTTGAAAATCAACATCTTCAATTAAAGGTTTGGTTTCTACTAAATCGTGATATTGACCAGGCATTAATCGAAACTTAATGAGGTTGCCTAGACTATCCACTAAGGCAAGAATTTTACAGGTCATTCCACCTCGAGATTTACCTATAGACTGTTTGAAAGTCCCCCTTTTGCACCTTGCCCATGTCGATGAACTTTAACAATCGTTCCATCAATCATGGCGTATTCCAAATGGCACTGTTGCAAATAACCACGAATGGTAAGCTGAAGACTGTTTTAGCTAAAGGTGCAGCATATGAATCCTTTCCATGGTCGGCATTTTCAGGGCGAAATCATTCTTTGGGCTGTGCGCTGGTATTG
>NZ_JAUDZE010000015.1:0-46515 GCF_030385805.1 Acinetobacter thutiue
TCGGAGTCGCTGTCTGAGTCAGAGTCACTGTCAGAGTCTGAATCACTGTCGCTGTCAGAGTCTGAGTCGCTGTCGGAGTCTGAATCGCTGTCGGAATCGGAGTCGCTGTCAGAGTCGCTGTCGCTGTCTGAATCGGAGTCGCTGTCTGAGTCAGAGTCACTGTCAGAATCGGAGTCGCTGTCTGAGTCAGAGTCGCTGTCGGAATCGGAGTCGCTATCAGAGTCACTGTCAGAGTCGGAGTCACTGTCAGAATCGGAGTCGCTATCGGAATCGCTGTCTGAGTCTGAGTCGCTATCTGAGTCTGAATCACTGTCAGAATCGGAGTCACTGTCAGAATCGGAGTCACTGTCTGAGTCAGAGTCGCTGTCGCTATCTGAATCGCTGTCAGAGTCAGAGTCGCTGTCGGAATCGGAGTCACTGTCAGAATCGGAATCACTGTCGGAGTCTGAATCACTGTCGGTATCGGAGTCACTGTCGGAGTCTGAGTCACTGTCGGAGTCTGAGTCACTGTCGGAGTCGGAGTCGCTGTCAGAGTCGGAGTCACTGTCGGAATCGGAGTCGCTATCAGAGTCACTGTCAGAATCGGAGTCGCTGTCTGAGTCTGAATCACTGTCGCTATCTGAGTCAGAGTCACTGTCAGAATCGGAATCGCTGTCAGAGTCAGAGTCGCTGTCTGAATCGGAATCGCTGTCGGAGTCGGAATCACTGTCAGAGTCGGAGTCGCTGTCGGAGTCTGAATCACTGTCTGAATCAGAGTCACTGTCGGAGTCGCTGTCGCTGTCTGAATCGCTGTCTGAGTCTGAATCTGAATCACTGTCGGAATCTGAGTCGCTGTCAGAGTCTGAGTCACTGTCGGAGTCGGAATCACTGTCAGAGTCGGAGTCACTGTCGCTGTCTGAATCGGAGTCGCTGTCGGAATCAGAGTCACTGTCTGAATCGGAGTCGCTGTCAGAATCGGAGTCGCTGTCGGAATCGGAGTCACTGTCAGAGTCGGAATCTGAGTCTGAATCAGAGTCGCTGTCGCTATCTGAGTCTGAATCACTGTCAGAATCGGAGTCACTGTCAGAATCGGAGTCGCTGTCGGAGTCACTGTCAGAGTCGGAGTCGCTGTCGGAGTCAGAATCACTGTCGGAGTCAGAATCACTGTCGGAGTCACTGTCGCTGTCGGAGTCACTGTCGCTGTCGGAATCAGAGTCGCTATCTGAGTCAGAGTCGCTATCTGAGTCGGAGTCACTGTCGGAGTCTGAGTCGCTATCTGAATCAGAGTCACTGTCGGAGTCTGAGTCGCTGTCGGAATCGGAGTCACTGTCGGAATCGGAGTCGCTGTCAGAATCTGAATCACTGTCTGAGTCGGAGTCACTGTCAGAGTCTGAGTCACTGTCTGAATCGGAGTCACTGTCTGAATCGGAGTCACTGTCTGAATCTGAGTCACTGTCGCTATCTGAATCTGAGTCGCTATCAGAGTCACTGTCTGAGTCGGAGTCACTGTCGGAATCTGAATCACTGTCTGAATCGGAGTCGCTATCTGAGTCACTGTCTGAATCTGAGTCACTGTCTGAGTCGGAGTCACTGTCAGAATCGGAATCGCTGTCGGAGTCAGAGTCACTGTCTGAGTCGGAGTCGCTGTCGGAATCAGAGTCACTGTCTGAGTCAGAGTCACTGTCGCTGTCGCTGTCGCTGTCAGAGTCTGAATCGCTGTCGGAGTCTGAATCACTGTCAGAGTCTGAGTCACTGTCGGAATCTGAATCGGAATCACTGTCAGAGTCAGAATCGGAGTCGCTATCTGAGTCGGAGTCGCTGTCGCTATCGGAATCACTGTCAGAATCGGAGTCGCTGTCTGAGTCGGAGTCGCTGTCGGAATCAGAGTCACTGTCGGAATCGGAGTCGCTGTCTGAGTCAGAGTCACTGTCGCTATCTGAGTCAGAGTCACTGTCGGAATCAGAGTCACTGTCTGAGTCAGAGTCACTGTCGGAGTCAGAGTCACTGTCGCTATCTGAGTCAGAGTCGCTGTCTGAGTCGGAGTCGCTGTCGGAATCGGAGTCACTGTCGGAGTCTGAATCACTGTCAGAGTCGCTGTCTGAGTCGGAGTCACTGTCGCTATCTGAGTCAGAGTCGCTGTCGGAATCGGAGTCGCTGTCTGAGTCGGAGTCGCTGTCGCTATCTGAATCAGAGTCGCTGTCGCTATCTGAATCAGAGTCGCTGTCGGAATCTGAATCACTGTCAGAGTCGCTATCGGAATCTGAATCGGAGTCACTGTCAGAATCGGAGTCGCTGTCGGAGTCACTGTCGGAATCTGAATCGCTGTCGGAATCGGAGTCGCTGTCGCTATCTGAGTCGGAGTCGCTGTCGGAATCTGAATCACTGTCAGAGTCGCTATCGGAATCTGAGTCGGAGTCACTGTCTGAATCTGAGTCACTGTCTGAGTCAGAATCGGAGTCGCTATCTGAATCGGAGTCACTGTCAGAGTCGGAGTCACTGTCAGAATCGGAGTCGCTGTCTGAGTCCGAATCGCTGTCTGAGTCGCTGTCGGAATCAGAGTCGTTATCATTTGTTGGGACAGTGGCTGTTGCACTATCACCAATACCAGCATTACCTGTTAGATCAGTAAAACTACCATCTGGAATACTGACTGTTACACTGCCAGTGGTCCCTGGATTTCCGTTAGCAACCACGGTACCTGTCCAGCTACCGTCAGGTTGTTGAGTCAAGCCTGTAATTGTGCCGCCTGTTACCACCACATCACTTGGATCAAATCCCTGTACAGGCTCACTAAATGTAATCGTAACTTTACCTGTGGCTTCATCAATCGTAATGTTTGCGACTGGAGGTGTCGTGTCGGCTTCATTGTTATTATTAGATCCCGAACCACCTCCACCAGCGGCGGCAATCGCACCACCCGCAACCAGTGCCCCTCCCCACAATGCAGCGGAACTTAACCCCGCCGATGCTGCGGCACCTGTCAATGCTGGTGCTACGGCTGCTATTGGTTGCAATACCGCAGACTCAGCCAAAGCAGGCACAATCGCTGGAAGTTCTTCTAGAAAAACCGCATTTTCATCATCAAAATTATCTGCCGCCACATCGGAGTCTGCATCTGCATCCGCGTCGGCATCTGCGTCAGCATCCGCATCGGCCTCATTTTCTAAATCCTTAAACTGGGCCCATAATAATTGATTATCGTCACCCTGAAGTACAAGACTATTTTCCGTTGCTCCACCATTATCAAAGAAATTTTGAATAACAATAATTTCTCCATTTTTTAATAGTACAACCGCGTTTGAACCATCTCTTTTTACTTGAGCGATATCGTTAATCTCTACTTTTAGTAATACAACGACTGGTTCAGACGAGGATAGTTTAGTAATGTTATCCGTTGTATTTAAAAGCGTTTTATGGTTTTCCTTGGAAATAATTTGTATCTCAGACATGATATTATTCCTCATTATAATTTATTTGTTTTCAACCGTTTATCAATCATTTTATTGAGTTTTGGTTTGAGTTATTCTGTTTTTGCTTGTGATAGAGTTATCAACTCCACTCTAAAACAATTCAAAAAAATGTTAAATACATCACATAAAATCAAAATAATGTGCAAAAAACACATTGTAAAAAATGAGATTTAATTTTATGTTTTTAAATAATTTTTTTATTATCCAAATTATTATTTATTTTTTTTAGTTACATTTATACAGCAATAGTAATAAAAACAGTATTAAATCAAATTAAAAAAGCACCCAATTAAATGGATGCTTAATTTAAAGATATAATGAGCAAACATACATAATGATATTTACTCAACAGAGAATATAATATTAAAAATTATCAGGATTTTCTAAACGTTTCACTTCTTCACGTTTATTAGGATGATGTACAGTTGCCACACCATCATCCGATTTCTTATCCAGTAAAATTTCAGGATTATAAATCGTCAATGTTTCCCGACCCAAGGCATCCTCACCCACAATATATTTAAACCCACGGCGGTTCATCTTATTACATAGGCGTTGATAAACACCTTTAAGTCCTTGAGTTTCTTCATTTGGATTAAAATAAAATGCATTCATTACAGCGGGTAAACCCAATCCACAAACAACACCTGAAAGCAGTACACTAATAAAGGTATAACCAATCAGGATACTACTATAGGGACTCAACTGAGGAACATTTGCAACAGCAAGGATTAATGCCAGGGAGATCCCACCACGTACCCCACCCCATGAGAGAATGGTTAAACTGCCGTTGTAGCTTTTTTTGCGGAAAGATGGGAATAATGCAAAAGCTGAGAAGTTTGCTGCGAAACGAGATAAGTGCAGGATTAAAAAGGCAATAATACCGCCAATAATTAAATTGGCACTTAAATCCAGAATAAACAATTCCAAACCAATTAAGGTAAACAAGAAAGAGTTAATAATCCCTTCAACGGTATGCCAAAAATGATTAACTTCCTGAATCTCCTGCTCTTCCCTAAATTCCTGCCATTTATTACCGACGATCAAACCTCCAATAACACAGGCGATCGGAGCGGAGGCATGGGCGAATAAAGCCACCAAATATGAACCACTAGCCAATAATGCAGTGGTTAAAATGAGTGACTCCATCTCATGTTTACCACGTAATAAACGCAAGATTGCCAAACCAAAGCCAAAACCAATAATAACCGCGACAAGAATTTCATATAACAAGGTTTCAATTGTTGAAATCAGTGAAAAATGAGCACCTTGTAGAACCTTTAATAAGGTCATGAATAATGCAATACACATCGCATCATTAAATAGAGATTCACCCTCCAGTTTTACCATTAAGTGATGTGGTGCTTTAATCGAACTTAATACCCCCTTAACACCAATTGGGTCAGTTGCACCTAAAGCCGCGCCTAATAATAATAAAACTTCAATTGGTACTGGATATCCAACAGCCCATTGAAATAAATACAGTAATCCCGCATAAAATCCAGCACATAACACCAAGGCGATTGTTGCCAGAATACCAATTGGCTTCCAGTAGTTGCGTAAATCAGAAATCTTAAACTTTAATGCAGAGGAGGTTAGAATGAAACAAATGACACCATTGATTAAAAAGTCATAAAAATCAATTTCACGGACAGCAGATTCAATATTGTGAATATTAATGGTAATAAACTGGTTACCATTGAGTAAGCTTGCACCCCATTGCAAGATAAAAACGAAAATTGCCGAAACAATCGGTACCCCTATCGCCTGTGGAAAGCCAAGTATTCGTTTATTAAAAATGGTGGTGGCGATGGAAAGTGCAAAAATAACGGTTAATGCTTGCAGAAGAAAGAAATTGCCCATAACACCTCTTTATTTATATCAATCGCATACACGAAAGTATCTCGTTCAAAATTTATAACTTAAATTCAATTATGTATTTCAAGCTGCCAAGTCAGTCATAATAACTGAATTTTGAAAGGATTTTATCTATAAGTTTTTCATTTTATTCATATCACAATACAAACATATCAACACACTTGCCTAAAGTCTCTAACAATGACCCAACCCCATTCATTTACAATTTATCTTTTTAAATAAGGATGAAATACCTTTAAGCTACTTAAAGGTATCACACTGATTGATATCCCCCGATTTCAGTCCCAACTGGAACCAATGCATACGCTGCTCACTGGTACCATGTGTGAAACTGTCAGGAACAACCTGTCCTGTGGCACGTTTCTGCAAATAGTCATCACCAATCTTTTGGGCAGCATCCATCGCTTCCTCGATATCACCCTGCTCTAGAAATTGTGTACGCTGCTGGTTCTGATGTGCCCAGATTCCTGCAAAACAATCCGCCTGCAATTCCAAACGTACTGAAAGCTGGTTGCCCTGTGTCTGACTCATTTGTGAACGTGCCTGCTGCACCTGAGAGGAAATGCCCAACAGATTTTGAATATGATGTCCAACTTCATGTGCAATCACATAGGCCTGAGCAAAGTCACCCGCCTGATCCTGACGGGAAAGTTCTGTTTGGTTCTGTTCTCCAGAGATGCCCATTTGCTGGCGCATTTCTTTAAAGAATGAGGTATCAATATAGACTTTTTGGTCTGCTGGACAATAAAACGGTCCCATTGCAGCCTGGGCCGTACCGCAACCAGAGCGCACCACACCATTAAACAGCACCAATCTTGGTGGCTTATAGGACATGCCCAACTGTTGAAAGATAGGAGTCCAGGTATCTTCTGTATCTGCCAGAATAGTTCCGACAAAATTGCTGGCTTCTTTCTGGTCGGCAGTCAGGCTTTGTGGCGCACTGCCCTGTGAGGATTGCGCACTGGTCACAGCCTGGGTCGCCTGATAAGCCTGTTGGGGGTCAACCCCAAAAAACTTCCATGCAACAAAAGCAACAATAAGCCCCAGTATACTGATGCCGCCTGCTTTTGCCCC
Source organism: Acinetobacter thutiue (assembly GCF_030385805.1). Taxonomy (NCBI): domain Bacteria; kingdom Pseudomonadati; phylum Pseudomonadota; class Gammaproteobacteria; order Moraxellales; family Moraxellaceae; genus Acinetobacter; species Acinetobacter thutiue. The sequence continues at coordinate 6,402 of NZ_JAUDZE010000015.1, forward strand.
GCCACCACGACGGTCTTCAACATTGGTACTGATTCGACGACCTTTCCAGCGCATAGTGACCTCACATGATTATATTGTCCAAGATTTAAGCCGAAGCCTTTGACCACACTTTTTGAATCAGCCCAACAATGATCAGTACAATGGCACCTGCAACCAGACCAATACCCAAATTAATCAAGGTCGGTGTCAATGCGCCCATAATTGAACCAACGCTTGGAATCAGTTCCAAATGGTCTACCGTTTCTTCAGTAAAATGATGCAGCAATGGAATGGTATGGCTAATAATGCCACCACCAACCAAGAACATTGCAACCGTTCCAACAATGGAGAGTGTTTTCATCAACACAGGGGCAAAGGCCAGCAAACCACGCCCAATCTTATTTTTAAATTCAGATGCCTGTTGTGTTAAATATAACCCTAGATCATCAATCTTGACGATCATGGCAACAAAGCCATATACGCCAATGGTCATCACAATGGCAATGATACTTAATACAGTCACTTTAGTCATAAATGCTGCTGTTGCAACTGTACCTAACGAAATTACCACAATTTCAGCGGATAAAATAAAATCGGTACGAATCGCACCTTTCACTTTTTCTTTTTCAAACTTGACCAGATCAACTTCAACCTGTTGCAGGTTTTCACTCGCCTCTTCGGCTGTCTTGGCTTTTTTGTGGTACAGCATATGCACAACTTTTTCTACACCCTCATAACACAGGAATAGGCCACCAATCATCAGCAATGGATTAATCAACCACGGCGCAACCACACTGATTAAAAGTGCCAGTGGAACAAGAATCAACTTATTCACAAAAGAGCCTTTGGCGACACTCCAGACCACTGGCAATTCACGGTCAGAACGCACCCCACTTACTTGCTGGGCATTCAACGCCAGGTCATCCCCCAATACCCCAGCAGTTTTTTTGGCTGCCATTTTACTCATCACAGCAACATCATCTAAAACTGTCGCAATATCATCCAGCAGTAATAATAAACCACTCGCCATTTTTATGTCCTAGTTTGTATTTATGCGGCTATTGTAAAGTGGATTAAAGCCATTTTTATATTTATCTATTGAAAATTCTTTGCGTATTTTTTGTAGGCATGTTTTACAGAGATTACCCGCATTCCCGCAATATACCGTACAATATGCTGCATTAAATATTTATCAAATGACTGAATCTTGGAACATATCATGAGCAATGCTGATCAACGTCCAATAATTTTGACAGGCGACCGCCCTACTGGACAACTTCATCTTGGACACTTTGTTGGTTCATTACGCTCTCGTGTAGGCCTACAGGACAGCCATCATCAGCATCTTTTACTGGCCGATGCACAGGCCCTGACTGACAATGCCGATAATCCAGATAAAGTTCGCAACAACATCCTACAAGTGGCACTCGATTATCTGGCAGTGGGTATTGATCCAACCAAAACAACCATTTGTGTGCAGTCCTGTTTGCCTGCCCTGAACGAACTCACCATGCTTTACCTTAACTTTGTCACTGTGGCACGTCTGGAACGTAATCCAACGATCAAGTCAGAAATCCAGATGCGTGGTTTTGAACGTGACATCCCAGCAGGTTTCCTATGTTATCCAGTAGCTCAGGCGGCAGACATCACCGCATTCAAGGCAACTGTGGTGCCTGTGGGTGAAGACCAGATTCCAATGATTGAACAAACCAATGAAATCGTGCGCCGTATCAACCGTCAAATCGGACAGGATTTATTACCTGAATGTAAGGCGCTGTTATCCAATATGGGACGTTTGCCAGGTTTTGATGGCAAAGCCAAAATGTCTAAGTCATTGGGCAACACCATTGTCTTAAACGCTTCAGATAAAGACATCAAGAAAGCGGTCAATGCCATGTATACCGACCCAAATCACTTGCGTATTGAAGACCCAGGTCAGGTTGAGGGTAATATTGTATTTACCTATCTGGATGCCTTTGATCCAAACAAGGAAGAGGTTGAGGAACTCAAGGCGCATTACCGTCGTGGCGGTTTAGGTGATGGAACAGTTAAAAAACGTTTGGAGGGTGTGTTGAAAGAATTGATTACTCCTATTCGTGAACGTCGTGCAGAACTGGAAAAAGACCCTGACTACATCATGGACATACTCAAGCAAGGCACTGAGAAATGCCGTGACATTACCCAACAAACTTTGGATGAAGTAAAAGCGGGCTTGGGTTTATTTAAATTTTAATTTACGTTACTTTTACCATAAAAAAGCCCATATTTCTGGGCTTTTTATGATAAACTACTGATTTAAGTCTAATTTAGGAACTACTCAATAAAATTCACACCTAACAATTTTCGTCACTTATTAACATCTATTAACAGTAGGTAACATGAATACCTATGAACTTAGTCAAGTTTTTTTATATTATAGCTACGTAGATTAGAGAAAACTAATCTTATGACATTTCTCCTTTTCATCGGAACTGTTTTTTAACAGATTCGTTGTTCAACGCAATGACAACCCCAATCATTGCGTTTTTTTTCGCCTAAAAAATCCTACCTTTTTACAGGAATATACTCCACAGTGAAATAATCCCCATAAGGCTGAATTGGCATGAATTTAGGTTGAATTTAATACTCATTACATTTACTCTTATAACTGATTTATTTTTATAAAAATTTTATTAATTATCTCCACAAGAAATAAGAGTAATAGTGATGATATGGGATTTATTAACACATCCTTCAAATATTGTTTTTAGCATTTCGTTAATGCTATGCCTGTTTATTGGCGTACTTGAATTCATCTTGCTGCTGTTTGGGGGTAGCTCAAGTTTTCTCGAACAGTTTTTACCAGATAGCCTCACCGATGTAGACCATGCCGATGTCGGAGTGGATCATCCAGAGAATCTCTTTACCCAGTTATTGGAATGGCTGTATTTAGGCAAGGTTCCCTTACTGATCTGGCTCATTATTTTCTTAACTGTATATGCACTAACGGGCCTGATCATTCAGGATATCTTCTTCCACCTAACCGAACATTACCTGTCTGCATGGATTATTGCACCTGCCTGTGTGTTTCTGTGTATGCCTGTCGTACGTATCAGTGCTGCACTCATCGCCAGGATTATTCCCAAAGATGAAACCACGGTTATTTATAGTGAAGACCTGATCGGTAGGACAGCCCAAATCATTTTAGGGGATGCCAAACCCAACTCCCCTGCACAGGCCAAAGTGAAAGACCAGTTTGGTCAAACCCATTATGTTTTGGTTGAACCAGAACTCGACATTGTTTTTCAGCAAGGACAAGAGGTTATTTTGACGCAGAGAACCAAGATTGGTTTTCAGGCAATTTCGATTTAATTTTTATATTGATGATACGAGGGCATTTAAATGTTTAATTCAGCATTGACTGAAATTTTAATTATTACAGGTGTTATTTTTGCGGCACTGATTTTTATAGGGATTATTATTGCTCGCCTGTACACACGTTCCAGTAAGGAAGTGTCTTTTGTACGTACAGGTTTTGGTGGGGAGAAAGTGATTTTAAATGGCGGGGCAATTGTTCTGCCTGTATTGCATGAAATTATTCCTGTAAACATGAACACCTTGCGTCTGGAAGTCAAACGCGCTGCTGACCAGGCGCTGATTACCCGTGACCGTATGCGGGTGGATGTCATGGCTGAATTCTATGTTCGGGTAAAACCAACAGGTGAATCCATTGCAACTGCGGCACAAACGCTAGGTCGTAAAACCATGTCACCCCAAGAGTTGAAAGACTTGGTTGAAGGTAAGTTTGTTGACTCCCTACGTGCTGTTGCTGCTGAAATGGCGATGGAAGAACTGCATGAAAAACGTGTTGATTTCGTGCAGAAAGTTCAACAGGTGGTGTCAGAAGATTTGTCTAAAAATGGTCTGGAACTTGAAACGGTGTCATTGACTGGTTTGGATCAAACCAGCTTTAAATTTTTTAACCCACAAAATGCCTTTGATGCTGAAGGTTTAACCAAGCTGACCGAAACCATTGAAGACCGCCGTAAAAAGCGTAACGACATTGAACAGGATGCTGATCTGGCGATTCGTGCGAAGAATCTGCAAGCTGAACAGGCAAGACTACAAATTTCTCGTGAAGAGGAATATGCCAAGCTACAACAGGAACGTGAAATTTCAATTCGTAAAGCCGAACAAAGTGCTGAAATTGCAGCGCAGGAAGCAGCTAAAAAACGTGAAGCAGAAGAAGCCCGTATTGCTGCTGAACGTGAAGTTGAACTGAAACGGATTGCTTCCGCACGTGATGTGGAAAATGAGAATATCCAGAAAGCTCAGCTCATTCAAAAAGCGCAGGTTGAGCAGAAGAAAACCATTGAGCTTGCAGAGCAGGATCGTGCCATTGCGATTGCAGAAAAGTCCCGCGCTGAATCAGAAGCCAAAGCCCAAGCAGATAAAGCCCGTGCCGAAGCAGTAAAAGCCGAAGAAGAAGTTGTGACTGTGCGTGAAACACAACGTGCGGAACGTCAAAAAGCGGTTGAACTGGTTGCTGCTAAACAAACCGCTGAAAAAGAAGCAATTGCCATTACTGTTGCTGCCGATGCAGGTAAAAAAGCGGCTGCTGATGAAGCCGAGGCAATACGAATTGGTGCAGAAGCCGAGGCTGAAAAAGTACGTTTAAAAGCCAAAGGTGAAGCGGATGCTAAAATCCTGCTTGCTCAGGCGTTGGAGAAACAATATCAAGTCGATGCAGAGGGTGCCCGTGCAGTGAATGAGGCGGCCAATACCCTTTCTGCTGAACAGGTAGAAATGCAAATTCGTTTAGCCTTGCTCAAACACTTACCTGAAATTATCCGTGAAAGCGTTAAACCAATGGAAAATATTGATGATATCAAGATTTTACAGGTGAATGGTTTAAATGGTTTTGCAGGTGGTTCTGTATCAGGTGAAACAGTTGAAAATACCCAAACCTCTTTGTCTGATCAGGTTGTGAATAGCGCCCTACGCTACCGTTCACAAGCACCGTTAATTGATAGCTTAATGAATGAATTGGGCTTACAGGGTGGTGATATTAATGGTTTAACTCAAGGGTTGAAACCAAAAGCGGAGTAAGTGTTTAATATCCTCAAACTGAGATTTATTAAATGACAATAAAAAACCCCAATGACTTCATTGGGGTTTTTTAAGATTAAAATCTAACGTATTACGCCAAACCTTTCTCTTTTAAAACTTGTAGCATGGTTGAACCAAGCTCCGCAGGGCTACGAGTATAAGCCATGCCTGCTTTCTCAAATGCAGCGAATTTCTCTTCAGCAGTACCTTTACCACCAGAAATGATCGCACCCGCGTGACCCATACGCTTACCTTTAGGCGCAGTTACACCAGCGATATAACCTACAACTGGTTTAGTTACGTTAGATTTGATGAATTCAGCAGCTTCTTCTTCCGCTGTACCACCAATCTCACCGATCATAATGATTGCATCAGTGTCTGGATCGTCCTGGAACAATTGAAGCGCTTCAATCTGGTTCATACCTGGGATTGGGTCACCACCGATACCGATACAAGTAGACTGACCTAAACCAAGCTTGGTTGTTTGAGCAACAGCTTCATAAGTCAATGTACCAGAACGTGAGATAATACCAATACGACCTGGTTGGTGGATGTGACCAGGCATAATACCAATCTTACATTCACCTGGAGTGATCACGCCTGGGCAGTTAGGGCCAACTAAACGAGTACCGTTACCGTTAGTTTCCAAGTAGCGTTTTGCTTTTAGCATGTCGATGGTTGGAACACCTTCAGTAATCACAACGATTAGGCCAACACCTGAATCAACCGCTTCAACGATAGAGTCTAAAACGAATGGCGCTGGTACATAGATGACAGATGCATCAGCATTTGTTTCACGTACAGCATCTTTCATAGTGTTAAATACTGGCAAGTCAAGGTGAGTTGTACCACCTTTCCCTGGAGTCACACCACCCACAACTTTTGTACCGTAATCCAAAGCTTGTGCAGAGTGGAAAGTACCGTTTTTACCAGTAAAACCCTGTACCAATACTTTAGTGTCTTTATTAATTAATACGCTCATGATTGATACTCCCCTTACGCCTTAACTGCAGCTACAACTTTTTCTGCGGCATCAGATAAACCATTCGCAGAAATTAATTTCAAACCAGATTCATCAAGTAATTTCGCACCTAACTCAGCGTTGTTCCCTTCTAAACGAACAACCACTGGTACAGTGACGTTTACTTCCTGAACCGCTGCAATAATCGCTTCAGCAATCATGTCACAACGTACGATACCACCGAAGATGTTAATTAAAACACCTTGTACAGACGTATCAGCAAGGATGATTTTGAACGCTTCGATTACGCGTTCTTTGGTTGCACCGCCACCAACGTCAAGGAAGTTTGCAGGCTGACCACCATAAAGTTTGATGATGTCCATGGTTGCCATTGCAAGACCAGCACCGTTCACCATACAACCGATGTTACCTTCTAAAGCAACATAGTTAAGGTCAAATTCAGATGCTTTTAATTCACGCTCATTCTCTTGCGATTTGTCACGTAAAGCAGCAACTTCAGGTAAGCGATAAAGCGCATTAGAGTCGATACCAACTTTTGCATCTACACATAAAATCTCGCCATTTTCACGAACTGAAAGTGGATTAATTTCAAATAATGCAAAATCATTTTCTACGAATGCCTGGTAAGCAGCAGACATGATTTTTACAAATTGACCGATTTGCTTGTCTTTCAAACCTAAAGCAAACGCAACTTCACGTGCCTGGAATGGTTGTAAGCCAACGAGTGGATCAACTTCAACCTTGATAATTTTTTCTGGTGTTTCTTCTGCAACTTTCTCGATTTCTACACCGCCTTCGGTAGAAGCCATGAAAGTGATACGACGGCTAGAACGGTCTACAACCGCACCCAGGTAAAGCTCACGCTCAACTGGGTAAACGTCTTCAGCAACAATGATGCTGTTCACTGGCTGGCCATTTGCATCTGTTTGATACGTTACAAGACGAGTACCAATGATGTTGTTTGCAAATTCGATTACATCTTCTTTTGATTTTGCAACTTTAACACCACCAGCCTTACCACGACCACCAGCATGAACTTGCGCTTTCATTACAGCGAATTTACCACCAAGCTGTTCAAATGCAGCAACTGCCTCATCTGCATTTGTTGCCAAAATACCTTCTTGTACTGGCATGCCATATTTTTTTAATAACGCTTTAGCTTGATACTCATGTAAGTTCATTTAGTTACCTACTATGTTGTTTATTGTGATACAGCCTTAATATTCTTAAAACCAGACTGCTACATATTGAGTAAATGATTGCCTTATAAAACCAATCATCATCATTCAAAAAAAGTGTGGCGAACCACACTCAGAGGGTCGGTTGACATTTCAACCATGCTTGCGTTATCGGCTAAAACGACACAAGCAAGGCAGGAAACGCAGGCAATGGCGACTCCCTTGTCAAGTTTCATAACGAAGCTTGTGGATGTTTTAGCCATAACCCTTTGGGACAGTGACATTTTTTGCTGCTACTGCGTTATGTTTTACTTACTTAGATTACTAAGCTTCGCAAAACATGCCTTGTATCATCTAAAAAATGTCCTCTGTCGCAAGCATCTGTGAAATATCAACCGCCCCTCATTACTTACGCTTACGTTGAATGGCGTGGATTGCACGACCATCGACAGAAAGCGCTGCTTCATGTACAACTTCAGAGAATGTTGGGTGACCAAAAGTCATCAATTGTAAATCTTCAACAGAAGATACAAACTCAAGTGCGATCATACCTTGGTGTACGATATCAGATGCATTTGGACCTACAACGTGCATACCTAAAAGACGATCAGTTTTTGCATCGGCAACGAATTTAACAAAACCAGCCGTATCACCAGCAGCCAATGCACGACCATTTACCGCAAATGGGAACTGACCTGCTTTAACTTCGTGACCTTTTTCTTTAGCCTGTTCTTCAGTTAAACCGACCCAAGCCGCTTCTGGATGCGTGTAAATAACACTAATAATCGTATCATAATTCACTTGAGCAGCATGACCGTGAATACGCTCAACTGCCATTACGCCCTCTTCCATTGCCTTATGCGCAAGCATTGGACCGCGTACCAAGTCACCAATCGCATAAACACCTTCAACAGATGTTTGGCACTGATCATTAACATCAACCAAACCACGTTCAGTCAATTTAATGCCAGAATCTTCTGCCAATAAACCTTCCGCATACGCTTTACGGCCAACACAAACGATTAATTTATCAAAAACCTGTTCTTTGTCTTCGCCAGCTTGGTTATATTTAACCGTAACTTCGCGACCATTGGTTTCAGCACCAGAAACTTTGGCACCGATACGGATATCCAAACCTTGTTTCTTCAAGATTTTTTGATATTCCTTCGCCAATGCTTTATCAGCCATTGGTAAGAACGCATCTAATGCTTCAAACACAACAACTTCTGAACCAAGACGACGCCATACTGAACCAAGTTCTAGACCGATCACACCTGCACCGATCACACCAAGACGCTTAGGAACTTCTGCGAATTTCAACGCGCCAGTCGAATCAACAATTAAGTCTTCATCAACAGGAGCGACTGGAATATTGACAGGTACAGAACCCGTTGCAAGGATCACGTACTTCGGTTCTAAAACCTGTACATCACCTTCAAACGGTGTGAATTCTACTTTTTTACCTGCAAGTAATTTTCCAGTACCTTGTAACCACTCGATACCATTACCTTTCAGTAATTGAGCAACACCACCCGTCAATTGATCTACAACCTTGTCTTTACGTGCCAACAAAGTGTCTAGATCAAATTTAACTTCACCTGTGGTGATACCATGTTCAGCAAGTTCGTGAACGGTTGCTTCATAGCGGTGGGAAGAGTCAAGCAGTGCTTTAGATGGGATACAGCCCACATTTAGACAGGTACCACCTAAAGATGGCTTACCGTTGTGGATACGTTTTTCGATACAAGCGACTTTGAAACCAAGTTGTGCAGCACGGATCGCTGCCTCATAACCACCAGGTCCACCGCCAATGACAACAAGATCAAACTGTTGAGACATTTTTATCTCCAAAGTCCCATATAAAGGATCACTTTATATGGGAGATATATTTCTAGTATTAAAGGTCAAGAATGAGTTTAGCTGGTTCTTCCAACAATTCCTTGATCGTCACCAAGAAACCGACAGCTTCTTTACCATCGATTAAACGGTGGTCATAAGAAAGCGCTAAATACATCATTGGCAAGATTTCAACTTGCCCATTCACCGCCATAGGACGTTCCTGGATTTTATGCATACCCAAAATCGCAGTTTGTGGCTGGTTTAAAATAGGAGTTGAAAGCAATGAACCGAACGTACCACCATTGGTAATCGTGAATGTACCACCAGTCATTTCTTCAATTGACAACTTGCCTTCACGCGCTTTCGCAGCATAACCAGCAATGCCATTCTCAACTTCGGCATAGTTCATACGGTCAGTATCACGGAGAATTGGCACAACCAGACCGCGGTCAGAAGAAACTGCTACACCAATGTCGTAGAAACCGTGATAAACAATATCATCACCATCAATCGATGCATTTACCGCTGGGTAGCGTTTTAATGCTTCAGTCGCCGCCTTAACAAAGAAAGACATAAAGCCTAAACGCGCACCATGACGCTTTTCAAAAGCATCTTTATATTGCTTGCGCATTTCCATGATTGGCTTCATGTTCACTTCATTGAATGTTGTCAACATTGCTGTTTGCTGTGTAGCCGCCAATAAACGCTCAGCAACACGCTTACGCAAACGTGTCATTGGAACACGTTTTTCGATACGCTCGCCTACCGCCACGCTTAATGGCTGAACTGATGCAGCTGGTTTCGCCTGATGGCTTGCAACATCCTCTTTGGTGATGCGGCCACCACGACCTGTACCCTGTACATCAGCCGCATTAATACCTGTTTCTGACAATGCCTTACGAACAGCAGGAGCCTGATCCTGCACTGGCACAACTGGTGCTGCGCCCGCTTCAGTGTTTGCAACAGCCTGCTCCACCTGAGCAGGCGCTGCACTTTGCACGGCTTGAGTATCGGCAGCACCAGAAACAGCACCCGCCTCAAACTGTGCGATCACTTCGTCAGATAAAACGGTGTCACCTTCATTTTTGATGATTGCAACTAAACTACCGTCAGCTGGAGCAACCACTTCTAAAACAACTTTATCGGTTTCAATGTCACAGATCACTTCATCACGTGATACAGGTTCACCTACTTTCTTGTGCCAGGTTGCAATCGTACCGTCAGCAACTGACTCTGGAAATACCGGTGCTTTAATTTCGGTTGCCATTATTTAGAATCTCCTGATTGTTCAGCTTCAATTGCCAGTGCGTCATTGACGAGCTGAGCTTGTTGTTTTGCATGCAAGTATGGTGAGCCACAGGCAGGTGCGGCAGATGCTTCACGACCTGCATAGCTAATGCGAATTTGTTTACCAGATTTAAGAACATCTTCGTATAGACGAGGAACGATAAATAACCAGGCGCCCTGATTCTTCGGTTCTTCCTGTGCCCAGACAAGTTCCTGGATGTTTGGATACTGAGCCATCACTTCAGCCAAACGCTGTTCTGGGTATGGATACAACTGTTCGATACGAACAATCGCAATATGGTTTAAACCAAGCTCACGACGTTTTTCGAGTAAATCGTAATAAACCTTACCACCACACAGCACCAGACGGGTCACATCGGCCTTGTTGACTTGATCAATTTCATCAATCACGGTCTGGAATGAACCGTTTGCCAACTCATCCAAAGTTGAAGTCGCAAGCTTATGACGTAATAACGACTTTGGTGACATTACGATCATTGGCTTACGGATAGGACGAACCGCCTGACGGCGTAACGCATGGAAAATCTGTGCTGGGGTTGTCGGTGTCATCACCTGCATGTTGTCTTCAGCACATAACTGTAGGAAACGTTCCAAACGTGCAGATGAATGCTCTGGACCCTGACCTTCATAACCGTGTGGCAACAACATGGTGAGACCACAGACACGCTCCCACTTGGTTTCACCCGAAGCGATAAACTGGTCAATCACAACCTGTGCACAGTTTGCGAAGTCACCAAACTGGGCTTCCCAAACGATCAGGCTTTTTGGCAAGGTGGTTGAATAACCATATTCAAATGCAAGCACCGCCTCTTCTGACAATAAAGAATCATAAACCGCTGTACGTGGCTGGTTTTCCTTAATGTGGCAAAGTGGGATATAAACCGAACCATCCGCCTGATTGTGCAGTTTGGCATGACGGTGTGAGAATGTGCCACGACCAACGTCTTCACCCGTGATACGCACAAGGAAGCCATCATCCAGCAAGGTTGCATAAGCCAGAACCTCAGCCGCACCCCAGTTGAGTGGCATTTCACCCGTTTGCATTTTCAAACGGTCATCAATCACTTTCTGGACCTGACGCTGCAATACAAAACCTTCAGGTAATGTATTCATGATTCTGCCAAGTTCTTTTAAGCGGTCAATACTGACTGTGGTATCCCAAACATCAGTATATTCATGGCCCAGATAAGGAGACCAATCCACAAACATTTTCTTGTTTGGCTCAGTCACCAACGCGTTCGCCACATGGTTACCCGCTTCAAGGTCAGCACGGTAATCTTCAACCATTCTGTCCGCACTTGCGCGATCAAGAATTTGCTGCTGAACCAGTTGATCTGCATACAGCGTACGGGTGGTCGCTTTTTTATTAATGATCTGGTACATCAATGGCTGTGTTGCAGATGGTTCATCCGCCTCGTTATGGCCACGACGACGGTAACAGAACAAGTCAATCACAACATCTTTACGGAACTCATGACGGAAGTCATGTGCAATCTGGGTGGCAAAAATTACCGCTTCAGGATCATCTCCATTGACATGGAAAATCGGTGCCTGAATCATTTTTGCAATATCGGTACAATATTCAGTAGAGCGGGCATCACGTGGGTCTGATGTGGTAAAACCAACCTGGTTGTTCACGATAATATGAACAGTACCACCAACGGTATAACCACGGGTCTGTGACATCTGGAAAGTTTCCATGTTCACACCCTGACCAGCAAATGCCGCATCACCATGAACAATGAGTGGCAGCACATCATCACCGCCCACATCTTTACGGCGAACCTGACGCGCACGCACCGAACCTTCAACAACAGGTCCCACAATTTCAAGATGTGATGGGTTAAATGCCAACGCCAAATGCACTTCACCACCTGGTGTCATCACATTTGAAGAGAAGCCTTGGTGATACTTCACATCACCAGAACCTTTTTTGTGCAGGCTTTTGCCTTCAAACTCACCAAAAAGGTCGGCAGGGTTTTTACCCATAATGTTGACAAGCAGGTTAAGACGGCCACGGTGTGGCATCCCAATCACAACTTCTTTACAGCCCACACTACCTGCACGCTGAATGATTTCGTTGACCATTGGAATGAAAGACTCACCGCCTTCCACACCAAAACGCTTCGCGCCAACAAATTTATTACCTAAATATTTTTCTAGCCCCTCAGCAGCCGTTAAACGCTCAAGAAAACCTTTCTTCTGCTCGGCAGTGAAGTTGAATTTACCGCGTGCACCCTCTAAACGTTGTTGAATCCAGCGTTTTTCCTTGGTGTCAACGATGTGCATATACTCTGCACCAATTGATCCACAGTAGGTTGCCTCCATTGCCTCAACCATTTCAGACAATGTCGCTTCCGCTTTACCAATGGCAAGGTTACCCGTATTGAAAACCGTATCTAAATCAGACTTCGTTAAACCGTGGGCAGACAAATCCAAGTCTGGAACTTCTTCTCGTTTCGCAAGACCTAATGGATCAAGTTTGGCTTTTTGATGACCGCGGTTGCGGTAAGCGGCGATGAGTTGTAATACAGCAATCTGGCGACGCTCGTGTTCCGTGCTAACAGCACTTTGTACGACGGGTTGAACTCGGCTTGCATTACGGCCTAAGAGGAGGAATTGCTCGCGCACATTGCTATGTGGTTGATCACCTTTAGGGTATTTATCAAAATATTCACGCCAGTCCTCTGACACTGAGGTTGGGGACGTTAAGTACTGTTCGTAAAGCTCTTCAATATACGCTGCACTATCAGCGGAAAGTTCAGTGTCAAGACGCAATGCGTCAGCAACTTCTTGCATTTTTGGACCCATTTCCTATTGCAAAAAATAATACAGGTTGCCTTTTAAGCACACCCATGATTCATAGCGTCAAATTGGTAACAAGACACTACTACCCAAGATCATCCAACCTTGAGACATTATTACTACACATCAGGAGTATTCCCTTTGATGTAACAAATGAGCCATGCACCTTCAATTCAAAGCACATAACTCATTCTCATACTCGATAAAATCGAGCAATTTTTTGCAAATCATTTTAGAAAAATTAAATAAGTTTTTAACTTTTCTAAATTGACTTTACTCAAAGAAAACTGCATAAATTCACTGGATATTATCTAAAGATAACGTCAGGAATATGCTTATTTTTTGCTTTCCTTTGCTGGCTGAAATCCTATCATGTAATCAAGCTTGAATTGATTTTTTTGACACATACCATTCATAAACCAGCGAAATACACGTATTCAATTATATTCTAATATACCGCCCTTTTTCTAAAAATTGCACTTATATCGACCAAAGTTAAAGATTCTCTACAAATCTCGCACAAACACCACGCAGAGTGCCTAAAAATAAAGCAAATACCCGATTTATATTTATTTTTATTATTTGACTTAATCATAAATTTTATAAGAATCCCTCATATAGCTGGCAGCGGTTATTTAAGATTCATACAAATATCACTCCCCTATGTTTCCAACTTTATAAACAGCCGTATCCAAAATAAAAAACGGAAGCCTCTTTCGAAGCTTCCGTTTTTTGGTCAGAAAAGCGATTAGCCCGCCTGATCCAACAGCATGTTACGAATGTGACCAATTGCCTTGGTTGGGTTTAAACCTTTCGGGCAAACAGATACACAGTTCATGATGCCTTTACAGCGGAACAATGAGAATGGGTCATCTAAACGAGCCAAACGTTCCTGAGTTGCCGTATCACGAGAGTCAATGATAAAGCGGTATGCATTTAACAATGCAGATGGTCCAAGGAACTTGTCAGGGTTCCACCAGAATGATGGGCATGAAGTTGAACAACATGCACAAAGAATACATTCATATAGACCATCAAGATGTTCACGCTCTGCCTGAGACTGCAAACGCTCTTTTGGTGGCGCTGGCTGATTGTTAATCAGGAATGGCTGAATCTTGTTGTACTGGTCATAGAACTGGTTCATGTCTACAACCAAGTCTTTTACCACTGGCAAGCCAGGTAAAGGACGGATCACAATCTTCTCTGGCAAGTCGTTCAGGTTCCACAAACAAGCCAAGCCATTTTTACCATTGATGTTGACACCATCAGAACCACAGATGCCCTCACGGCATGAACGGCGGAACGTTAATGTCTCATCCTGTACTTTCAACGCAAGCAACGCATCAAGCAACATACGGTGCTTGTCGGTTAACTCAAGTTTAAACGTTTGCATGTACGGCGCTTTATCCTTATCAGGATCGTAGCGGTAGATTTCGAATGTACGAGTGCCTCTACTCATCTTTGTTCTCCCGATTAGAATGTACGTGGCTTAGGTTCGATTGCTTCAACCGTTAATGGGCTGAAACGAACTGGCTTATATTCAAGACGGTTGTCTGATGAATACCATAAAGTATGCTTCATCCACTCATCATCACGGCGGCCGTATGAATATGTTGGGTGATCAGGTGCCAACTCATAGTCAACCACTGTATGCGCACCACGACATTCCTTACGTGCAGCAGCAGAGATTAAGGTCGCTTTTGCAACTTCATACAAGTTTTCAACTTCCAATGCCTCAACACGTGCAGTGTTAAAGACTTTAGACTTGTCTTTCAAGTGAATGTTGCGAACACGTGGCTCAATCGCAAGAATCTCTTTTACACCTTTATCAAGCAATGCCTGAGTACGGAATACACCTGCGTGGTCTTGTACGATGTCACGGATTGCGTCTGCAACTTCCTGAGCATTTTCACCAGAAGTTGAGTCATCCAGCTTACGGATACGCGCCAAGGTTTTTTCCAACACATCATTTGGTAACGGTTGATAATCATCACCATGATGTTTAGTCACATAGTCAATGATCGTCTCACCCGCTGCTTTACCAAATACCACAAGGTCAAGCAATGAGTTGGTACCTAAACGGTTTGCACCATGTACAGATACGCAAGAACACTCACCAATCGCATAGAACCCTTTCACAGGTTTTACATAATCACGTGTACCTTTATAGGTATATTCTTTGGTGTCCTTGTCATAGTGAGCAGAGAATTCACCCTCTTCCACACCATGCGGCACAACAACTTGACCGTGCATATTGGTCGGAATACCGCCCATTTGATAATGGATGGTTGGTACAACAGGAATTGGCTCTTTGGTACAGTCAACGTTTGCGAACTTCTTACCAATCTCAAATACAGATGGCAGACGTTTCATAATTGTGTCAGCCCCCAAATGCGTCATATCCAACAGGATATGATCCGCTTTAGGACCACAACCACGCCCTTCCTTAATTTCCTGGTCCATAGAACGTGATACGAAATCACGCGGTGCCAAGTCTTTTAAAGTTGGTGCATAACGTTCCATGAACGGTTCGCCGTCTTTGTTACGAAGGATACCACCCTCACCACGACAACCTTCAGTCAACAATACACCTGCGCCCGCAACACCTGTTGGGTGGAATTGCCAGAACTCCATATCCTGTAATGGGATACCTGCACGGGCAGCCATACCAAGACCATCACCCGTGTTGATATAGGCATTGGTAGATGCACGGTAAACACGACCCGCACCACCAGTAGCAAACAATGTCGCTTTTGCCTGGAATACTGCAATGTTACCCGTTTCCTGATCGTATGCAGTCACACCGAGGACATCACCTTCTTCGTTACGGATCAAGTCAAGTGCAATCCATTCAACGAAGAACTCAGTCCCCATTTTCACATTGCTTTGATACAAGGTATGAAGCAATGCATGGCCCGTACGGTCAGCAGCAGCACAGGCACGTGGAACTGCTTTTTCACCATAGTTTGCAGAGTGACCACCGAATGGACGCTGATAGATCGTACCATCTTCATTACGGTCAAACGGCATGCCCAGATGTTCAAGTTCATACACGACTTTTGGTGCTTCACGACACATGAATTCACATGCATCCTGGTCACTTAACCAGTCACCACCTTTTACGGTATCGTAAAAGTGATAGTGCCAGTTATCTTCCTGCATATTACCTAACGACGCACCGATACCACCTTGAGCAGCAACGGTATGCGAGCGTGTTGGGAATACCTTGGTCAGTACCGCAACTTTTAAACCTGCTTGGGCAAGTTGGTAAGAAGCACGCATACCTGAACCACCACCACCTACGATCACTGCATCGAAAGTGAGGGTTTGAATATTTAAATAATTTTCTTTAGGGGTTGCCATGATCTGTTCCTATCAATTTGCCCAGAAAATCTGGATACCCCAGATTGCGTACACGAACACTGAAATAATGACGGCAGAAGTCAATACAAGGCGTAAACCTGAAGCTGATGGACCCATCTGACGAGTCGTTACATAATCAGTAAAGACTTGCCACATACCAATCCAGGCATGTGCAACCAGCGACAACACCGCCAACAAAGAAAAAATCTTCATTGGCAGAGTCAGCATAAAGCCAGCCCACTGTTCATAGCCAAATCCGCTGTTGCAGAGAATCCAGCCAAACAGAACAACAGTATAGGCAGCCAATACAACCGCACTCACACGCTGGATATACCAATCGCGAGAACCTGAACCTGTTAAACCTGTAGCACTTTTCATCAGAACATAATCCATACAAAGGCTGCGATAATACCAACCGCAGACAAGATCAATGCGATTGTAGCTGCGATGCGACCGCTCTGTAATTCTTCAGCAAAACCGAGGTCGGCAAGTAAATGCTTGATTCCTGCGATAAAGTGGAAAATTAATCCAGCTACAAATACCCATACGATGAAACGTACAATGATATTTCCGAAAACGACATTTTTAACGTAGTCAAATCCTTCTGGTGAAGATAAAGATTTATCCAAAATCCATAAAAGAACTGCGACCAATAAGAAAACGATCACACCTGATAAACGGTGCAGAATTGATGCAATAGCCACGGGTGATTTTAAGTTTACAGCTAAAACTTGACCCATGGACAAATTGACAGGTCTGTTGCTTTTCACAGCGGGCATCCTGTAAGTAGAAACTCCAACTGGAGTTTGTTTGAATTAATTCAAAGGAAAGCTGGCATTGTTAGGCAAGCACAGCTCATGCCTAACCTATAACGACACCGAATTATAAAACGTGAAATATCAAAATACAAACAATCAGCTTTCGCTTTAGTCGAAAAAAATAATAAATAAGAATCATTCACATACACAATATTTCCCAGATAAATTAAATTTTTGTCCAAATTCTTTTATCCAATTGTTTTATAAAAACAAAAATACAAAACTTTTTTTTATGAATAGTTCCAAGCTGGAAAAAATGCTTATTATTTATTTCAAAAAAAATATGTTTTTCTCAGTAAAACCCCATTAAATGAGTCGGCTTTAAGCATAGTCATAAATAATACCCCTCATTTATATATTAAATATAATTAACCACTAATCTATTATTCAGGCCTAATCCATATAAATACATCGATTTATTTTTAATCAATCAATCGCACCATAATGAACCACTTATGCCGTTATATATCAGCCTTTAAACTGTTTTTTGAACTATTATTTAACGCGAGACCATGAGATATATAGGGTTTTGGTGAGCTAAGCCCTTAATTTTACAGGCACCAAAATATCACCAGAGTAAAAATTTACTTACAATTGTACTGGTGCTTCATTTTTTTTATGCACCTGAAACATGATTTGACATATTATACTCGACCGATGCTGTGAATTTACTCAATTTTTTCTTTGATACTGAATGACTAATTGACTGTAGCAATGTCATTTTTTATCCCTAAGTATAATTGACAAAATTTTAGTAGCCACTAATCTTATAGCAAATTTTGACACCGTCTGATTCGCACATGACAAGATTAGGATTTCGAGTCAGATAATCATTCACCAGGACAGGAGATCTATTGAATGTCTGCAGCAACTGGCAAAAAAGCCGTATTACAGCTTGATGGCAAAGAAATTGAATTACCAATTTACAGCGGCACATTGGGCCCAGATGTAATTGACGTTAAAGATGTATTGGCATCGGGTCATTTTACTTTCGATCCTGGTTTTATGGCGACAGCTGCTTGCGAATCTAAGATCACATTCATTGATGGTGACAAAGGTGTATTATTGCACCGTGGTTATCCAATTGATCAATTAGCGACTCAAGCAGACTACCTCGAAACTTGCTATTTACTGTTAAATGGCGAGCTTCCAAATGCTGAACAAAAAGCGGAATTTGACGCTAAAGTACGCAACCACACCATGGTTCACGATCAGGTAAGCCGTTTCTTCAATGGTTTCCGTCGTGATGCGCATCCAATGGCTATAATGGTTGGTGTTGTTGGTGCGTTGTCTGCGTTCTATCACAATGGTTTGGATATCGAAGATATCAACCACCGTGAAATCACTGCAATTCGTCTTATCGCGAAAATTCCTACGCTTGCGGCGTGGAGCTACAAATACACGATTGGACAACCATTCATTTACCCACGTAACGACCTAAACTATGCAGAAAACTTCCTGCATATGATGTTTGCTACGCCTGCGGATCGTGACTATAAAGTTAATCCGATTTTGTCTAAAGCAATGGACCGTATCTTCACGCTTCATGCTGACCACGAACAAAATGCGTCTACATCTACTGTACGTCTTGCTGGTTCTACTGGTGCAAACCCATATGCATGTATCTCTTCAGGTATTTCTGCACTTTGGGGACCATCACACGGCGGTGCAAACGAAGCTGTACTGAAAATGTTGGCTGAAATCGGTAGCGTTGAAAACGTTGCTGAATTTATGGAAAAAGTAAAACGCAAAGAAGCGAAGCTTATGGGCTTTGGTCACCGTGTTTACAAAAACTTTGACCCACGTGCCAAAGTAATGAAAGAAACCTGTGATGAAGTGCTTGGTGCATTAGGTATCAATGACCCTCAACTTGCGCTTGCAATGGAACTTGAGCGTATCGCGCTTAGCGACCCATACTTCATTGAACGTAAACTTTATCCAAACGTGGACTTCTACTCAGGTATCATCCTAAAAGCGATTGGTATCCCTGTTGATATGTTTACGGTTATTTTTGCATTAGGCCGTACTGTTGGCTGGATCAGCCACTGGTTAGAAATGCACGCTTCCCCATATAAAATTGGCCGTCCTCGCCAACTTTATACAGGTGAAAAACAACGTGACATCAAACGTTAATTTTTAAGAAATTAATGTGAAAAAGCTGCCAAATGGCAGCTTTTTTTATTGCTTTCTAAAGCTCATCCTCTTCTAGGGCACGCAATAGGTTTGTACTGATCCCATCGGCACGCAGCCAGGCTAGTTCATAGCTTGCCTTGGCTAAAGCCAAGACACGTCGTTCAAACTCATCCCAGACCAGCTTTACCTGTGGGTGGGAAATTCCAAGTCCACTTTCCTGTGCCAAATGCTTATTTTTCTCACAGACTTTTAAAGCATGATACAGCTTACGTCCAGCACTTGCGCTTTCCAGAATACGAATATGCTTGCCGTGGATAAAACCCTCGACATGCTGGAGGCTAGCATTGGGCAACAATGGCACCAGAATCTGGTCAAGTTGTGCATCCAAACGCTTCCAGACCACCAACCGCTGTTCAGGCGTATAGGTGTTCCACTGGATCACCTCATGATTAAAACGGCGACATCCACGACACACCAGATCACCAAATACCGTTGAACAACGCCCTGCGCATGGGGTCAGTGATGGGATTCGACGATCATTACTCAAAACTTATTCCTCTAAAACCATATTAATTTTATGGTTTTCTCGCTTATTTTCAAATTTCACGCTAAAATATGCGCCTTGTTTTTCCTATCTTAATACATTTGGAGTTATCCATGAACGCTACTGTAGAACAGCTTGCACCTGTAGAACAGCAAGCGACCAATAATTGGGTTGTTGCGGCACTATATCAATTTAAAGAAGTTGCGGATGCAGCCGATCTGCAAAAACGTCTTCTGGACTTAGTGAATGGCATCAATTTATGTGGAACTCTGATTGTCGCTTCTGAAGGAATTAATGGTACCGTTGCTGGCGACCGTGCAGCAATTGACACGGTTCATCAATTCCTGTTAAACGAAGGCTTTGCCGCAATGGAATATAAGGAGTCTGCCAGCTCTGAAAAACCATTCCGCAAGATGAAGATTAAACTGAAGAATGAAATTGTTACCCTCGGTGTTGAGGTTAAGCCACGTGACCTGGTTGGTCATTATCTTGATCCAAAGGAATGGAACGAGCTGATTACCCGCGATGATGTGATTCTGGTGGATACCCGCAACGACTACGAATATAAGGCAGGTACATTCAAGGGCGCAATTGATCCTAAAACAGAAACATTCCGTGAATTTCCTGAATATGTAAAACAAAACCTTGAGCAGCACAAAGACAAGAAAATTGCCATGTTCTGTACAGGGGGTATCCGCTGTGAAAAATCCACTTCCCTCTTGTTACAGGAAGGCTTTAGTGAGGTTTACCACCTAAAGGGCGGTATCCTTAAATATCTGGAAGAAACACCTGCCGAGGAAAGCCTTTGGGAAGGTGAATGTTTTGTATTTGATGGCCGTACTGCCGTGACACACGGGGTTGAGGAAGGCGAGAATATCAAGTGTCATGCATGCGGCTGGCCTTTAACCAAAGAAGAAGCGGAATTGCCAAGCTATGAACACGGGGTTTCCTGTGTTTTCTGTATTGATAAAACCACAGAGAAACAGAAAGAGGGTTTCCGTATGCGTCAATCGCAAATTGCAGCGGCAAAACGTAAACGTCTATAAAAATTAAAAAAAACTGAAAGCCATAGTTCCACTATGGCTTTTTTATGATAATAATAAAATGATGTAACGATTAGACAATTGAGCATCATGATTAACCATTCTATGCTAAAAACAATAATCAAATGAACTATATAAGGGTATTATGGGACTTGAAGAATGGGTCTTGTCAGTCATGGAGAAGCTTGGATATTTAGGCATCGCTTTTTTGATGTTTCTGGATAACATTTTTCCTCCTATTCCTTCTGAAATTATTATGCCCTCTGCGGGTTATACCGCCTCCAAGGGGGATTTGAGCTTAATTGGCGTTATCATTGCTGGAAGCGCAGGCTCACTGATTGCGGCAATGATCCTTTATTGGATTGGCCGTAAAATTCCTGAACAGCGCTTATTCAGTTTTATAGAACATTACGGCAAATTCCTTAGAATCAAGGTTACTGACCTTGAAAAGGCCTTGGGCTGGTTTAACCAGCATGGGCATAAAATCGTTTTCTTTGGCCGTATGATTCCAGCGGTACGCTCGCTGATTAGTATCCCCGCAGGAATGAGCAAGATGCCTTTTGGCAAGTTCATGACTTACAGTGCCTTGGGAACGATCATCTGGACAACATTCCTGGCATTTTTAGGCTATCACTTCAGTGAAAACCAGGCCCTGATGTCTTTAATTATGCAGCGTGTTGGCTATATTATTTTGGCAGTTGTCATACTTTATATCATTTGGAAAATGGCTAAAAAACTTGGGCAGAAATCATAAAAAGACAAAAATTTCTCCTTTATTATTTATTCATTTCAGTTAAGGAAAAACCATGCAGCATGAGTTTTGGCATCAAAAATGGCAAAAAAATGAGATTGGCTTTCATCTCAACCAGCCTCACCCACTACTGGTTAAATATATGGGTTCCTTAAACCTCTCTCCAAACAGCCGTATTTTTATCCCACTCTGCGGTAAAAGTTTAGACATACATTGGCTTTTAGGTCAGGGCTATCATGTAGTGGGAATTGACCTGAGTCCAATTGCGATTCAGGACTTAATCTCAACGCTTGGCCTTTCCTTTACCGAAACACAGTCTGGAAATCTTAGCCACTTCCACCATCCACAAATTGACCTGTTTGTCAGTGATGTACTTGAATTGACAGTTGAACAGACAGGAAAGATTGATGCGATTTATGATCGGGCAGCCTTAGTCGCCCTGCCAGAAGAAATGCGAAGCCAATATGTCCAGCATCTCATTCAGATTGGTGGTGATGCGTCACAATTAGTGATTAGCTTTGAGTATGATCAATCCATGATGGCTGGTCCGCCTTTTTCCATTTCCACCCAACAGCTTCAAGACTACTATTCCAGTGAATATGACATAGAGCTACTCGATAGCCAAACTGAACTGCTCAAAGGAAAAGTGAATGCCCAGGAAAAAATTTGGCTGCTAAAGAAATAGCCTCATCTCAAAATAAAAAACGTCCATAAGGACGTTTAAATACTTAACCTGGCGTATATATGAGCCGCTATCATTACGGCGTCAAACCTGTCATCAAGCTGGTGTATGGTACATGAGATAAATCTCATTGAGGTTATCTGGAATTTCCTCAGCCAATTCATCCATCAACTGACCATTGCGACGGAAAGACTCCATTTGCGGATCTTCCTCATCAATGCCACTAAACACCATGATCGGCAAAGTCAAATCAACCAGTTGTTCTTCATATTCTGGCGTAAACCAGGCATCTTCGTTCAGGAACATGGCATCAACGAAACCGACACTCCAGTCACCTAAACTTGAATCCACATCGGCCTCTTCAATTTCAAATGGAAACTCAATTCCATTTTCATTAGCCAAATCCTGACGAATTGATTCCAGCCAGACTTTAATCTGTTCGATGATCTCACTCGGAACTTTCTTTTGATTGCTCTCGAACAGCTCATCCAGCCAACGGTCAAACTTTGGGCCAACAGCGATAGCACACAAAAAGCCATGAGTCGCCGCAAAATCTAAACCATATTCGTTTTGGTCACCGTCAAGATAATTACTTAACAAGTCTAAATCCAGGGTACTCATTTTTTATCCAGCTCTAAAGTTACATTTTCGACAGCATAACATTTTCAGACGCAAATTCTCAGCAATTTTGCCTAGTCTTCGTCATCAAGGTCATCATCGTCGAAATCGTAGTCAAAATCTTTTAATTCTCGTTCCAAACGACGCTGAGCCAACAGATCATCAATCAAACGGCGTTTTTCCAATGATTCCTTGGCACTGATTTTTCCTGATGATTCATCAAAACCAACATCATCATCGCCGTAGTTATCATCATCTAATTCAAAATCTGTAGAAGACACTAAGTACCTCTTATACGAAAAATATAAATGGGTCTAGCCGCTATTTATCTGTCTTAAACCACCTTGTCAAGTTTTATTTTATTTTTTTGCTATAAATCGGTGATTTGTACTTTTTTTCGGCGGTTTTTTTGTGTAATTATAATCCCAGGACAATACCAATCAAAAAAGTTCTGCAAAAAGGATGGACTGCTTGAAAAATTATGAATTAACCCCATATTCAAGAAACAGACGTGAAATCAATACTATTTTTTATTTAAAGCCAACGGATCAAATCCAGAACATTCTCCGTGAACTGTGCTATCATGCACGGTTTTTCACCGCCACAGATTCAACAAAAGAGTAAGCAAAGATGAGCGATATGAATTCCCCTACTTCGCAAGTAGCGGCTCTGATTAGCCGAGGCAAAGAACAAGGTTACTTAACTTACGCTGAGGTTAACGATCATCTACCAGACTCAATTACGGAAAGTGAGCAGATTGAAGACATCATCCAGATGCTTCAGGACGTTGGTATTCCTGTGCATGAACGTGCGCCTGAAACCGATGACACCATGTTTGGTGAATCTACCGAGGCTGCCGATGAGGTTGCCGAGGAAGAGGCTGCTGCCGTACTGGCATCGGTTGAAAGTGAACCAGGCCGTACCACAGACCCTGTACGCATGTACATGCGTGAAATGGGCACGGTTGAACTTCTTACGCGTGAAGGCGAGATCAGTATTGCAAAACGCATCGAGGAAGGTATCCGTGACGTTTTACACTCAATCGCTTACTGGCCAAATGCCGTGGAAGTCGTTTTAAAAGAATATAATGATTTTTTAACTGGCGAGCGTCGCCTTGCCGATATTCTTTCAGGCTATTTAGATCCTGAAACCGATGAGGATATTCCTGAAGTTCTTGAAGAAGAAGCGGAGCTTGAGGAAGATGAAAACGCGACTTCCACCACTAAGGAAGTCAAGCTTGATGATGATGACGAAGAGGAAGAGTCTGAGGGTGATGATGATTCTGAAGGTGATTCAGGTCCAGACCCTGAAGTGGCCAAAGTTCGTTTCTCGGAATTGGAAACTGCCTGGAACCAAACCAAATCTGTCATTGAAAAACATGGTCGCAATAGTGACGAGGCAAAAGCTGCACTAGAGTCTTTGGCTGCCGTGTTTATGATGTTCAAATTTACACCTCGCCTGTTTGACATCATTTCAGAAATGATTCGTGGTACCCATGACCAAATCCGTGCAAATGAACGTGAAATCATGCGTTATGCGGTGCGTCGTGGTCGTATGGATCGCAACCAGTTCCGTATGACGTTCCCAGAACAGGAATCAAACCCAGCCTGGCTGGATGAGCAGATTGCCAAGGCACCTGCTGAAATCAAGGGCCATCTGGAAAAAGTACGCCCTGACGTGTTGGCATTCCAGCAAAAGATTGCTGACATTGAAAAAGAACTGGATTTAAACGTTAAGGATATCAAGGATATTTCTAAACGTATGGCTGTTGGTGAAGCGAAAGCCCGCCGTGCCAAGAAAGAGATGGTTGAGGCCAACCTACGTTTGGTTATCTCGATTGCGAAGAAATATACCAACCGTGGCTTGCAGTTCCTTGACCTGATTCAGGAAGGCAACATCGGTTTGATGAAAGCGGTGGACAAGTTTGAATACCGTCGTGGTTACAAGTTCTCAACCTATGCAACCTGGTGGATTCGTCAGGCGATCACCCGTTCGATTGCGGATCAGGCGCGTACCATTCGTATTCCAGTACACATGATTGAAACCATTAACAAGATCAATCGTGTTTCCCGCCAGTTGCTTCAGGAAATGGGCCGTGAACCAACTCCTGAAGAGTTGGGCGAACGTCTGGAAATGGATGAGGTTAAAGTCCGTAAGGTGCTGAAAATCGCCAAAGAACCGATTTCGATGGAAACACCGATTGGTGATGATGAAGATTCGCATCTTGGTGACTTCATTGAGGACTCCAACATCACTTCTCCAGTAGATGCCGCAACCTCTGAAGGCTTAAAGGAAGCGACCCGCGAAGTGCTTGAGAACCTGACTGAACGTGAAGCGAAAGTGTTGAAAATGCGTTTTGGTATTGATATGCCAACTGACCATACCTTAGAGGAAGTGGGCAAGCAGTTTGACGTGACGCGTGAGCGTATTCGTCAGATTGAGGCGAAAGCACTGCGTAAACTACGTCACCCATCTCGTTCAGAGCACCTACGTTCATTCCTTGAAAATGACTAATGACTAGGGACAACCTGTATCAAGAGCAAAGCCATGCTCTTGTGCAGGGCTTGAAGTTAAACACTTCATCCCCATTTACTTAGTTAGATCATAAGCGCCTGCACTGATGCAGGCGTTTCAAATTAAGAGGTTACTCATGGTAGACCGCACTCCATCTCGCGAATTGCAAGAACATCTTTGGGTTTTCCCGATGGACTATCCAATCAAGTTGATTGGTCATGCTGGGGATGAACTTCGAGTGGCTGTTGTAGATATTTTGCAAAAGCACTTTCCTGAATTTGATGGTGACTCAGTCAAGGTACAGCCATCACGTACAGGAAAATACCACTCTTTAACCGCGCAGCTGCGCTTTGAAGAACTGGAACAGGTTCATGCCCTGTATGCTGATCTTGCCGCCTGTCCTTTAATCAAGACAGCACTGTAAATAGAAATCCAAAATACGAAAGTGTTTTGGATTTTTCTTTTAAGGAAATAAAAATGCAACACGTTGATGATGAGTTTTATGAACGGGCTGACCAGCACATTCAATTATCCAATGAACAAATCACTGATCAAATTGGTAAAGGTAAAGTCAGTGCTTCCATGCTTTATGCTACCTCACGCTTTAATGCGTGGATCAGTGCCTGTGGATGGAATACAGGTACAGAGTTAGAACAAGCAAAAGAAGAAACCATCCAATATTTTCTAGCCGAATATAGAAAAATGCTTGAAGAAAATCTGGATGATTATATTGAAAATTTTGATGAATATATGTCTATTGCTCCAGAATCTGAAAACATCAATTAGTTATACCAATCCTCATAAATAAATTAAATTTTTACATTTCCAAGAAGACGAACACAGTTCGTCCCTACACATATATCAGATTGAATTGTAGGGGAAAACTGTGTTTTCCTTTTCTAATAATTTTTTAATTTAATTTTACAGGTTGGTATTATTTCTATAACTAAAACCTCAAAGGAAGTTTATTGTGACGAGCCCTAGTAAACCCTCCTTAATTATCCGCTGTTTCAAAGATCTACAAGACTACAGCTCGCGCTTTGAAGCCATGAAAGACTTTACGGCGAATCGCGACGAAAGCACACCTGACGAGGTTTGGCTATTACAGCATCAGGATGTACTTACACAGGGTCAAGCAGGCAAGGCAGAACATATTCTCGTACAGAGCAACCTCCCTATCGTTCAAACAGACCGTGGAGGGCAAGTGACATGGCATGGACAGGGACAACTGGTCGCCTACTTCCTGTTTGATTTAAACCGCCTGAAATGGCATGTACGCACCTTGGTCAGCTTTGCTGAAAAGGCCATGATTGACCTGCTTCAACAATACAATATCCAGGCCTATGCAAAGCCTGATGCACCTGGCGTCTATGTGGACGGGCGTAAGATCGGCTCTCTTGGTTTTAAAATCCGTCGGGGACGCAGCTACCACGGTTTGGCCCTGAATGTTGACTGTGATCTGACAGGCTTCCAAACCATTAATCCTTGTGGATACGCAGGGTTGGAAATGGTACGCTTGCAAGACCTGCTTGAAGATTACCCAAGCTTTGAGCAACTCTGTCATGATTTTGTTTGTTATTTAAAAAATACGAATTTCTTTCATGACCCTGAAGTCAAATCTGAATAAACTACTTTTCAATTTTAGAGAAATAAATTAGAGTAATTACTCTAAATTTGCTTTTGCATAATTTTAACAAGGGATACGCAAGTGATTTCGACCAAAGCAGTGAAGCCCACTTTGCAATTTGCCTACGTAAAACTCATGATGGATGTTGTTGGTCGTGGTTTAGTAATGGCAAGCCAAGTGGACGATGAAGTACAACAGGAAGTTTCCAAGTTTCCTGTTGGCTTTATACTTTCAATGAATGTTTTTCCAAATGGACCTGCATTTGTTGCGCGAGTAACAGAAGAAAAACAGTTAGAGCTTCTCTCTAACTATAAAGGCAAGCCTGACTTAACCATCACGTTCAAGCATCTTACCCATGCATTTCTGGTTTTCTCGTTTCAGGAGAGCACTGCCCAGGCATTTGCCAATGACCGCATGATTGCCGATGGTGATGTATCCAGTGCAATCCGTCTTGTGCGTTGCCTGAACAAGATGGAAGCGTTGATCCTGCCTAAGCTGATCGCCAACCTTGCAGTCAAGCGCTATCCAGCTGAATTAACATTAAAAGAAAAATTCACTGGCGCAAAAAATATCTACCTCAAAGTCGCACAATCATATTTCAAACGGAGCGCATAACATGGCTAAGCCTTATTACGAATTTTTCTGTCCTGTAAAGGTAATTGCTGGTAATGCCGCGCTAGAGCATATCCCGTTTGAGCTTGCAACTTTAGGCGCAAAACGCCCAATGATCATTACCGATAAAGGTGTGCGCGCCAACGGTTTACTTGGTCCAATCGAGGCGGCATTCAGCACCACTGATGCCGTGATTGGCGCAATCTTTGATGATGTTCCACCAGATTCAAGCCTGGAAGTGGTACGTCAGGCAGCGGAACTTTACCGTAAGCAAAACTGTGATGCGATTATTGCGATTGGTGGCGGTTCAGTGATTGACACCTCTAAGGCAACCAACATCCTTGTGTCTGAGGGTGGCAATGACCTGCTTCAATACTCTGGTGCGCATAATCTTCCAAAACCATTAAAGCCATTCTTCGTAATTCCAACCACGTCTGGTACAGGCTCTGAAGTCACCATGGTTGCCGTGGTATCAGATACCCAGCGTAATGTGAAGCTGGCATTTGCATCCTACTACTTGATGCCTCATGCTGCGATTCTTGACCCACGCATGACCTTGACTTTGCCACCACACTTAACCGCAATGACTGGAATGGATGCACTCACGCACTGTGTTGAGGCATACACCTGTTTAGCAGCGAATCCATTAAGTGATGCCTATGCAAGTGCAGGAATCAAGAAGATCAGTGAAAACCTGTTCAAGGTGCTGGACAACCCTAGTGATGCCCAAGGCCGTTTAGAGTTGGCACAGGCTTCGACCATGGCGGGTATTGCGTTCTCCAACTCAATGGTTGGTCTGGTTCACTCACTTGGCCATGCCCTAGGTGCGGTGGCTCACCTGCCCCACGGTTTATGCATGAACCTATTCCTGCCATATGTGCTTGAATATAACAAAGAGATCAATGGCGATAAAATTGGTGAATTATTACTGCCACTTGCAGGTGCAGACATTTATGCACAAACACCTGCCAGCCAGCGTGCGGATAAGGCGATTGCAACCATTTTAACCATGCGTGACCGCCTAT
Organism: Acinetobacter thutiue; assembly: GCF_030385805.1. Classification (NCBI taxonomy): domain Bacteria; kingdom Pseudomonadati; phylum Pseudomonadota; class Gammaproteobacteria; order Moraxellales; family Moraxellaceae; genus Acinetobacter; species Acinetobacter thutiue. The sequence continues at coordinate 35,311 of NZ_JAUDZE010000015.1, forward strand.
TCAGCCTCACCAAGCTACCACGTACCCTGCGTGAAACAGGTAAGGTAACTGAAGCGCAGTTGGATGAAGTGGCTGAGAAAGCATTAAATGATGGTTCTATCATTTACAATCCGAAAGAGGCAAGTTTGCAGGATCTACGTGCAATTCTACAAAAAGCTTGGTAATTCATTTATTTAGATAAAAAATTATCATGTATGGGCCCTGATCTGAACCAATGATCGGGGCTTTTTTCATTTCAATGAATTTTTATTCATCTGTTTCTCTGCACAACTGGCAAAAAAATTGCTAAAAAAAGCGTAAAAGTACTGACAATGTTCATCAATTTACGATAGATTGGCGAACTTCTTTTTTTCTATAGGGGGGATCGTTTTCGTCTCAAACGATCCTTAAACCATAGCTGATCCTTGATCAACGATTATGAGGATAACGCCGTTGACAAATATCTCTGGGACTCCATCGGTAGCTAAGCTGCAAAAAACGCTAGGTCTCTGGCACATTATCATTATTGGCTTAGCCTACATTCAACCCATGACTTTGTTTGACACTTTCGGACTGGTATCGGAAGAAAGTCATCATCATGTTCCGACCTCCTATATTGTTGCCCTAATTGCAATTTTATTCACGTCGATCAGTTATGGTCACATGATTCGTCGTTACCCATCATCAGGGTCGGCTTATACCTATGCACAAAAATCCATCCATCCCAATGTGGGCTTTATGGTGGGCTGGTCATCATGGCTGGACTATCTGCTGTCACCAATGGTCAATATCATTCTGGCAGGCATCTATCTTGACGCATTATTCCCGAATGTAAACCACTGGGTCTGGGTGATTGTTCTGACCGCCTTTATGACTGGCATCAACCTACGTGGTGCACGTTTTGTGGCGAACTTTAACAGCCTGATTGTCCTCGTCCAGCTTATCGTGATTGCTGTATTCACCTATCTGGTCTATAGCAAACTACAGATGGGATATAATGCTGAAGGTCCAATTACCGCAGAAACCCGTTACCAGCTCTGGAGCCTGGAACCATTCTGGAATGACCTGACTTCTGTAGGGGCATTGATTACAGGTGCAACCCTGCTGTGCTTCTCGTTTACGGGCTTTGACTCGCTCAGCTCACTGGCAGAAGAAACCAAGGACACTGAAAAGACGCTGCCTAAAGCGATTTTCCTGACCGCATTATTTGCAGGTATTGTGTTTATTATCAGTACCTACTTTATGCAAATCTACTTCCCGAATGATCCTAAAACTTATTTTGAGGACGTCGCCGCAACCCAACCTGACATCCTGTTACTGGTGGGTGGCTCGTTATTCCAGTCCTATGTGCTTGCCTTTGCGATTGTGACGGTCATGGCATCAGGGATTTCTGCCCATGCAGGTGTATCACGCTTAATGTATGTGATGGGTCGGGACGGTGTCATCAACAAGAAAATCTTTGGCCATATCAGCCCTAAAACCTTTACGCCATCCTATAACATTCTGATTGTTGGATTGGTGGCATTAAGTGCGGGTTTCATGAGTCTGGATGTGGTGATTTCCATGATCAGTTTTGGTGCCCTGATTGCGTTCACATTTGTGAACCTGTCCGTGATTTCACGTTATGCCTTACGTGATGGCCGTACCAAGAACTTCAAGGACATTGTGAGCTTTGTGATTATTCCGCTCTTGGGCTTTCTCAGCGTTTTTGCTATGTGGCTTGAAATTGAAGACACGGCATTGAAATATGGCTTATGGTGGGCAATGTTCGGTATTTTATACCTTGGTTATAAAACCAAAGGCTTTAAATACAATGCCCCTCAGCATAATGAGTTTGATGACCGTTAAACTGGTTAAAATAGAAAAGGCGCTCAATGCGCCTTTTTTACCGCCTTAAAAAAGCTTAGCCATGTAGCTTTTCAACAATTGATTTCACCCGTTGTGCGTATAGCTTGGCAGTTTCCAAATCCCCTGCTGGAATTTCATCGACGCCTGCATCTGATGGGGACTGAACCAATAACCCCACTGAACCACCCAAGTTGTTTATATCTTCACGTGTAGCAGCCTTGGTGTTGGCTGGAAGCAAACCCAAACTTACCCAGATCCCCCCATGCTGTGAAGCCAGAGTTTGCAATTGAATAAGGGTAACCTGCTTGTCTCCATTCAGGCTTGCACTATTGGTGAAACCTGCAAACACCTTGTCCTGCCAGCCACGTGTAAACCAGATTTTTGAGGACGCATCGGCAAACTTCTTAAACTGCCAAGGTGTGGCAGCCATGTAGGTTGGTGCCCCAAAGACAATGCCCTGCACATCATTTAAGGTTTGCCAGTCCTGCTCTGCAATATCACCATTTTGGTCAATTTCGATTAAAGATGCCTCAATGGTTTGAGCAAAGGTTTCAGCAATGACTTTGGTGTGACCATAACCAGAAAAGTAAACAACTGCGATTTTTGACATGGGAATATCCTAAATTTTTCAAAACTTCGATTTAATGATATATTTTAGAAACTAGGTGTCAATTAGTTACCAATTGGTAACTAGGGTTATAAAATGGGAAATTTGAGGATTCCAGACATGAATCAGGCATTAAAATATGATATTTATCAGCAACATTGTCCTGCCAGATTATTTTTTGAAAAAATTGCGGACAAGTGGGTATTGTTGATCATCAATACCCTTTCCCAGGAAACCCAGCACTTCAATTTATTGAAAAAGAACATTCAGGGGATTTCCCCCAAAGTCCTTTCACAAAAACTGAAAATGCTTGAACGCGATGGCTTTATTGAAAGGCGGGTACAAAACACCTCTCCCATCCGTGTCGATTATTCATTAACCTTGTTAGGGATTGAAGTGGCGAAAATGGCATATCAACTGAAAGACTGGGCGGAAAGCAATATTGAGCAGGTGATCTCGGCCCAGCAACGTTTTGATGCCACACAACAACAAGAAATGTGAGGTTCAATATGTATCCACAGCCTTTAATTGCCGTTGCAGATGTTGAAAAAACCAGTCAGTGGTATCAAACAATACTCGGCTTGCAAAGCGGTCACGGCGGCAAGGAATATGAACAGTTGCTGTTTGAACAACGCATGGTGCTACAGCTACACCAATGGCAGGCACATGAGCATCCGCATATTGGCAAGCCTGAACGAATTGTTGGAAATGGTGTGTTGTTGTGGTTTGAGAGTGCTCACTTTGATCAGCTTGTTGATAAATTACAAGCCCATCAAGTCGAGATTTTAGAGGGGCCTAAATACAATCCCAATGCAAATCATCGGGAGATTTGGTTTAAAGATCCAAACGGTTATACCCTAGTTGTGGCAAGTCCCTATGGTGATATATAAAAACTTTTGGCAATCAGGTCAGTGCATTAAACCCCTGCTGCCGCCAAGCTTCATAGACGATCACCGCGGTTGCGTTGGAAAGGTTCAGGCTTCTTGAATTTTCAGCCATTGGTAAACGAATCCAGTTTTCCTGCGGGAACATCAGCCGCACCTGTTCAGGCAAGCCACGGGTTTCAGGTCCCATCAGCAAGGCGACAGGACGATTTAAATCCACTGTATGTGGTGTGGCAGAACCTTTGGTGGTCAATGGAAAAATATCATTGATGCCAATACCCTTTGCCTTTAAATCGGCGAGGCAAAGTTCGATGTTGTCCCAAATCTGCATTCTTGCCCATTCGTGATAATCTAGGCCTGCACGTTTCAGTTTCTTATCATCCAGTTCAAAGCCCAAAGGCTTGATCAAATGGAGTTGCGCACCTGTATTGGCACATAAACGAATGATATTGCCTGTGTTGGCAGGAATTTCAGGTTCGTATAGGACAACATGAATCACTTGTTTCTCTCACTTTGTCAGGGCGCAATCATGCACCCTACAACCATTGTAACTGTTCACGCAGACTCACCACTTCACCAATAATGGTTAAAGTTGGTGCCACGATATGATGTTCAGACACTTTGGCTGCAATATCCGCCAATGTACCCACCAGCACTTTCTGCTCAGGCGTTGTACCTTTGGAAATCAGGGCAACAGGCATACTTGGACGTTGACCATGAGCAATCAGTTGCTCACAAATCCGTTCCAAGCCCACCAAGCCCATGTACAACACCAAGGTCTGATTTTCATACACCAGTTCATTCCAGGGTAATTCTGGTGAACCCTCTTTTAAGTGCCCAGTCAGGAAACGAACACTTTGTGCATAATCACGATGGGTCAGCGGAATCCCTGCATATGCAGAACAACCTGATGCGGCGGTAATTCCAGGCACAACCTGAAAAGTGACACTGGCTTCAACCAGTTCCTGAATTTCTTCACCACCACGTCCAAAGATAAAGGGATCACCACCTTTCAGGCGGCAAACGCGTTTACCCTTTTGTGCATACTCCACCAATAAGGCATTAATACCCTCTTGTGGAACAGAATGATTGGAGCGTGCCTTACCGACATAAATCTTTTCCGCATCACGGCGGCAGAGTTCCAGAATCGGCGCAGACACCAAGCGGTCATAAATCACCACATCCGCCTGCTGCATCAAGCGTAACGCTTTTAAAGTCAACAGCTCAGGATCACCAGGTCCAGCACCAACCAGATAAACTTCACCTTTTGGAGCCATCCATTCAGTCAACGCCTGCTGGATCAAATCATTCGCCACATCCAGATTGTCATTGAACACCTGCTCCTTTAATGGGCTGGCATACAGGTTCTCCCAAAAGATACGGCGTTCATCTGGATTGGAAATCTTTTCCTTGACCTGTTTACGCCAAAGACCTGAAAACTCAGCCAGTTTACCCATACCATGCGGCACAATTGTTTCAATCTGGGTACGAAGTTGTCTGGATAAAACAGGCGATGCGCCATTGGATGCTACTGAAACCACCAAAGGCGAACGGTCAATAATCGCGGGAACCATGAAACGGCAATGTGGAATATCATCCACACTATTCACTAAAATATTGCGCTGCTCACATTGTTCAAAGACTGCCTTATTCACTTCAGGCTGATCGGTTGCGGCAATCACCAAACGATAGCGTGTGGCAAGAATACTTTCAGAAAAAACAGCCTGAATATATTGCCCCATTGATTTGTAAACAAGCTGGTATAACTCAGGCTCAATCTCAGGCGCAATCACATCGACAATCGCACCTGCCTTCACTAATAAACTTGCTTTACGGTAGGCAATATGCCCACCGCCAACAATCAGACAACGTTGCTGCTGCAACTTTAAAGAGATTGGGAAAATTTCCACGATATGCCTCTAAATTTTAAATCTGATTGGGCTAAAGCAAAAACTATGCACAAAATGGATGCACAGTTTAATCAATATAGCTTGCACCGCCCATATATGGACGTAAAACCTCTGGAACCTCAATTGAACCATCAGCACGCTGATAGTTTTCCATCACTGCAAGCAAGGTACGACCCACCGCCAGACCTGAACCATTCAAGGTATGCACCAATTCGATCTTCTTTTGATCAACACGGTAGCGCGCTTTCATGCGACGTGCCTGAAAATCGCCCATATTTGAGCAGCTTGAGATTTCACGGTAAGTATTCTGGCTTGGTACCCACACTTCCAGGTCATAGGTCTTGGTTGAACCAAAGCCCATGTCACCACCACAGAGCAAAATCTTGCGGTAAGGTAAACCCAATGCCTGCAAAATGCCCTCTGCATGTGCTGTCAGCTCTTCCAGTGCCTGCATTGAGTGCTCTGGTTTCACGATTTGCACCATTTCAACCTTGTCAAACTGATGCTGGCGAATCAGGCCACGAGTATCACGCCCGTAAGAACCTGCTTCACTACGGAAACATGGGGTATGCGCTGCATATTTCAGTGGTAAACGGTCAGCATCCAAGATTTCGTCACGCACAAAGTTGGTGACAGGCACTTCTGCGGTTGGGATCAGGTAATACTCTTTCTCACCTTGAAGCTTGAACAAATCTTCTTCAAACTTAGGCAACTGCCCTGTACCACGTAAGCTATCTGCATTGACTAGATAAGGTACATAAGCTTCAGTATAACCATTTTTAAGCGTATGCGTATCCAGCATAAACTGGGTTAGCGCACGTTGTAAACGCGCTAAAGGACCTTTCAATACACTAAAACGTGAACCTGTCAGCTTGGTTGCGGTTTCAAACTCAAGACCACCCATCCATTCACCAAGATCGGTATGGTCCTTGATCTCAAAATCAAACTGGCGCGGTGTGCCCCATTTTAAGATTTCAAGGTTGTCACTCTCATCCTTCCCTTCAGGCACAGATTCATCTGGCAGGTTTGGAATGGCAAGTGACTTCTGCTCAAGCTCAGTTTGCAGCTCAGCCAAAGCCACTTCAGCAGCCTTGATCTCATCACCAATGGCAGCCATACGTGCCATGATCTCAGATGCATCACCACCCGATTTCTTGATTTGACCGACCTGTTTGGCACCAGCATTACGCTCTGCCTGCAAGTTTTCAGCCTTGGACTGTAAATCTTTACGGCGCGCTTCTAAATCCGCCCATTCCTGAACATCAAGCTGAATACCACGTTTTGCCAAAGCGGCATTGACCGCTTCAATATTATTTCTGAGTAATTTTGGGTCGATCATAATCAATCATGAATAGAAAAAAACTGGCTATAGTGTAAGGCTTTAACTTGAAAAAATACAGTAATAGACAACAAAGACTCAGCATCCACACACGATATGTCGATGCTGAATACTGGCTAAACAGGCTCTTTCGGCAGACTTGGCAGATATTGCGGCTTAATAAACTGTTTGGCGGCATAATATGGCAGGGTCAGCTCGCTCATCCCCTCGGCGTACGAAGCCAACTCATACAGCGGATAGACAAACACTATCCCATTGACACCATAATAATAGTTGTCACTGACCTGCAACTGCTCTTTCTTGATGTTATGGTCCTCCAGCCAATTCTGATTCGAGGCATATAACTCATCGCGTAGTTTTTGGTTCATGTCAGGTTTAACCAATTCACCTACAGTAATGTGTTTTTTATTGGACAGGTCAAAGTTGACAAATTCCTGATGCGACATGCCATGTGCCGCCCCCGCAGGGTAACTATAGGTCTGAATTGCAAAAGTTGCCAAATTATAGTTTTGCCCCACAAAACGTACATAGGTGCTACTTTCACTAAGCGAGGGTTCATCAGCTGGCACCTTGACTTTCTGGTCTGCAATATTGGCAAAGGCATTCGGCTCTGCCTTTTTCATACGATTGATAAAATATTCATCAATCCATTTTTGGTTGGTCTCGACCGTTTGCAGGTCATAACTGGTACAGCCATCTTCCAGACACAACTTTTGTTTAGGAATCTTGACCGCCACAACTTTGGCCTGAATCAATGGAATATCGACTTTTTCAGCAGTAGCTGCCGATTGTTCCTTTTTAGGTTGGCAGCCAGCCAGTGCAATGACCGTAAGTATTGGAATGAGTGGAATCAATTGTGATCTTTTTACTATTTTCATCGCCATGCAAGTCTCCAGAATTTTTCTTCACTATACAAAGCCTTGTACCTAGATGAAATTAAGAAATGTATCTATATCGCCAGCCAGTAAGCTATACCTTTTTTTTCATATTAATCCAGTTACAGTGAAAACCTAACGGCACACGGACTCCCAACTCTATTTCAGCCTGAACACTCGTCTCTACGCCATTCACTTTAAGTATCACCACTTTTGAAGCTTCACCGTGTATGTGGTGTAAATATGTCATTAAATGACCCTGTCCCTCAGCACTTTGAGAGTGCTCAGGTACGAATGTCACCTCACTGATGGCCCATTGCTGACCAAAATCATAATTGAGACAGGTTTGTAAAACCAAATCATGGATTTTCAAAACATTAAATAACCCATCTTGTGGAAAGCCCAAAGTGTATAAATAACGGTAGGGACTTCCGATATAACGCTCGTCAATTTTTGGAAATTCCTGGATGCCAGTATCCACAACAATCCTATGGATGCTGTTTAAACTTGAATCAATCGTCCAGCGTTCTAGTATGCCATACTGATCTTCATAAGCTGCATGTTGGGAATGTTCAAAATCATTTTGATGCACCAAAACATCCAATACAATTTGGTTTTTATTGTCCCGATAAGCATTTGCGGCATGGAAAACAAAACAGGGATCAACATTGATCCAGCGGATTTTTTCAGCCTGTCCATACTTCGCTAAAATACCAATACGCGCCTGATGTTGTTCATTCCATTGATAAGGCACACTCTTGCCTGTAAATAACCGAGTGAGGGAAAATGTGAGAGGAAAATCAAAAACAATTACTTCCTGCTCTGTAATGAGGCAATCATGAATCATCGGACCATGCTGTAACGGAATTTGAGTCACATGGATCAATTCACCCTGCTCATCAATCACTTGATAATAGGCATTTTTACGATCGAGGGCATCGTAACAAATCGCATGTAAGTGCCCCGTTTTCTGATCCTTACGAGGATGTGCGGTAAAAGGCAGATCCGCATCACTGTTAAAAAGCTGATAACGTTCCGAATTTAACTCATAATCCATGCAGATTGGAAAAGCACCCGCCTCAATCACCGCCCACAGCTTTCCAGCATGCTTGAAGATATTTGTATTGATCACATCATGGGCACCCCGTCTATATCCCTGTACACATTGCTGGTTTTTATATTTCTGCACTGTATCTGTTGCAATCATTTTGCTTTTAAACCAGACAGCCTCTCCATTTTGCAGTTTCAGCCCATGAACCATACCATCACCCATATACCATTCAAACAATGTTGGTTTTTTGACATAGATTGGATTTGAACCAATTCGCAGTAACAAACCATGCAAGTGCTTTGGGATTTCTCCATTCACTTTAAAGCTTGAAATCTCTGCTTCATTTACAGGTCGGTATACCATTTTTTGATAAATATCTTTCTCATTCCGCTGGGCATGGCGCCTTAAAAACAAACCGATAATCCTAATCATTTTTTGTTTTAGAATATTTTTCAGCGATTTCAATGCTGTCATTTTGGGATAGCAATTCATTTGTTTATGATCAGCCAAATCTTTCATTTTATTTAAAATATTCTTGAATTATGATTTAAGGATAAAACAAACCATCTTTTAAATCCAATAAACTTTAGGGCAGATAAATAATGCAAGTATCAAGGTTTTATTAATTTCATCTTATCATTAAAAAAGCAACCCATAGGTTGCTTTCCACTCATCCACAATCATTTACTGGTCAATAATATCTGTACCTTTTGGCGGTTCAAAGTTAAAGACCGACGCTGGAATAGCTGGATTCACCTTAATATTGCTAAAACGCACATAAGTGGTTTGGCCCAAGGAATCCTGCAACACCATCAAGTTCGGCGCCTTATTGGCACCAAAGCTAATGGTTAGGCTTTGGAATGCGCCATCATCCTGTTTTGGGTACAAGGTATAGTACAGCTTGGTTCGGTCAGGCTGGGTGACACGGTAAGAATCCATAATCTGGTTGGTATTGCCTGACAATAATAGCGCAGGAGTATTGGCCACCTGATCATCCAGACTTTGGCGTACCGCCTGCTGTAAATCTGGATCATAAATCCAGACCACCTTGCCTGTGGTCACAATGGTTTGTTTCGCGGGACTGGTGGTTTCCCAATAGAATTTTCCAGGACGCTCAACTTTCATCACACCTTTAAAGGTCTGATTCATGTGCTGGGCTGTTAAGCCTTTTTTCTGTACAGTTTTATTATTGGTGGTCTTGGTGCTTTGTTCAAAATCTGCGGTCAGTCGTTGCAGGCCAGCCAACTGCTGTACCAGACTGCTGGTTGCCTGCTGAGCCGATGCAGCCACAGGTGCGGCAAACACCTGACTTCCCACAACAGGGGCAAGCGTGATGGCACTTAATGTTGCGGCATAAGCTATTTTTTTTACGAAATTCATAAAATGAACCTTCTATCAGATTTCTACTGTTATGACGACATCTTACTGTTTTTGATCACGAAAAAAATGAAGAAATACACAGGTTTTGTGTGTTTCGTGTCGCAAAGTCCTGCATTATGTATGAAGTTTCTGCCTTTATGTAGAGATTGTAAGTATAAAAAACCGCTTTTTACTCAATAATCCGATATTCATGATACCTGTCTTATAAACCTCGGCATAGGGATCAATGTGGATTGTGAATGGCATGCTATATTTATGTGAACACACAGTGATTCATACAAATATATATCATGAAAAGCCTTGCCTTTCTCCATCGTAATGATACCCGATTTGCCATTGGTGACTTCTATCCTGCACTATCCGTATTTTCCTATCATGAACTCGGCAACACCACTTCCCCATTTTTACTTCTGGATCATCTGGGACCAGGTCGTTTAGCACCAAAAAGTAATAAAAAAGGCGTGAATCAGCATCCCCACCGTGGTTTTGAAACTGTGACTTTGGTTTTTGCAGGTGAATTGCAACATCAGGATTCAACAGGTGCTGGCGGGATCATTAAAGCTGGTGATGTGCAGTGGATGACCGCTGCTTCAGGGGTAGAGCATATCGAGCAGTTTAGCCCCGAATTTCGTGAACGGGGTGGCAACTTTGAGATGGTGCAATTGTGGGTCAACCTGCCAGCCAAAGACAAGATGTCGGCACCACGTTATCAGGGTTTGACTGACCACGCTATTCCTAAAATCTTATTGGAAAACGATGCAGGTTATGTTCGGGTCATTGCTGGCGAGTTTCACAATACACAAGGGATTGCACAGACATTTACACCCATGAATGTGCTTGATCTACATTTGAAAAAAGGACATCAGATGATACTTCCAGCCAGTCAAGGTGACACAACGCTGGTTTATTTGCGTAGAGGCAAAGTTCGGTTTGCGACTGATGAAGACCTTTTAGAAGAACAAGGAATGGCAGTTATGTCAGCCTTAGGTACAGATGTTGAAATCACGGCACTGGAAAATTGCGATGTACTATTTCTATCTGCCCAGCCCCTACATGAACCCATCAATGGTCATGGCCCTTTTGTCATGAACACCTATGATGAAATTCTACAGGCCTATGACGATATTAAGACAGGGAGATTTGGAAAGAACTCCAGCTAAATCTTAAGTGTTGAAAAACGCCATGCATAAAAAAACCCGCTCAAATGAACTGCACCCCGAAAGTTGGACATAAATCCACTACTAGGGGTGTAACTCATGAGCAGGTTGAAACGTACTGTTGAGTTTAAGTTGGAAGTGGTTAACCACTTCTTTCATACAAATGATGGACAAC
>NZ_JAUDZE010000016.1:0-44711 GCF_030385805.1 Acinetobacter thutiue
ATAATTCAAGTGAATTTGTTTGAAAGAAGAACTTTAAAAGCTTTATTTTCACCCGATAAAATACCCATAAAACAAGAGGAAGCTCAAATGAGCTTCCTCTTGTGAAAAATTGTGGGACAGCAATGGCCTTAAGACTGCTATTTTTAATATCGAGACAAAATTAGAAAACTAATTCAATACCTGCCCCGTATAACCACCCCTTTTCAGAATCTGTAGCTTCTTGAAAAGTTGTTAATTTCTGCCCTTTTTCATATTGATAAGCGACATCAACAAATGGTCTGATACGCTTATTAATCTCGTAACGAGTTTTTATACCTGTCTTTAACTCAGACAAACCTGACTTTGCAGCAAAATCAGAATTATCATTAAGCACAATATCTGCTGCAATATATGGCTGAGTAATTAGCTTTTGAGTGAGTAATAAATCTCGATCAAACTCAAAACTGGCTCCCCAAAAATTATTTTCACCACCATAAAGGTAAGCTTTTGTCTCAAAGAAATAAGGAGCAAGACCTAATAATCCAATAACGCCATCAATGCGATTACTATTACGGTTATTTTTGTCCTCACTATACCTTACCCCAGCTTGAACATCCCAAAATGGTGCAACATTTCTACTGTAAAGAGCTGATACATCATAATTGGGATCATTACTCTCTGCTTTATTCAGATTGGCTTCAACAAACATTCGATTTTCATCTGTTCCAATCAATGTTTCGAAACTCGAACCTAAACTGCCTTTACCATCTTTATCAACTATCCACTCATTGGAAAATTTAGTTGTTTGGTAAATCTGCCCACCATGCTCGTTCAGATGTTTATCATGATTTTGGCTAAGAGTTAAAGTTTCAATTCCTTTGTCTTTTGAAGTTTTTTGAGCAACATTGCGTTCAACATAACCTAATCCGCCTGATTCTCTTAAAAGCACATTCATACTTGAAGTACTCTTATTTAGATTTTCAGTCGAATTATCATTCGCAAATGCCATACCTGCTAAACCAATTAAAGCAACTGATAAAAGTGTTTTTGAAAAAAGTTTTTTAGTGGTTTGCATGTTGATTCACTCCCTTATCATTTGCATGGGGTTGGGCAACGATACTTTTTGAATCAACATCATTGCTATCTACATTTGCCACAATGAGTTTGTTCATCATTCCAGCTGCCATGTGATATAACAAATGGCAGTGGATAGCCCATTCACCTAATTCATCAGCAGTAAGTAAAGTTGTAACTGTTTTCCCTGGTGGCACAATGATCGTGTGTTTATTTGGCATATTACTTGGATCTTGACCATTTTCAAGCTGCATAAACATACCGTGCAAGTGCATTGGGTGAGCCATCATACTGTCATTCACAAATTTCAAGCGTATACGTTCCCCATATTTCACTTTGAATGGTTCTGTTTCATTAAACTTCTTACCATTAATTGTCCAAATGTAGCGCTCCATATTCCCACCAAGACGGATTTCCATTTCACGTTCAGGGGCACGAGTGTCTTTTTGAGGATCTAACGATTGCAAATCACTATATTGCAATGCTTTATTACCTTCAGGTGTTGAAGCATTTGCCCATCCAAATACGGTATTATCATTCTTGTCTGAAGCCGCCTTGACAGTAGCGCTATTCATCGGCATATCATGATCCATACCTTTCATAGAAGACATATCATGATCCATACCTTTCATAGAAGACATATCGTGATTCATGCCTTTCATAGAAGACATATCATGATTCATGCCTTTCATAGAAGACATATCATGATCCATACCTTTCATAGAAGACATATCATGATTCATACCTTTCATAGAAGACATATCGTGATTCATGCCTTTCATAGAAGACATATCATGATTCATATCTTTCATTGAAGACATATCATGATCCATACCTTTCATAGAAGACATATCGTGATTCATGCCTTTCATAGAAGACATATCATGATCCATACCTTTCATAGAAGACATATCGTGATTCATGCCTTTCATAGAAGACATATCATGATTCATTCCCATATCTTCCATAGTCAATAAAGAACGAGGGCGAGATTTAGGCATCTCAATTTGTTTGACTGCTGGGCTGCTTTCTTCATGTAATGTTCCCACTGAAAAACCGGTACGATCAATAGATTCAGCTTCAATTTGGTAATGTGCTTGTTTTGGTTCCACAATGACATCATAGGTTTCAGCAGTACCAATACGGAACTCATCTACAGGAACGGGCTTTACAGGTTGACCATCAGCACTGACTACAGTCATTTTTAGGTTTGGAATGCGTACATCAAAGAATGACATAGCGGAAGCATTAATAAAACGAAGGCGAACTTTTTCTCCAGCTTTAAAATTACCGGTCCAGTTTTGCTGAGGTGTTTTGCCATTCATTAAAAATGTATAACCAGTCACATCGGACATATCTGTTTTCAACATCCGCATCTGATTCCACATAGAGCGGTCTTGCCAAGTTGCCTTTAATCCATCACGTTTAACTTGTTTTAATACATCGAATACTGTTTCGCGACGGTTCTGATAGTAATCTGCTTCTTTTTTAAGATTTTTCATAATTTGATCACTTGTTGAATTATGAAAATCAGAAAGCAAAACAACGTAATCTTTATCGGTTTTTTCAGCAGCTGTTAGTGGAGTTTTATCTTTAGGATAAATAACAAAAGCACCATATAAACCGTCTTGTTCTTGTCCTTTACTATGTGAATGATACCAATAAGTACCATTTTGGCGGACTTTAAACTTATATTCATAAGTTGTATTAGGGGCAATGCCATGAAATTTGTTAAATCCAGGTACACCATCCATAATTCCAGGTAATAATAAGCCATGCCAATGGATTGAAGAGTCCTGATTTTTTAACTTATTGTGAACACGGATAACGGCCTCATCACCTTCTTCAAATTCAAGAAGTGGTGCAACGAATTTACCATTTACAGTAATTCTCTCAACTGGTTTTCCTGTGATATTTACAGTTTGTTCAGCGATTGTTAAATCATATTCTTTAACTGCCGCCATTACCCAAGTTGATGAAAATAAACCAACTCCAATTAAGAGTACATGACTTAACTTATTTGACATTCTATCTCACCTTTAGAAAGGTCAAGATTGAAGTAATAAAGCAAATATTTAGTATAAACTTTAATACTTCTTTCTCGCTATTTATAAAATTATTTATTGCTACTAGGCATATTCATCTTTGAATGATCCATTTTAGAATGGTCCATATTCATCATAGCATGATCCATTTTTGACATGTCAGATGAGTTAGGAGACTGATGTTGACTATGATCTTGCTGAGTCTTGTCATCTTTTTCCATTTTACAAGGTTTTGTACAAGGTTCCTGTGCTTTTACCGTTTTAGTGGCACTTGAGGTTGATACATCTTTTGCCCAAGATTGAGTACCAGCAATTAAAGTTCCAGCACACATTAAAATTGTTAGACTACGACGCACTACAGTTTTCATAAGTTTCTCTAAAAGTTAATTTCTTGCTACTACAATAAAGTGAAGCACTGAACATCTAAGTGACTTGAAAATGACATTTTTGTAATCTATCTCGATCAGATGTTTTATAACGTTATTATAGTTTTAATGAATGACTTAGGATTCGGAAATGAGAATACTATTAGTTGAAGATGAACAAAAAACTGGTGATTATCTCAAGCAAGGTTTATCCGAAGCTGGCTATATTACGGACTGGGTTACAGATGGGTTAACGGGTAAACATCAAGCTCTTTCTGAAGAGTATGACTTAATTATTTTAGACGTGATGTTACCTGGACTAAATGGTTGGAATATTATCAATGATATTCGTAGCAGCGGTAAAACAATGCCCATTCTTTTTCTTACCGCCCGAGATCAAATCGAAGATCGAGTAAAAGGATTAGAGCTAGGCGCTGATGATTATTTAGTTAAGCCTTTTGCTTTTGCAGAGCTTCTAGCTCGAATAAAAACGCTCCTTAGACGAGGGCAACAAAGAGAAGATAATAATATTATTAAGATTGCTGATTTAGAACTTGATTTGAGAAAACGTCGGGTAACACGAGCAGGTCAACGCATTGATCTGACGGCTAAAGAATTTGCGCTTATGGAGCTTTTTATGCGTAGAAGAGGTGAAATTCTACCAAGAACACTTATTGCATCTCAAATTTGGGATATGAACTTTGATAGTGATACAAATGTAGTTGAAGTCGCTATTAAACGATTAAGAAATAAAGTAGATAGTAATTTTACCCCTAAGTTAATTCAGAATATTCGAGGAATGGGGTATGTATTAGAGGTAGAAGATGAATAATAAATTATTCAAATCTATCAGTTTTCGTATTGGTATTATTTTCTCATTATCGACTATATGCATTCTCATTATGATGGGGTTTTTCATCCATAAATTAGTGATGCATCATTTTGAAACGCAAGATCGTACCCAATTAGAAGGTAAAATCCAGCTTATTCAGAATCTTCTCCAACAGCATCCTAAAAATTCTCCAGAACTTGATCTTTATTTAAGAGATGCGTTAGTTGGACACCATGATCTTATGGTCCAAATAGAACGACCGACAGGTAAAGTTTTATTTAGTTCAGCATCCTCAATCATTAATACTCAAAATTTAATCAAGTCAGCAAATAATTCATGGATTAAATGGCAAGTTCAAAATAAGACCTATCGTGGCATGATCTACACTACAGGTATAAATAGAAATTCTGAAATACAATCTGTACGAATTATTGTTGGGATCGATACATCAGAACATCTACATTTTCTAAAAGATTTTAAGCGTCAACTTTTGTATATTGGTTTGGCTGGTACAATTTGTTTAATGTTTTTAGGTTGGTTTGCAACCTGGAGAGGTTTAAGACCAGTGCAAAAAATGGCTAAGGTCGCACAAGGAATTTCTGCTCAACATCTTTCAGAACGTTTAGAAGTTGAGCATACACCAACCGAACTAAAATCATTGGCAATCGCCTTCAATGCTATGCTGGACAGACTAGAGTCAGCTTTAGAAAAACTTTCCGATTTTTCATCTGATTTAGCACATGAAATTAGAACACCGATTAATAATTTAATGACCCAAACTCAAGTATGTCTCGCCCGTAACCGAGATATTGGTACTTATCAAGAAATACTATTTTCTAATTTAGAAGAATTTGAACGTTTGGCTCGAATGGTGTCCGATATGCTTTTCTTGGCAAAAGCAGAACATGACTTAAATTTACAGAACTTACAGAATATTGACCTGGTTAAAGAAGTTACAGCCTTATTTGATTTCTATGATGCGCTAGCTGCCGAAAAAAATATGACGCTTCAACAAACAGGATCTGGAAATGTCAAAGGTGATCCTGCTATGTTACGTCGAGCACTCAGCAATCTATTATCTAATGCAGTTAAATATGGAAATAAGAATTCTACAATACGCATAAAACTTCAACAGAATTTAGATAACACAATATTTTCAATTGAAAATGAAGGCCCTGAAATCTCTCCTGAACAACTATCCAGGTTATTTGATCGATTTTATCGAACAGATGCATCTAGACAAAGAACAGAAGAAGGAACCGGCTTAGGGCTCGCGATAACAAAATCTATTCTTGATATGCTTGGGGCGACCATCCAGGCTGAATCCCTCAATGGTCGAATCATTTTTACCATTGTTTTTCAAAGTGAATCCATGCAAGGGGAATCATTTTAACTCATTTTTTGAACCTCTTCCATTTACCCGAGTTGACCTTACATAAAGCTCAAACTGAGAGCCAGAGCTACGCCAGCACCTATCATGGCAATTGTGTAGCCAAATATGATAGCTCGGCCAAACTGTGCCCCCCCTGTCATCCATGCAATTGTCGCTTTGCTTAACATGTTGCTCAGTGTGGCCAGCCCTAGCGCGACAGCAGCCACATTTGTTGTTAAGCCTTCAGTACTATGCAGGCGGGCAAGTGAGACTAAAATAGCATCTACGTCTGCTAGCCCAGAAATAGTCGATAATACGAAGATGCCGCTGGTGCCCAACCATTGTTTTGCTGCCGGGACCAAGACTGCCATGACAGCCAGGAAAGCAGCGAAGCTGAATGCTGTCCCAAGATCAAAAGGAGCCATTGCTTCTATTGTTCGATCGTTGTTTTCAGCGCTGGTAATTTGGCGTTGTCTCCACAATGCCATACCCAGCAGAAGGATTCCCGCGATCATCATTGCACCACCAAAAGTGCTTAGCAATGCTGGCTCAATGACGCCTATCAGCACAACCATACGAAAAAACATGATGCCACAGGCAGCCAATGTTCCAGAAATAGCAGCACTGACCATGACGGGGTGCTGGCGTGTATAGCGTGCCAGTGCGACAGTTGCAGCTGTAGAAGATGCCAAACCACCCAATAGACCTGTCCAGAATATGCCTCTTTCTGAACCGGTAAGCCGCATGGCAAAATGACCTGCCAGAGAGAGTCCGGCAATCAGGATCACTGCCCACCATAACTGGTAAGGATTTAATGCAGCAAAAGGTCCCAGACCCGTATTGGGTAAGTAAGGTAATATAACGACAGAAAGTACCAGTAACTGTAGAGATGCGGTTAATTCACGATGTTCGATCAAGCGTAGCCAACCGTGTAAGGTTGGCTTGAGATCCAAAAATACAGCGACGATTACAGCCGCGGTTAATGCTAAAGTAACATTACCATGGGATGCATATGCACCTAAAACTAATGTCAACAGCATCGCGATCGTCGTGGTAGCGCTTAAATTACCGGAAATTTTTGCGGTACGCGCGTAGGACACTGTTAATAATAAGGAAAGCCCTAATACGGCCGCGACCAGCGGCCAAGGCCCGAAGTTTGGTTGTAAATGACCGAGCACTCCTCCGAGCAATCCTGTCAATGTGAAGGTACGTAGGCCTGCTACTCGGCTGCCCTCGGGCAATTCACGATCGTGCCATCCTCGTTCTAAACCAATGAGCAGGCCGATGGCAAGTGCTGCAATAAGACCTGGTACATCTGGTGGAAGAAAAGAACTCTCTATCATAACTTTTTATTTCGCAGGCGAAGGGCATTCGTGATGACTGAAGCTGAACTCAAACTCATAGCCAAGGCGGCAATCATCGGTGACAACAACCAACCGGTAAATGGATATAGTACGCCAGCCGCGATAGGGATACCCAAAGCATTGTAAAGGAAAGCAAACATGAGGTTCTGTTTCATGTTGCCGACAGTAGCTTCCGAAAGTGAACGGGCAACAGCAATCCCTCGTAAATCTCCCTTGACCAGCGTAACTTGGGCACTATTCATTGCAACATCAGTCCCGGTTCCCATAGCGATACCGACATCAGCTTTAGCCAAGGCTGGTGCATCATTGATGCCATCACCAGCCATAGCCACGATGCGACCTTCCTTCTGCAATTTGCTGACCAGTTCTAGTTTATCTGCGGGTTTGACTTCGCCATGTACCTCATCAATGCCTAGACGTGCTGCGACTGAACGGGCAGTGGTGAGACCATCTCCTGTTGCCATCACGATACGTAGACCCGCTTCCTTCAGGGTGGCAAGTGCTTCTGGGGTATTTTTTTTGATGGGATCGGATACTGCAAGCAGACCGGCCAATTCACCATTGATGGCTAGATGCATCACACTTGCACCTTCCGAACGCAGCTCTTCGGCTTGCGGAATCAGAGATTGTACCGAGATACCCAATTGCTCCATCAGTGCTGTGTTGCCCAAAGCTAACTGACGATCGCCCACTTGACCTCGAACACCAATCCCTGAGCCCGATTCAAAATTATCTGGTGTTTCAAGAGACAGGCCACGTTCGTGTGCTGCGTTTACAATCGCTTCGGCTAGCGGGTGTTCACTGCCTTGATCAAGACTGGCGGCTAAACGTAATACTTCAGATTCGTCAAAATCTGATGCGGCAACTACACGATCGAATACAGGGCGTCCTTCAGTTAACGTACCTGTTTTATCGATGATTAGTGTGTCAATCTTGCGTAGATTCTCAATGGCTGCTGCATCACGGAACAGCACACCATGAGTAGCACCTTGACCCGTCGCAACCATGATAGACATTGGAGTTGCCAAGCCTAGTGCACAAGGACAGGCAATAATGAGTACTGCCACAGCATTGATTAATGCATAAACCCAGCTTGATTCTTCTGGGCCGAATAGTCCCCATCCAAAGAAGGTAAGCAAGGCAATGGTCACTACAGCCATGACGAACCAACCTGCTACCTGATCAGCCATACGTTGCATTGGTGCTCTCGATCGTTGAGCTTGCGCCACCATCTGTACGATCTGGGATAACATGGTACTTGAACCAATTTTCTCTGAACGCATGATCAATGAACCATTGGTATTCAGGGTAGCTCCAATGACTTTATCGCCGATACGTTTAGTGATAGGTAAAGGTTCACCTGTCAGCATCGATTCATCCACTGAACTACTTCCTTCAGTGATTACACCATCCACAGGCACTTTTTCACCTGGGCGAATTCTGAGTAAATCTCCTACATGGACATGCGTTAGAGGAACATCTTCTTCAGTTCCATCAGGCAGGATTCGGCGAGCTGTTTTAGGAGCGAGCCCAAGGAGTGACTTAATTGCAGCAGAAGTTTGCGAACGTGCTTTTAACTCCAATATTTGTCCCAGTAGGGTCAATGAAATGATGACCGCTGAAGCTTCAAAGTAAACAGCGACACGACCCATGGAAATAAATGAGTCTGGGAAGATTTGCGGTGCAATGGTTGCGACCACACTATAAATAAATGCAGCTCCAGTGCCCAAACCAATCAGCGTCCACATGTTCGGGCTGCGATTCACAACCGATTGCCAACCCCGGGAAAAAAATGGCCAACCTGCCCAAAGTACAATTGGGAGTGACAACACCAGTTCAATCCAGCTCTGAACAGCCATATTGAACAGGTTCATTTGATGACCAAACATCGCCAAAAAAGTCACGATGATGGTCAATGGCAGTGTCCACCAGAAGCGTCGGCGGAAATCACGTAACTCCGGATTATCATCTTCCTCTAATTCAGGAATGAGTGGCTCCAGTGTCATTCCGCATTTAGGACAGTTTCCAGGATGATCTTGCCTGATTTCTGGATGCATTGGGCATGTATAGATGGTCGTACCTGTTGTGCTTGCCGCATTAACGTGTTGAACAGTCTGATGATGCTGTGTATGTGCATCGGCAGTCGTCGTTGCGGGTTTAGCGATATATTGCACCGGGCTGCTATGAAACTTTGATTGACATTTATCACTGCAAAAAAAGTAAGTTTTCCCCTTAAATTCCTCATGGTATTTCGATTCTTCAGTGACGGTCATACCACAGACTGGGTCTTTCAGTACGTCTGTTGTAGCCTGTGCCATATGGTCCTGGTTATGATTTTTTTGATCTGACATAAATAATTCTCTTATGGAAAAGTGGTTTTATGGCCGAATTTTGGAATAAATCTCGGAGTCTGTTGAGCATAGCTGTCATAGACAGCGCCAAACTGTTTACTCATTTCAGCCTCTTCCTTAATTGCCAAGCGGCTGTACATTAAGAGTAGGATTGGAAACATAATCAGTGTCAGTAAAGTTGGCCATTGCAATAAAAAACCCAGCAAGATCATCACAAAAGCCACGTATTGTGGGTGACGTATACGTGCATAAGGGCCTGTGATCGCTAAAGAATGCTGACGTTGCGCGTTGTACAGCACGTGCCATGACGTTGATAACAGGTAAAATCCATAGCCCAAGAAAACGTAACTGGCGATATGCAAAATGCCAAAATGTGGATCACCTTTTTCACCTAATAGCGTTGACCACAAGTGACCTGCATTATGAGAAAGTAAGTCAAGTTGAGGGAAGCGAGTTTGAAGCCAACCAGATAACAGGTAAATGGTTAAAGGAAAACCATACATTTCGACAAATAGAGCAATGATAAAAGCCGAAAAGGCCCCAAATGTACGCCAATCGCGCGCAGTGGAAGGTCTAAAAAAACTGAAAGCGAACATGATAAAAACTGCTGAGTTAATGATAACCAGCGTCCATAAACCATAAGCCGATTCCGCATGATTCATGAGGGGTCTCCTGGTTCGCGTGATTTTTTATTATCTGATGTGTCTGGATTTTTCTGTTGATGATGGTGATGTCCATGACCACCATGCATAAAAATATGCATGAGTGGGCATGCTAAAAGGAGTAAAAAGGGTAAAACACCAACGACATGGGCCAAATGCTCGGTTAAGAGAAAATAGGCTGCCACACCACCAATCACGAATAGGCCGATGGCATAACGTGTAGACCAAAAGTTAGGTACTGAATTATGTTCTTGAGGTTGATGGTTCATGGTGCTTCCCTCTCTAATTCATGGGTAATTATTTAGTTGTGGAGGGAGGCATACAGTCCATCATCATCTGCATCATGGATTGCATCATGTCCATACGTTTTTCCATCATCTGCTGACGGTCAGCCATATTTGCATTCATGCTTTGGCTGTCCATCTGTTTCATCATACTCATACCTCCTTGCATGAGTTTCATGTGCTCAGCCATAAGTTTCTGACGTTCTTGTGGGGTTTTTGCAGCCATCATCTTCTCATGCATGGCTTGCATCGCCTTCATGTGTTGATCCATTGCAGCCATTTTATCTGTAGCAGTGGTGCTGGTAACTGTTTGCTTAATTGTTACTGCAGATGGTGCTGTTTTTTCAGGGTGGTGATCTTTGTGTTCATCGGATTGCTGTGCAAATGTATTCAATGACGCGGCTGCGATACATAAGCCCAAAAAAATGTTTTTGAATTTCATCATAATTTTTTCCTTTAAATAATTTGGAAGTAAAAGCTATGTTTTAGTACTGAACAGAGACTAGGAATTTGACTACTAAACTGATGAAATTTTTGGTTATTCTCTGTCTCTCTTAAAAATTTTAGCACTATTAATTAATTATTTTTAAAAATGACAAAAATGTAATTTTGAGATCTTCTCGAAATATATAGTCTATGCTGAGATGACAAAAATTTTATTTAATATTAATCTTTTAAAACTATTAAAGTTGTTATGATTTTATGTGCTTAAAAAAATAAAAATGAAATGATTAGATGACTCCAAGGCTAGTTAGAGACACATTCTTAATGTAATTTACACTGTTATTCCTTTAAAGAAAAAATACAGTTGATCAAAATAGTTTTTTATAGAAAAAAGGGTGGATAATTTAATTATTAAACTTATTGGTATATTTATTAGATAGAAGGGGCTTTGTTGCACAAAGATTTCATAACTATATGATTTTAGAAGTTTTGATTATTTTTTGATCCAAAATTAAATTTATTTAAATCAGATGCTTACATATTTATGCAACAAAGCCGATAGAAGGTAAAGAAGATTATTTTTAATATTAGGGTTTATAATCCAAATTTCAGAGTAAGGAATCTACTACTTATATAATAGAGATTCCATCTCCAAAACAGTACTACTGTATGAATGAGTTGTATTCAATGCAGGGAAGAATGTAGATCCTTAATACTAACGGAAAATTATTTTACTGAATTTTCATGTAAAGACTCATTTAATTGATCAATCACTGTCGTCCATTCACCATCAGAGTGTAGTTTTTCTTCTAAAAAATGACGTTGAGCATCAGTCCAAAAAATTGCTTGTGTTAAAAAAACATCTCCAGCTAGCTGATGGCTCTCTATGAATTTTGCAATTGCTTCTTCAGTAGAAGCTAAACCAAGCTGTTCAAATAATTTGGTCATTCTTGGACGTGTTTGAGTCATGTGCTTAGCCCACAAATTTATATTAGATCAAATTAAACATAACATGTTTATATTTAAAATAAAATATAAAAAATTAAATAGCTACTATTTTCTTAGACAAAATGATTACTACATTTCATAAATCAACCACCTACATAATTTGTTTGTTAAATGATCATTATTTTTCAATAAGATTATTTTAATAGTTAAAGATTTTAAATTTTAAAAATGACAAAAATGTAATTTTGAAGTCATCGCTCTGTTTCTGTCTCTCACTAATAATTGAAATATAAGAGGAGATGATGTGGTCTCATTAAATATAGATTTTATAAAGTCATCTCTAATGAACTAACGAATCAAGAGGAAACGTAAATGAAATTATTTCAAAATAAAATGACTGCTCTACGTAATGTTGTAGTAGCTGCAACGATGATTGTGGCTACTACAACTACGTTCGCTCATGTGAGTTTAGTGAGTGCGATTCCTGCGGAAAATGCATCTATCCTTAGTCAACCAAAGAACTTGACCCTTAACTTTGGTGCAGAGGTTATGTTGATGAATATTAAGTTACTGGATGCTCAGCGAAGAGATGTTCCTTTAAAATATAAAGTTACTCATGACTTAAAGAAATCCTTTGATGTCGCTCTTCCGAAACTGAAAAAAGGTAAATATACCGTTGTCTGGACAACAATGGGGAAAGATGGTCACAACATGAATGGTGAATATAGTTTCACTATCAAATCAACTAAATAAGAATTGATTACCTTTCAACATGTCAGTGAGGTGCTGGCATGTTGTTCTAGAATGGACAAAAATAATGATTTCTGAATATTGGATGTGGGCCACTTGGTTAACTAAGGTTATTTTATATTTAAGTGTAGCTTTTGTCGTTGGTGGAGCCTTTTGCTATTTTTTACTTAGACAATATCTTGAACTAAAAGAATCGATTCTTAAATATATTACAATTGGCGCTGGATTAGGCCTAATTTCCAGTACCTTGGGATTTTTTATTCTGATTGGTAGTTTTGCCAATACTGGTATTACAGGTATGGTGGACCCCACGTATATTAATATATTGGTTAATACTCCGACGGGGTATATATACGTTCTTCGTTCTATTAGTTTTGCTCTTTTACTTCTTCTCATGGTGGTTAAACTTAACAGGAACAAAGGTCATTTTTCTATAATTGAAAGTTCAATATTTTGTATTTTACTTATCCCGATTATTTTTAGTTTTTCCCAGCTCGGACATGTCGCTAATTTAACCTTACTTGCTCAAATTTTATTATCAATCCATATTCTAGTTATGTCGTTATGGATGGGGTCTTTATATCCGTTATGGAAAACCAGCCGGGAAATAAGTGGTTTACCTTTAAAAGATCGCATGCATGTATTTGGACGTATTGCTGCTTTCATTGTTGGGATATTAATCGCCTGTGGCGCTAGTGTAGCTCTTCTTTTAATTAAAGATTTTAATACCTTAATCAATACTGCATATGGCTATGGTTTCATGGTTAAAATGTTTTTTGTTATAGGTATTCTACTTTTAGCTGCCTTCAACAAATGGTATTTCACCCCGCGTCTTCAACATCCTAAATTCGCTAAACACCTTAGTCATGCCATTTTATTTGAGATGTTATTAGGTCTATCAATTCTATTAACAACAGGCTATATAACCACTGTCGTGGGTATTGAATAAGAGAATTTCAAAATAAGGGAATTGAGGAAATTTAACATTACTGCATTTATCTTTTGTAGCTGAGCAATAAAGTTTCTACTGGACTGCCAACTTACGACAATCTGAACCGTACCGGGTTTGTCGGAGACCACTTTTCTTGAGAGAATGTCCCGATGAAAAAAGTAAAATACACCCCTGAAATCAGAGATAGAGCGGTTCAATTATTGATTGAATCCGAAAAAGATTATCCATCGAATTGGGCTGCGATCACAGCAATTGCGCCTAAGATTGGTTGTACTCCTGAAACACTTCGTGTTTGGTATCAAAAATATTTAGATAAACAAAATCCAGTTAAAGTACAGCAGCTTTCAGACCAAGAACGTATCAAACAACTCGAACGCGAAAATAAAGAACTGCAACGCGCCAATGAGATTCTACGTAAAGCAGCCGCTTTTTTCGCCCAGGCGGAGCTCGACCGCCCACACAAATAATGGTGGATTTTATCCATAACAATAAAGATCGATATGGTGTTGATGCGATTTGTAGAATTTTACCGATCGCAGCTTCAACCTATTATCGGGCTTTAGATCTCGTTGATAACCCAGAACATCGAGCGAAACGTGCTCTGCATGATTTACATCATGCAGAGCAAATCAAACGTATTTGGAAAGAAAGTTCAGGTCGATATGGTGTACGTAAAGTTTGGCAAAAATTGAAACGTGAGGGTTATGTTATTGCACGTTGTACAGTTGCTCGATTGATGCAGAAGGTAGGTATACAAGGTGTTTGGCGTGGTAAGAATAAACAAACCACCCGTAGCCGAGATGATCAAAAAAGAGCACATGATTTAGTGAAACGTAATTTTAATGCTGATCATCCTGACCCTTGCGAAGCAGTGCTTCTCAGGTGAGTGACTTTACGTATATTCAAACTCATTCAGGCTGGGTCTATACCGCCTTTATTATTGATGTGTTCTCACGAGCAATTGTTGGATGGAAAGTATCTACACGGATGAATACAGATATGGTGCTCGATGCATTAGAGCAAGCATTGCACGACCGAGGCATGCCAAAGAATGTGATTCATCATTCCGATAGAGGTGTTCAATATCTTTCTATTCGCTATACCAATCGTTTAGAAGCTGCAAATTTACGAGCATCAGTCGGTACGACTGGTGATTCATACGATAATGCTTTGGCTGAAACGGTGAATGGCTTATACAAAACAGAGGTGATTGAATATTTAAAAGCAGATTGGCAAGGTTTAGCAGATGTACAACTTGCGACACTAAACTGGGTAGATTGGTTCAATAAAAAGCGTGTACACAGTGCACTGGGTTATGTATCGCCTTTTGAGTTTGAAGCAATGTACTATGATAAGATTAACCCGTTAGGTCAGGTGGCCTAACTTAAATAAAAAAGTCTCCGACAAACCCGGTACGGTTCAATCAGAACAGTAAAATCGCATCATGAGGCATTATACATAAAGGTAGTCACCGGTTTTTAGCTTATCTTCAACCCATAACGGTCTCATCTATTCAGTTCACTACCATTGATTGAAATAACTAATCTTATAAATTTCAGAGTGATCGTAGATGACAAAAATGTCATTTTAAAGTCACATTAATGTTGGTTAAGTACTTTTACTGTAGTCATTAGAACACTCTTCTTTGGAATACTCTGAAGAAAACTGTAAGGTTGTAAACAGACCAAGTTACAGCGAGTAACTGATTCAGAAAAAGGCTGGTTGTATGGTGAAAGTTTAGAGTTACTGTTCTAATGTTTTAAACAAATGTTTTGTTAAAAAGGAGCAACATATGAAATTTCACATCGCTAATATGACTTGTGGTGGTTGTGCACGCGGCATTACTACCGCAATTAAAGAGCTCGACTCGAATGCCTCACTCGATATTGATTTACAAAACCGTATTGTTGAAATCAACACAACGGTGAGTCAGGATCAAGTCATTGCCACTCTCAGTGAGCGTGGATTTACAGCTGATCCTGCTTAATCTCTGTTAGAGTAACAGTGGGAATTCCTTACCACTTTTACTCTCTCTTATTTTCCTCATCGTACAGATAAAACCTGTACTTGCTTGAAATAAAAGTAATCCCTGAATTCCCCCTAATCTTGGTTCGAGCTGATCTTCGCATATAGAACTCAGCATATCTAAATGATAGAGATCGTATATGAGTACCGAAATGACTGATACGCCACACTACAGTGAAACATTAGAGATTGAGGGGATGACATGTGCTTCTTGTGTAGGCCGTGTGGAAAAAGCTTTAAAATCTGTT
Source organism: Acinetobacter thutiue (assembly GCF_030385805.1). Taxonomy (NCBI): domain Bacteria; kingdom Pseudomonadati; phylum Pseudomonadota; class Gammaproteobacteria; order Moraxellales; family Moraxellaceae; genus Acinetobacter; species Acinetobacter thutiue. The sequence goes on from NZ_JAUDZE010000016.1 coordinate 15,696, forward strand.
GAGGGTGTTGAATCGGCTCATGTAAATCTGGCTACCGAAAAAGCAGTCATTTATGCGCATCAACCACTTGATCGCGCTACTTTAATTAAAGCCGTAGAAAAAGCAGGCTACGAAGTGGAAGCGCTGCAACCAATAGAGCTTACGATTGAGGGTATGTCATGTGCTTCTTGTGTAGGTCGAGTAGAAAAGGCCTTAAAATCTGTTGAGGGTGTGGAATCAGCTCATGTAAATCTGGCTACTGAAAAAGCGACTATTCAGGCAAGCTCATCTGTCACTCGTGACTCGTTAATTCAGGCTGTCACCAAAGCAGGGTTTGAAGCAAAGTCAGTTCATCAAACTACGGAAAGCTTTCAAGATAAAAAAAATATTGAATTAGAAAAACTTAAAAAAGATTTAATTTTGTCAGTCTTATTGACTCTACCCGTTTTTATTTTAGAAATGGGATCACACCTGATTCCCGCCTTTCATACGTTTATGATGGATAACATTGGCCAACAAAATAGCTGGTTAATGCAATTTTTCTTGACCACAGTAGCATTAATTTTTCCAGGCCGACGCTTCTTTAAAAAGGGCATCCCAAGCTTATTCCGCTTAGCACCAGACATGAATTCCTTGGTGGCTGTAGGAACATTGGCTGCTTATCTTTATTCAGTGGTTGCTACTTTCTTTCCAAGTGTCCTGCCACAAGGCACGGTCAATGTTTATTATGAAGCTGCAGCGGTTATTATCACTTTAATTCTATTAGGTAGATTTTTTGAAGCCAAGGCAAAAGGCCGAACGTCTTTAGCAATTCAACATCTAGTTGGAATGCAGCCTAAAGTTGCCAGAATACAGCTCAATAATCAGGTGATAGAAGTTCCGATTGCCGAAGTTCAAACAGGAACGATTGTAGAGATTAGACCAGGCGAGCGTATCCCTGTCGATGGTGAAGTTATTCACGGCCAAAGTTTTATTGATGAATCCATGATTACTGGCGAGCCTATGCCCGTTGAAAAAACGATAGGCTCTACTGTGGTAGGAGGAACAATTAACCAAAGTGGCAGCTTAAATATCAAAGCCACCTCTGTTGGTAGTTCATCAGTGCTTTCTCAAATCATCCGAATGGTTGAACAGGCACAGGGTTCCAAGCTGCCTATTCAGGCATTGGTTGATAAAATTACCATGTGGTTTGTACCTGTAGTAATGGGTCTCTCTCTTTTAACTTTTATTACTTGGTTTATCTTCGGCCCTGAGCCCGCCCTAACGTTTAGCTTAGTTAATGCAGTTGCGGTACTCATTATTGCATGTCCTTGTGCAATGGGACTTGCAACGCCTACATCAATCATGGTGGGAACTGGGCGTGGTGCTGAAATGGGTGTTTTATTCCGTAAAGGGGAAGCTTTGCAGCTGCTCAAAGAAACTAAAGTGGTTGCTGTTGATAAAACAGGGACCCTGACTGAAGGGAAACCAATTTTAACCGATCTGCATGTCTTAGAAGGGTTTGAATACAATGCCGTACTTTCACTTATGGCAGCCGTTGAATCAAAGTCTGAGCATCCTATTGCTCGAGCAATTGTACAAGCCGCTATAGATAAGGAATTAATCCTGTCTCCTGTTGCTGATTTCAAGTCAGTCACGGGCTATGGAATAGAAGCAACGGTGTCTGAACATTTGGTTCATATTGGTGCAGATCGATATATGGAAAAACTAGGTTTGAATCCTAATGTTTTTTCTCAATTTTCGGATCGTTTGGGAGAAGAAGGAAAAACCCCTCTCTATGTTGCGATTGACCAGAAACTTGCTGCCATTATTGCTGTAGCAGATCCAATTAAAGAATCAACATTTGCTGCAATTGAAGCGTTACATCAGTTAGGTTTAAAGGTTGCCATGATTACAGGTGATAACCGTCATACAGCTCAAGCGATTGCAAAAAAACTAGGTATTGATGAGGTTATTGCAGAAGTCTTACCAGAAGGTAAAATAGAGGCCGTTAAAAAATTAAAAAATCAATATGGTAAACTCGCATATGTTGGAGATGGCATTAATGATGCCCCTGCACTTGCAGAAGCAGATATTGGTTTAGCGATAGGTACAGGTACAGACGTAGCTATTGAAGCTGCTGATGTGGTTTTGATGTCTGGCAACCTGAAAGGAGTGCCGAATGCTATCGCTTTAAGCAAAGCGACTATAACCAATATTCGTGAAAATTTATTTTGGGCATTTGTTTACAATGCAGCTCTGATTCCTATTGCAGCAGGTGTACTTTATCCGCAATTTGGACTGCTACTTTCTCCTGTATTTGCTGCTGGTGCAATGGCTCTCTCGTCAATATTTGTACTAGGAAATGCTTTACGATTAAAACGTTTTAAAGCCCCCCTTGCAATTATTTAACCATTTTTTATATACATTTAAAGTTTTGTTGGCTTTACTTTATATATTTGGAAATAGTCTAAGCGGCACTGTTGCAAATAACCACGAATGGTAAGCTGAAGACTGTTTTAGCTAAAGGTGCAGCATATGAATCCTTTCCATGGTCGGCATTTTCAGGGCGAAATCATTCTTTGGGCTGTGCGCTGGTATTGTAAATATGGCATTAGCTATCGTGAACTGCAGGAAATGCTGGCCGAACGGGGTGTGAATGTTGATCACACGACTATTTACCGTTGGGTTCAACGTTATGCTCCTGAAATAGAAAAACGTTTACGCTGGTATTGGCGTAATCCTACAGATCTGAGCTCGTGGCATATTGATGAAACCTATGTAAAAGTGAATGGACGATGGTCTTATCTGTATCGTGCAGTCGATTAACGTGGCGATACCATTGATTTTTATCTTTCTTCTAGACGTAATACCAAATCAGCATATTGTTTTCTTGGAAAAATTTTAAATAATGTGAAGAAGTGGCAAATTCCACAAGTGATCAACACGGATAAAGCACCCACATATAGACGTGCTTTATCACGGTTAAAACGGGAAGGTAAATGTCCACCAGACCTTGAGCACAGGCAGATTAAGTATAAAAATAACGTGATTGAATGTGATCATGGCAAGCTAAAGCGGATCATCAGGGCCACATTAGGATTCAAATCTATGAAGACGGCTTATGCCACAATTAAAGGTATTGAAGTCATGCGTGCACTACGTAAAGGACAAGCATCGTCATTTTATTATGGTCAGCCTCAGGGTGAAGTGTGTCTAATCAACAGGGTTTTCGGTCTCTAAGTACTTTTTAAAGGGAACATCATCGACTCAAATCTCTATTTGCAACAGTGCCTTTCAATTTATGTACCCGGCCTTTGTACTTCCCTTGAGAAGAGGCAAGTTTAATGGCACTGTTGCAAATAGGCTGACATGATAAGCTAAATATCTTATTTATTTCGAGATACAGCAGATGAATCCCTTCCACGGTCGGCACTTTCAAGGTGAAATCATTCTTTGGGCTGTTCGTTGGTATTGTAAATATGGCATCAGCTATCGTGAACTTCAGGAAATGCTCGCTGAACGTGGAGTGAATGTTGATCACACCACAATTTATCGCTGGGTTCAGCGTTATGCTCCAGAAATGGAAAAACGTTTACGTTGGTATTGGCGTAATCCTACAGATCGACATTTATGGCATCTGGATGAAACTTACGTAAAAGTGAATGGCAAATGGGCATATCTATACCGTGCAGTTGACCAACGTGGCCATACTCTTGATTTCTATCTTTCTGCTAGACGAAATACCCATTCAGCTTATTGTTTTCTTGGTAAGATTTTGAATCATGTCAAAAAATGGCAGATTCCACGAGTCATAAACACTGATAAGGCTCATACCTATGGCCGTGCTTTGTCGCGACTAAAACAGGAAGGAAAGTGTCCTGAAGACCTGGACCATCGACAGATTAAATACAAGAATAACGTGATTGAATGTGATCATGGCAAGCTCAAACGGATCATCAAGGCTACGTTGGGATTCAAGTCTATGAAAACGGCTTATGCCACAATTAAAGGAATTGAGGTTATGCGTGCTCTACGCAAAGGACAAGCTTCATTATTTTATAACGGTAATATTCTAGGAGAAGTTTGGCTAGTAAATAGAGTTTTCGGTCTCTAAGCTTTTTTGAAGGGAAAATCATTGACTCAGATCCCTATTTGCAACAGTGCCCAAATTCCTGACATGGAATACTATAACTGAGGTCACTTAAATGGGATGCATAAGTTATGTAAGTTACGCCACTTAAATAAGTTGAGGTGCTAAAGCGATAAAAGTGGCACTGTTGGAAATATAGATTTAAGTCGATGATTTTTCCTTTAAAAAAAGTACTTAAAGACGGCTTTGTTGCACAAAGCTGTTTGTAAGGTCTGATTCAGCAATATAATTTCCGAATGAAGAAGCCAGCAACTAAAATCTACCGTACAACGAATTGGTCCGCATATAAACTCAGTGCGAGAAACTTTCAGAGCCAAGTGAATGAGATAACACTAAATATAAAAAAAATGGAAGAATAATTTACTAAGTTATTGTTTTTAAGTTGATCCTTGTTTTATATGGGGGTGATAATAACTTCTGATTACTAGTTTTTACCTTAAATATACCGATTGAAAGATTCATTTAAAGGCTATGAATACATGAGTTTTACAGTTTGGCTAGGTCAGCATGAGTACTTTTCACAAGATTTAAGATCGACCATGAACGTGATTAAGTTATAGGGGATTGATGAAATAGTTTTTATGAATTTCTGGCTTTCTGGGCTGATTTTATCAAATTCATGTCTATGCAAAATTGCGACATATTTCTCGTGCTGGTAGTTATCCAGAGTTTGGTCTGCATCTATCCATAGTGCAGACCTTTTTTTGGTGACAGTTTTTTCTTAGTGATTTTCGATCTGGATGTAGTGATTTCACGTTTGCAGAATATATCTTGGCGGTGATCCATCTAATATTCGTGATTATAAAGAGAGCTAATTCACAGGTTCTACAGATTATGTAGCGACTAACTATATCAAAGTCTATTTGCAGTTGATGGTTGGCGCTTAGTTTATATTTACGCTTAGGTTTCAGTTAAAAAATCAATATTCTGTTGAATCCGTGATTGAATCATCTGTAGGGTAGATTCTCGAATTTGATGGGGATACAGGCGCTGCGCAATTTGACTAAATTGAAGTGCAATTTCACGCATGGTCAAGATGATCTCATCGACTTCTAGAGTAGTCAGATTAGCTTCTGAAGTACCGAGTTTATGTATGTCATTTCGGGAAATATTGAGCGCTTCTCCCATAATGTCCATTTGATGATAACCACCTGGACCCTCGCAGAAGGTCACATCATAGGCTGGAGCCAATTTCCATTGACCATTTTTCTCCATGAGAAATGAAAAGTTCTTAGTATGGTCATCCCGATTATTGAAAAGCACATTAAACACAGCACGTTTAAAAGCATGCAATCTTTCTCGTACATCTTGCGTACACATCAAGGTTGCCCGGAGAAAATTGCGATAGTCTAGGCTACCTGGAACTTTATAGTCTGCTCCTGTATATGCAGCCAAACTCTGCATTGGAATCCGCATACCATTTTGACGATCGAATCGTTTAGAAGCAAAAGCCGTTAAACCATTGGGCAAATTAAAGAAATGGGTATCTGGAGTCTCAATTGCACAAAGTCGCAAACATTCTGCATAGACGGCTTCAATGGCGCAGACTTCAGGATGCTCTTGCTGAGCAGGAAACTTAATCAGCCAGGCTTCATGTTGATCAGAATCTTGAGTCGAAAACTCTAAATTGACAGGATCTCGGTAAACCAACGCTTTTGGTCTGGCACCTTGAGGGGAGCCACCCATGACCAATAAATGCTGTAGAAATTCACCACCTTCACCTTTGAGTACTTCTTGAACTTCCTGGGCTAGTTGTTGTAAAGGGATATTTTCTGAGGTTTGCATGTCAGCAACACAAGGTTCAAAGGAGAGGGCACCCATTGCGTGACTACTAATATAGGTCAGACGCTCCAAAGGTCCAATTCGTGCTGAATTTAAGCCAATTTTTTTGAAATATCGATCCATCAACATCATGCCCCAACCATCTGGTAAAGCGTCATAGACTGGACCTGGGAGTCCCATTTGATGAGTAGGAAAACCTTGTCTGAATGGTAGACCTTTTAAAGGCAGCAAGTAAGAAGAGAGCTCAACACCTTGCTGTATTGCTTCTGGACTATATTCAAAAGCAATGGTGGGTCTACCTGTCGTGGCTGTTGAACTAATCAGCGTTCCCCATAACCATGATTCGCCCCAACCGTTGTAATAAACATTAAGTCTATTGAGCATTATCCCTTCCTCTTAATACGGTGGCGCTTACTTTGACTCTCATAGCGAAGAATGTCATTCACACTGTTAAGCTGAGGTTTAAATAGTTCCTGAAGTTCGTTTAATCGACCCAAGACCATTGCAATACGGACTAAATTTTCAACAGATACATTTCGTCCCGCTTCAAGATTCGAAACTGTATTCACGCCGACACCAGCGCGTGCTGCTACCTCAGCTTGAGACATCTCCAGAAAGAGTCGTTGCTTACGTAAACGCTCACCTAAAAGAGTCACAACTTCTTCTGGTTTAGTGAAATATAAATCCATTAAATTGGGTCTTAAGAATGAATAATTTAATTAAATCACAAAATAATGGAATTAATCTATAGCTATAGTGTGGCTAAGGAGGGCTTTGTTGCACAGCACATCAGAAGGGTAGGTATAGTCCTTGGGTATCGGTTACAGAAAATCATCAGGATGTACTTTGACTGATTGTTGATACGGAGATTTCAGTATTTTCATTTTTCCTAATAGGTCACATTACTTAGAAAGGGTTCTTCGAAAATTAGTTCATACTTTAAAAATCCTATAAATATTGAGGATATTTTCTTAATGCTTTCAATATAGCATGCGGCTATATGTAACTCGAACGGGCTTAATCTGCCTTTCAGTATAAATTTTTTGGGCGTGAGAGGGGAGAGGTGTGAGGGCAAGCAATTTATATCGTGGATACTTCTAAATTACTTATGTAATAGAAGGTGGTAAACATGGATTTAGAGGTAATAACACTAAATATAAAAAAATTGGAAGAATAATTTATTAAATTATTGTTTTTATGTGGTTATTGGTGATGTTATGAATAATAATAACTTTTTCTTGATGAATTTTACCTAAAAAAATTGATCAGATAATTTTCTTTAAATGTCATGCATACATAAATTTGACAGTTTGAAGGGATCGGTATGTGCATTTTTCATAAGGTTAAAGATCGACCATAAATGTGATAAACGGCAGAGGATCATTGAAAAATGAATGGATTTAAACACTACATGTATGCACGAAAAAAAGTATCGCTGCGGTTCTGCTGACAGGCTGTATTGAGCATTGAATGCAAATGATGTAGTAATTGTCTACAGGCTATAGGACCAGCATGAAGAAGAATGAAATGTAGTTGCCAATTTATAACCTTGGTTGAAAAGCATAGCATTGTTATTCGGAGAAGTGAGGTAAGCCATCCTTCTCTTATTCATTTAAAATGATTCTTACTCAACTGATCTCGACTCATGGGCTGGTTCCAATTAGACGGATAATAACTTCCATCCCCTATCTTTTTCTTACCACATTTCTTGCATTTAATCCCTTCTTTGGAGATTTGATTCAGCATCACTGTTGTCGGTTGAATCAAATCAATGACATAGTTCGTTGGTTCAGGAAAAGCAGAAGAGGCTGCTTTATTGCAAAAGAGAACATTCGGATCAAATGGATTGGATTGCACAAAAGCCATGATACAGCCACAGAGTAATTCACCTGCATGTAATCTGTAACATCCATTCAGGTCATCAGACGAAGATTAATCTGAAATTTAAGCACTAAACGCCATAAATCTATGTATGGGCAGACTTTTTTGAGACATATGTTGATAAACATGCGGCAAGTTACATTGCTTAAAAGTCTATCTAAGTTAACGATCTATTCAATTCTGGATAAGTAATCTGAATATTACGATCCTAAATTACCCGAAGAGTATTAAGATTTCTAAGAATCGTGATTGTTGGTTTATTTGGGAAATTAATCAGTGGATTGAAGCAAAGATGATGGCTCATTAAGGATTGTGGGCTTCGACTACTTAAATTTTAGGTATTTTGAATAAAGCATATTTCAAAAATCTTAATTAATGGATTTAAATTACCATAAAAACCTTCAATATTGGCTTGAATCCATTGTTGTTGAGAGTCAATGCGAGACCAATCAATACCATAACCACAATGAGCAATCAGATGCTCAAAGAAAATCCGTTGTGTACGTCCATTACCTTCACGGAATGGGTGTATGACATTAAGCTCACAATACAAGTCGGCAAGTTGAGGAATCAGTTGTTGTGGTGCTAAGCCTTGAAAGTATTTTTTTTCTTGAAGCGTTTTGAGTAGTTTATTGGTTTCAATTTCAATACGGGAAAAATTACAAAAACGGGTGTCACCTTTGGAAATATCGATTTGTCTTAACTTTCCTGCCCAGTCGTATAAGTCGCCAAAGAGCTGCGCATGAATTGATTTTAAGTATTGTAAGTCGTAAGGTGGTTCAGCATATTCAATTAAGTTACTTGCCAATCCAGACAGTTCTAGTTCAGCTTGTTCTAAAATTTGTTCATCATGAATATTGAGTTTGTTCTTTAGGATATTTGTGCCAGGGTAACAATACAGGCTGTCACCCATTTCCCCATATTTATCCATACATGCACCTGACTAAGTTTCGGGTTGCGAATACTTCTTATATTTTTGCAAGATTTCAGCTTTACTTTGTTGAGTTGTTTGAGCTGTCGTTGTAATGCCTTCAAGCTTTAGGCTGGCTTGATAGTTTTGCGCACGTGTCGCTTGAATATATTTTTTTTTCTGTTCAGTGGTTCTGAGCATTTCGAAACTCCATTGATGCTACACGTGAAGTAAGTATAGCAGAGAATCTTTTTGATCAATGCTGCATACACAGCATTTCAAAATGTAATACAACGGTATTGTTTCATGTAATAACAGAAAACTAAAAAAAAGTGGAAGAATTTTTAAAATTTAGACCACCCATGATAAGTAAACCATATGTATTTGTTGATAATTGTAATTTTGAGAAAATTTAGTTGATAAATTAAATGAATTTTAATATACAAAGATATGCTCATTTTTTATATCGATAAAAATGTTAAAATTTGACTATTTAGTAAAAAATATAGAGATATTTATGGGGCAATTTATCATGCCCTTTTGCTTTGAGCGACAAAATGTTCAATTTAAGATAGTAAAAATTAACTCAGAACTACTGAAAATCAAAAAGATTAAACAGAGCCAGAAAGTAGTAGTACAAGCAAAGTTCAAAATAATCTATGTGAAAATTTGGCAAAAAATATTGCTATTAATGCAAACGGAGCCATGCTTACGTGTACATTCTAATTATGTTGCAATCTTACAGTTGATACATAATCTTGATGATTTTATCGAAAAATCACAGCAACACTTGTGCTTTGAGAGAAAAGCTCAGAAAGAGCTGGATGCTAAATTTTTTGCTAGATTTTTTAAGCTGACAAAGAGTTCAATAAAAGATCAACTTTTACCAAATTGTTCAGATCGTAATGAATTTAACCAATGCAATTTGATAAAAAATTAAGCGAAAGCGAATATGCCAAAGATTGAAACAGAAGAGCAATTCTTAGATTTAGCAGAAAAATTCCAAAAAGATTATTGTTTATTACGCAATCATGTTGTGAATACACAATTTGTCGATCTATCAGATGATTTACGTGAAAAAGCCCATGCTCTAAATAAGGAAGCACAACAGATATATGGCTATATATCTAGTTCTAGACAATTAGGTAAATATTATTATCTAGCTTCTTTAAGTTATTTTGCATGCCCGACTACTAGTAATACTCAAGAGCTGTCGTCTGAACGTTATTTGATTCTACAAGCGAGTTTTTTAACATATCGGCAGTATCAAGAATTTGCAAAAATTGATAAAGCTGAGAATAAGCAAAAACATGTTTGTGATCTCTTTCGCTATGTATCACGATATGTTCTGGATTCTAATCATGCTGAATTATTTCAAGAATGCAGTGAGCTACTAAATCGCTATGTCATGTACGAACGTAACTTGAAAAAGGAGGATCGTAATCAACTTTTTAATATTAAAGATTTCAAACAAGTACAAGCCATAGAGTATTTATCGGCTCTATTAATAATTTTTAAAAGACTTGATGATCGTCGTGTTGTTCATCGTCAGCGTAAGTCAAAAAAAAGTAAAGTTTTGCAATGGCCGACGAAAAATGAACTCAAAAAATTTCGTGAAATTAAAACGGGTAAGCAAGTAGATATTGGACATAACGCAAAGATCAGTATTTATGATGCCGCTCTTCACAAAGATGAAGAGGGTGAAGTTGATCTATTAGATCCTGAAATGGAGTTTTATTCAGAAGATGAAAAGTCTAAAAATTTAAATTATATACTCAGCGATAATGCGACGCATCTAATGCGGCATCGCCAGCGCCGTCATGCTCCTTTTGTTACAAATCCACATTATTTGGCGCCAGATATACTGAAGCAAATTGTTTATGTGTTGAGAACCGAGTTATCCGGGCACTGGAGGGATGCTGCAATCGCTGCAGCATGTTTATTGTCACTTTTGACGGGATTATCACCCGTCGCACTGATGGATTTTAACGAGCTTATTCAAGATGGAATTTTGATCCAGAATGGTTCAAGTAGACGTCGCGAATATTTACTCAAATTAAATCTTAAAATTACAGAGCAGAAGATTAAGAGCTTAAATCATGTGCGGTGGAATGAAGTGATGACACATCAACTACATTTACCTTCTGCTTGGTTTGACTATATAGAACAAGCATCGAATCCACTAATTTCATCAACACACATTAATAAGAAACTTAAGAATTGGCTTGATAATCGGTTTGTAGGTTCGATCACTGTAGAAAAACTGCAGGCTCAATTATATTTTCATATATATTATGAAACATATAATGAATATCTTGCTCATGTAATTGCTGGGCGGGATAGTCAGCATCACATGCCTGGTATCTATTATGGCGGGCTACCGAAAACTCAACTCAGTAGCACATATCTAGCCTTTTTAGAAAAAGCACTTACACCACATTCCACACATTTTACTGAAGACACGGCTGAACTAAAAATATTGCAACAACAATTCAAAGTGCAATCTGCATTATCTATAGGAAGGATAGGGAGCCAACTGGCACTTGAACCCAATTTTGTGAAAGAGCAATTCCATATTTTACATAGACATTGTCACGAAAACATCCAAGAAGATAAGCACATTATTAATCAACTTAATGCATATGCGTGTTGGATGTGGCATATCAGTTTGTTGAGTTTGGCAAGTCGGCCTAAAAAAAACCTGTTGGGGAATTTGGATGATTATTGTGTTGAGCTCAAGCTTTTATATGTGAATGATAAAAAAAATAGTAAAGCAAGAAAAGATGGTCGTTTTATCCCTTTATCTGATTTTTTCATAAAAACACTGCAAAATTACACTGCCTTTTTAGAACAAATTATTGAAGCGTACGGTTCATTTTTTAGACAAGTCTTTGCAAAGAAGAAGATAACTGTAAATGATCTTTTTGGTAAGGTCATTTTTAGTAAAGATATCTTGCCGATAACTGTCAAAGAATGGCAGAGCAGGAAAATTAAGTTAATCCCTTTATCGAGAAAATGGGTGAATTCATATATGCAAGGAGTCTTTCCAAAGAATATGTATTCGAATTGGTTACGTCATTTTGACATGAACTTTTTGATGCATGAGCAGCAAGAGGGTAAACCAGCATTAGCTTTTCACTTAATTCAGGCCCTGTATGGTCATGACCAACGTGACCGAGAGGCTTTTCATCCGCATTCTTCACTTATCCCGAATGTCTATGTACAGCAAGCCCGCCAGCAATTGCAAGATAATGTCAAATCTTTATCGATTAAACACTTAGAGCGAAAATAGTTGTATGCAAAAAATCAAAGAACTAATAAAACCACAACTAGATGATCTATTTGTTGATATTCATAAAATGGTGAAAAAGTCGCTAGATAGACAGCCTTCTCCACCTGAAGTATTGACGAAAGAAATGCAGCAAAAACTTGATCAGCAGATCGCTGAAAAATGGCATGACATTAAAGATAGTGTTGATTGTTTGAGTCAAAAGTTGAGCCGAGACGAACAATCAAAACTGATGCAATTTACTGAAGATGAATTTAATAAAAGAAGGAAGCAATTCAACCAGAATGTAGATAAAAAATCATACAGAATTAAGCTAAATCCACATACTAAACGGATCGTACTGCCTAGAAAAATTGAGAGTACAGAGTCACGGTTAGAACAGGGGCATCTACATATCCATGTACTTAAGGAATTAAGGCAGTATTGGCAAGATTCATTTGAATATTGGAATGAACCAAAGTACTTATGGGGAAATTTATGCTTAAGTTTTATATATATTTCAGGCTGTGCAGATGAACAGCATTTGATTGCTATTCAGAAGCAATTGCAGGAGGCCATTGAGCTTGGTACAGATCTGAATTGTTTTCGGTTATACCATTCGGACTACAAAAAAATCACTAATCCATTGTTACTACATTATCGTGTTGAAAACTCTCAATATGGCAACGATGTAGAACAGGGAAAGTTGTACCAATGGAAACATGTTTTTTTTAACCCATATGCGCAGTTCATTTTGCAATATTTAAAAAAGTTGAAAGCTACTCAGAAAGAATTTTGTCTGCAACATTCAGTTGAAGATTGTATTTTAGAAAGCTTGAGTAAGATAGGCAGGAAAAAAAGTCTTGGGGATCTGCAATATCAAATTAAACGCCGTGGATTTCGTGCATTTAATGATGTGCAAATGGTACTCGAATTTAATCCAAACCTCAGCATAGATATATTTTTGAGTAATGTGCTTCAGCAAGAGATTAATACTGTTGCTTTAAGGCCATCCGAATTTAGATTGCTGTGGAATAATGATTACAATCAAGTCACAGAACCAGATAATCGCCCTATTCATTTTGAACAAGAGCAGTTACTTCCTGAAGTTCCGACTGTTCAAAGCAAATTACAAACGATTCCGTATGAGTTGATGTTGTTTGGTCAAAAGAAACGTAAAGGTCAAAAAGTTGAGCGTTTAGATAAAAAGAGGAATAAAGAAGAACGCACGCTACGTTTTTGGCAAGAAACTAGAAGGGTGTTAGAGGAGAAGATAGTTGATGCTAATACGGAGGAAAAGTCTTTAATTGATGCTCAACTACGCTTAATTCACTGGTTAATGCATTTAAAAAAACGAGGGCTTCAATTATCAACTATTGAAAGCTACTTAGGATCGTTTGGCAAAGAATTTATATTTGAGATTTGGCTCAATAAATTAGATTTAAAGCAACAATCCATAGATGACTATGAGGATTTATATCGGCAGCTATTGAAATACAGCAGTGAACGTGATGAAAAAGCAGTTCAACGAGATTCGGTGAAAGGAAAAACCTCTCGTAAGATGCACCAAAGCGCAGAATACCGTTTTGGTCGCCTAAAAGATTTTCATCAATTCTGTATAGAGAATTATGATGCTCCAGGGGTATTGGTGTTACAGAATTCAAGTTTTAAGCATTTACAAATTTGCAATGCACGGCTAGTGAGTCCTTTGCTATTTGGCAAATTATTGGAAAAACTAGAAAATTTAAGTCAAGAGCCAACGGCATCAGAGTGGGTCGATCATCTGAGTTGTTTAAAGCTGATGTATTTACTAAGTTATAGAACTGGACTTCGATTAAATGAAGTTCGTTGTCTTAAAATACAAGATATTATTTGCCCAGAGCTACTTTATAAAGAAAAAGAAAATACAGTTTTTAATAATATCACGCTTCATATCCAAGACAATTCATATCGCCGTCTGAAAACGCGAAGTGCGAATCGTCAAATACCATTGAAAATTGCATTGTCAGAACATGAGTTTTTAGTAGTACAACGTTACATACAACATCGTTATGAGCAATATTTGGTTAATCAGCAGGATGATCTACTTTTTAGTGTGAATCATCGTGTATTAACTGATCAATGTATCAGCAAAATTACAGTAGATTTGTTTAGTCAAATATTAGGTATGCATCATGGCTTTAGTTTTCATACATTACGCCACAGTGCTGCTAACTATCTAGCAATAACTTTGCTCGGTTCAAAAGAAATGATCAAGACCTACACAGATTGTCCTTGGGTAAAAGCAAAAAAGATGAGGGATTTATTGTTTGGTATGAAAGCACGTGCTCAAGAAGAGATTATTCAACATAAATGGCAGGTGCTCGCCTCTTGGATGGGGCATAGCAGTATTGAGCAAACGGCTTCAAATTACCTTCATGTTTTGGATTTATTAGCAGTCGATCGAATTTATAATTCGCCGTGTATCATTTCAAAAAAAGTATTAGAACAGTGTTTTAGTCCAGTGAAGTCAAGTACAGACTACATAAACCTAAATCGTTATACTCAGCAGCAGAAATGGTTTAATTCTTATCAGCAAACACAGCCAGTTACGATGGCTGGCCGACAAGAAAAGAAGTTTAGTATAGAGAAGAGTACTCTGACACCTTTTCAACGTTTGATAAGTTTTAGAGAAGGTCGTTTAAGCGAAGATACCCAAGCTCAAGAATGGATGCAACGATGTCAATGGATGAGCACTAAATGGATGGATCGCCAAAAATTTAATTTAAAAACGAATTATGTTTATAGTAAGAATTTAGAAGAGAGTTGGTTTGATGAACTTTACGAAAAGGCTAAAAAACTGACTCGTCCAGATGAAATAATTCCTCTCCTTGATTTTCATTATAAAGATGATAGGCAGCAAGATGCACTGAAAGAAAAGAACATGGTTAAGGCGCTTAAAATATTATTATTATTTGGAAAACTGCGTAAGAATTTTCTACATTTTCAATGCCGAATGAAAGGTGATGAGCAACAAATTGTTAATTTTATTACTGGTATAGAGCCAATGTTAGGAGATCATCTGTATTTAGAAAAACAAAACTACCCAGTTAATTTGGATGCTCCTGAGCGAACCGTTAAATTTAGTTTTCAAAGAGTTGTCGGCTCTAACAAAAAAAATGTTACTCCGCTGGTTATATTTAATTTAATGTTAAAAATGATGCAAAAAGATGAACTCTGGATCAAATAGCCTAAGCAAACTGAAAAGGGGGAATTGTTTAAAAATCTCTCTGGTTATAAGTAAACTGTCTTTATGAAAAGCATCATACTAACTTTGATTCATAATAAAGGGAATTTAAAAGCTTTAGCATCACAATTTGGTCACTGGATTTTAGACAATAGTGTAAAGATTAGCACTTTGGTAAATCGATGAGCTAAAGTGTTGTAGTCCAAACTCGATCTGACAATTACCCATTTTTTAGTGTGCCCGTCAGGTTAAATTTGAACTGAATTTTTCTCAGCCCAAATTCATTTCCAATCAAGTTATGTTTCAAGTGGCGTGCGAACACTGCACAATTTAATTCACGGTGCCTAAGACAGGTGTCAACTTCGGACCAGCCATTCTAGCTTTGCTAATGATTTCCACCAGCTCATCATAAGTCAGTTCAAACTTATCCTCACTATCAAATACATAGACCATATTCTTGCCTTCATGTTCAGGTGGAGTAGGTGGTACAAATCGTTTCGGGATAAGAATTTGTGCGAGTTGTTCGTCAGTTAATTTAAATAAGTGCATGTTTTTATCCTACTCTTGGTAAGTCAGACCATTTGGTTAAATACGAAGGTGATCTAAGGTTTTGATTCATGTGCCATGTGGCTTCTTTATTGTTGGCAATGCCTAGCGTGACGAGATTCTTCCCAAACCGTTCACTGATGGCTTCGATGGCATCTGAAAGCCTTTCTCGCTCTTGCTTATGTGAATAGTCCGTGAATAGATCGGGCACAAACTTGGATTGATCTGTAATTTCGAGCAGCACGATTCCCGCCTTTTTATACTTAAAGCCTTTCTTAAATATCTGATCGATGCCTTTCATCGCGGCCTTGGTGATGAGCAGTAGATCATCCGTATGCTCATGCATTTGAACGACGATGTAAGGCGAGTAGCGCTCTGTCTTATCAAAGCGACTGGTTTGGATATACACGCCGATCATCTTGCAGATTGAGCCATCTTCCCGCATTCGTTTCACGGCTCTGGCCACATAAAGCCGAACCGAAGCTTTAATGTCATCCATTTCATACACTGGGTTGCCATATGAACGGCTGCTGATGATTTGCTTCTTCGCTACAGTATCATCACTAAGGTCAATACAAGAAAGGCCCTGTAGCTCAAGCACCGTCTTTTCCATCACGATACTAAACTGCTTTTTGATTTCTTTAGGATTGGCATTGATCAGATCCAGCACAGATTGAACACCCATAGTATTGAGCTTCTTACAGTTCTGTCTGCCTACGCCCCAAACCTCAGACACATCAACCTGCGCGAGTAGCGTTTCTGCAGAGCATGGGTCCATATGGGCCAGATTACAGACCCCATTGAAGAACTTGTTTTTCTTGGCGAGATGATTGGCAATCTTGGCTTCGGTTTTAGAGCGACCAATTCCAATACAGCAGGGTAGGCCTAACCAACGCCAAGCCTTAGCCCTCATGTCTTGAGCATATACAGTCAGGTCAAATAGATGCTCGTAAGCTGTGAGCTTCAGAAAGCATTCATCAATGGAATAGACCTCTTGATCTCCTGGTGCAACATAGTCCCCAAGCAGCTCCATAAAGCGCTTGGACATTTCGCCATATAAGGAGAAATTACTGGATAGCACCTGAATGTTATGTTGTTTGATCAGCTCTTTAATTTGGAATACAGGAACACCCATCTTGATGCCTAAGTCTTTCGCTTCCTGGCTTCTGGCCACGGCACAGCCGTCATTGTTGCTGAGCACAATGGTTGGGCGATCATTCAAGGCAGGATTAAACACACGCTCACACGAGACGTAGCAATTATTCACGTCGACTAACGCGAATATTTCATTTTCACTTTGCATGGTTATTCTTCTTTTTATGAGCGGTGATAAATACGCTTTAAATTAAAAGTCACCACACCCCAGATTGATATGGTCTGACTATCATCAGGAATGATGTGATTGTAATTCGAATTTTCAGCCTTCAACCAAAGTTCTGGAAGCGGATAATCTTCATCTCCAAATATTTCTTTGATTTCAGACTTGGCCATCTTATTGGTGATCATCAGCCGCTTAATGGTCGAGGCATTGTCATCAATCAGGGCAACCACGATATCGTAATGCTTGACTTCAATACTGCGATCAATAATGATTGGATCATTAATCTCTAGGCCAGCATCGAGCATGGATTCACTGTCTACATAGGCAATAAAAGTAGAAATAGGGTTGTGAATCAGGAACTCATTCAGATCGAGTGCTTTGTCTTGCTCATCCTTGGTGCTGAAGGCCGGACCTGCAGGAATACGCTCTAAAGAGACGGGAATAGATACTTTGGATTTGGGTAGGACAGCAGTAAGCCCTAATTTTTCAACAAGCTCATTTTGAACAGCGATTTGTTCAAGCACGGTGTTGATGGTAGGACTTGGTTTACCCTCTGGACCCATGAGCTCTTGTAAAGATGACCATGCGTCGTCAGAGAAGTAAATAGGCAACTTCTTAGACATGAGATACTCCTACGCTACGAGGCGTGTTTGGAAGTAGAATTTGTTTAAATAGGATATTACTAACAGCGTTTAAAATTCAAATTTAAAAAGTTGTGGATAAACAAGGATGCGTCAGAATAAGACGTTTTGTTTCTGCTCATCGCGTGGAAATGTGACGAATTCATCGGGCATTTGAAAGAAATATTCATGCGCATGTTCATGATCGGCTGTTAGCCAGTCTTTTCTGTACTGTTCTGGAATAACGATGATTGATCGCTTCTCATCCTTCGGTGCATGGAATTGTTTCATAAAAGGGTGATGGTCCGAATTGATGGTCAACATTGAAAAGGAACGTACCTTATTGCCATTAATCACTGCATCATCATAGATCCCTGCAACAGTAAAAGGCTGATCATCTTTACGCTTGATGGTGTACCAGTGTGGCTTGCCATTGATGTATTTCGGCTCATAAAATTCTTGTACTGGGACTAGGCAGAACTTGCTGTACTTCCAAGCATGTCGAAAGCTAGGCTTATCTGCTACAGACTCAGTTCTGGCGTTATAAGTATGACTGCTGAACTTCAATTCTTTCGCCCAGCTCGGTAGTAATCCAAACTTTGCAATATCAAGCTCTAAGTGATCTGAGCCGTTCAGAATGATTGGAGCATGATAGGAAGGGAATACATGATCCTTAAGCTCAAGATCAAACTGGCTTGTATCGACACCTAAGAGTGTCAAATTTCTTTTATTTGGAAATAGGTAATTTGAGCACATAGCCTGATCACATAACTAAAGAATTTATCTGAAATTGTATACGATGCTTTATGGAACACATGGGATTTATGGTGTCAGTTCAAGTAGGCTATATGAAAAAAGTCATGATGGGGCAAGTTACATTTTCAGTTAAAGTATGACTTATGGGATGCAAAACTACGTTGGGCGTGAAGTCATAAAAAAATTAATCAGGATTTTGCATAAATAGTGCGCCGTAAGGCGCATTATTTTTAAGGAAGGTTTGTATTACTCGACAATATATAACTTATGTTTTTTCTTCGGGGGCTCAACTTTAGCTAAAGCATCAAATGTTAATTGATTAAAATCTTCTTCAGAGATTCCAATTTCATCAAGCATTTTATTTTTATCAAAAGATGGTTGTGAGGCTAAAACAGAGATAATTTTGGGCAACATCAAACTCTCATCTCGATGAGTTTCTTCAGGTTCATTAATGTTGTAGCCCAACGAATTGATCTTTATAGAGTTACTACGATTAACCCAATCACTAACTAATCCCAGCTTGTGAGCTTTATAGTTAATAGCCTTCAGGGATGTTCGCCAAATCTTTTTATACTCAATCATATTTTCTAGTGAAAAATAGCGTGGAGCAGTAGAAAGAAATGCATCTGTTGGCATTAAAAATTCAGATGAAAATTGATCCGCTTCAGTTTCGAGAACACGATTATCTTTCTCGACACGAATTTTTTTGTTATGCGTATGCATAACGATATGACCAAGTTCGTGTGCACAATCGAAGCGGGCTCTTTCGGCAGACTTAAATGTATTTAGAAATATGAAAGGGCTACCACTTTCATCATCAAAAAAAGATAGTGCATCAATTTCTCGAATTTCAGTCGGTAATCTAAAGACACGGATTCCCTTTAGCTCACACAACGAAACAATGTTATTAATAGGTTGATTACCTAAAGCCCATAAACCTCTCAACTCTGACGCTAGGTGATCGGCATACTTAGATTCACCCAAAAACTCAGTAATATCTAAATCAGGACGGTGAAAAGTAGGTAACTTTACTTTCTGATTTAAGTACTTGTTAATATTTATTGCTAAAAGAGTATATGCCTCATTAGCTTTTCTATGCTGTGCTTTAATACGAGCAACCGATCTATAGAAGATTTGGTCTGTTTCATGTGGTTGTGTGTCATTACCTGCAAAGAATGACTTGGGTAAATTTAATACACGGCATATATCATCTTGATCATTTTCATTGATTTCTTTATCCACGTCTAAAAGTTGCTTTACCTTAGAGATAGAGCAACTCAATTTTTCTGCGAAATCGGTATTGCTAAGTCCTCGTAATTCTTTAGCAATACGTAAACGATCTTTATTAAACACATTAACCTCAGATTAAACTACAAGCTGAATATCAAAATCATCTGGTTTAATTTCATTAGATGGTTCCAATACTGGCTTAGGATCAGTTTTTACAGGAACTGTATTATCTATTTCAAATGCAATTCTGCAAGTATGGTCACTTGGTAAAATTGAAATTTTTTTCGCTTTTAAGTCCTGTACGAAGCTAGTTGGGTATGCAAATTCAAAAGGAATATTTGGGATATCAATGTCTTTATAGGCTGGATGTGATGCTGAAGGAAAGTATAAAATCCATGTTCTCAATTTTGTCTCATCATCATAAGCAGACTGATTCTCCTTAATATTATTTAATGTCATTAATCCTTTTTCACAGTGTGCTGATACAACTTGATCAGCTAACCCCAATGCAATATTCCCGCTCATAAAGATAATTTGTATTTTCTTTACTGTATTCTCAATTCTTGGCTGGCTGTCATTGTGGAATATCCAAGCAGGATCAGATTGTCGAAGCAGTAAAGCAATCTGTTCTCCAATTTTTCCCCATCGTGCAATAAAGCGTGCACGGTTATAGTGAGTATTTGTTCTATAGTCAGCATCACCGATCATAATTGCGTTTCTGACTAACTCGAGATCAGGTAATCCTAACTGTTTAGCTTTTTTGATAGCATTTTCACCTTTGAAAAAATCACATGGCGTGGGTTCAGAAGGTTGGATTGATTCTTCATCAAGGAGATTTAAATTCATCTTAAAAGTTATCCTAAAGTAGCGAATGTCTTTTTTATAACATCTTTTGATGTTTTAAAAAAGACATTTTTATAAATGTGTGCTATCTTCACTTACAACTTGATAATAAGAATTTTGGAGAAGAGACGTTGAGTAACTTATTCATTAATCATAAAAATTGTCCTGAATGCGGTGGCCGTATCAAAGGCTATTATTACTACTGTGGGCAGTGTGGTAGTCAAAATGTTGTAAACTGGAAGCACACGGGGATATTTTTGTTGATTGCTGGAACGATTTTTCTGGTTGCTATGCTTTTTTTTGCTAAAAAATTTTGTGCAAATCCATTTTTTTCACAAGTTTCATTGTGCTAATTTTTTAAATAATTCATAGAGGTTGATAGTAAAATGAAAGTTAAAGATTTAATTAAATAATTAGAAGAGTTTGATCTGGAATTAGATGTTTTAATTGCTAATGAAGAGAACAAAATCATTGGCATAAAAACCCTAGCCCGATTCTTTGAAATAAGCTATGTTTCTTTTGTTCATCCAGAGACACAAAGAAATGATATGGAAAGAAATGTTGAATTTACCTTTTTAGGAATGTCGACTAAAGACTCTAGAGTTATTGTTTTTATTGACGTTGTTCCATAATTTTCAAGTAGTCAAAATGAGTATACAATATTCATGTGATGCAAGAAGATACAACTGGATAGGATGGGCCCATAAGTATTTGAAGCTGCCTCGTGTATGATCATGGGGACTGTCCAAACAAACGGCTTTTGAGAGTGCTGCCTGATACGAAAAATAATATCCAAGAGATGCTAGCGGTAAATTTAGTGTAAAATTTAATGCTAGCCATCATTAAAACTTATTTAAAAATATGAAGTTATATCGCACAGATTGGAATATGCTTCCTAAAACGGTTATTGACCGTGGTCTTGGAGATGCAACCTCTCATTACATGTATGAAGCTGCTAAAGCAGGGGATGTTGAAAGTGCGTATATTTTAGCTAAAGATTTAGTTTCGGATGAGGCGATTGCTGAACTAGAAAGAATTATCGATGGTCGGGAAACTATTATAGTACCTGTACATGCTGAGGAAGCAGTCGGTCGTAATATGATTCCTTTAGCTACTTCAGCAGTTATAGCAAAGAAACTTGGGCTTGAAGTTGATACGAATATAGTTCAAGCTATAAAAGTATCAAGAACTGGCGGTGATGGGTGGCATAGATTAGCCAACCCACCAGCATTTGATGGGACAATAAACAATGATAAATGTGTTATTATTGTTGATGATACCCAGACCCAAGGTGGTACTTTTGCAGCATTAAAAGGTCATATTGAAACAACTGGGACGAATAAAGTTATTGGAGCATATGCACTGACGGGTAAACAATACTCATCACAATTAGCTCTAAGTAAAGAAACTCTTCAGCAATTGAGGGATGTATATGGTAATCTTGAAGCATGGTGGAAATCGATTTACGGGTACGATTTCGAAAGGCTCACAGAGTGGGAAGCAAAGTATATCCTCAACTCTCGTAAAACAGCTGACGAAGTCCGAGATAGAATCATTGCGTCAAAACAAACGTGATGCTTATGCACTTATGATGAAAATGAATTAATTATTATTTAATTAAGTTAAAAGACTGCTATATAGCGGTCTTTTTTGTTTTTGAGCTCTACAAATTTTAATGAGTACATATAGTTACTTTTATAAAAATGATAATAAAGGGTAGAGGAGGTCATCTAAGAATTTAAAGCACAAGACTTATTTAACATTGATGACAGAAAAAGTGAGTTGTTGGGAACTTAAAGAAGAGGTGGTACTTATAATGGTTACTAAAATACAAATACTTAAAATATTAAATATATAAAACAATATATTACAAATATATATGATGCGTAGTGTACGCATCATATATATTTTCTTCTATTTTGATATAATGGATCTCGTCAATCCGCTGATAGGTTTCATTTAAATTTCATGAGTCTTACTGAAATTAAAGTTCGCCAAGCTCATTGCAAGGAAAAAACTTGTTTTTTATCCGATGAAGATGGACTTAGCCTGAAGATTGAGCCGACTGGAAGAAAATCTTGGTGCTATCGCTATACAGATCCACAAACAAAAAAACGTCGCCGCATTCAGTTGGGGCTTTATCCTGATTTATCGCTGAAAAAGGCACGACAAGTCAAAGATGACTTTAAAGACAATAATTATTGTTTTGAGCATGATACTGTCTCTAATGTCATCACCTTTCGTAAGGTAGGGGAGGAGTGGCTGCAGTTCAAACTGAAAAATGCATTTAATGATTCACCCCGCTGCGGTGTACTACAGTTAGCAGAAAGATGTTTACAGCAAGATATTTATCCAGACCTTCAGGATTTACCTTTTCAAAACATCAAGCGTTATGACCTGGTTTCAGTAATCAAAAAAATAGAGGGACGCCAAGTAAAAGAACCTGTCAAGAAAGCTTGTAGTTATTTGAACCAAATTTATGACTACGCTGTAGCGATGGGTTATTGTGAATTCAACATCGCGCATGGTTTAAATAAAATCGCCATTAACAGTAAAATCAAGAAGAATTATCCGTATTTGAAAGCGGAGGATATATCAGATTTTAAGAAAAATTTATTAAAATTGGATGCCCATCCGATTATTAAAAAAGCACTGCTGTTCAAATTACATACTGGCGTGCGAGGGGCTGAATTGTTATTGGCTGAGCCTCATCATTTTGATTTAAATGAAAAAATCTGGAAAATACCTGCCTTGCATATTAAACAGTTTCGACGAAAAGTCATATTAGGCCATGAGATTCCCGACTTCTTAGTTCCACTTTCAGATCAGGCTTTAGATATTTTAAAAGACGTCATGCAATGGTCATACGGTGAAAAGTACATTTTTGCTAGCCCACGGAAACATAATCAACCGATTCATTTTAATACATTAAATATGGCTATACGTAAGATGGGCTATGGAAAACATCAATTATCCTCTCATGGACTACGTTCCACTTTTAGTACCATTTTGAATGACTCAGGTTTGTTCCAGGATAACTGGATTGAGGCACAACTTTCACATATTGATAAGAACCGTACCCGTGCCAGCTATAATCACGCTGACTATTTAGCCCAGCGGACTGAAATGATGCAGTGGTGGGGTGATTATTTAAGTACTGCTAAGTGAAAATCGTACTTTTATACATAGACTTAAAACATTATGGGGTTTCAAATGGATAGTAAACAATATACTTGCCGTGTTACATGGTCAGCAGAATATAATGAGTATGTTGGGTTGTGTGCTGAGTTTCCATCATTGTCTTGGCTTGATGCGGATCAGTCTAAAGCATTCTCAGGAATAGAGGAGCTCGTTGCTGATGTTGTCGCTGATATGATTAGCAATAATGAAAAAGTTCCTACACCACTCTCCGGGAAAATATAGTAGGCAGTTTGTTGTCCTTGTTCTCAGTGGTTCAACAAAAACTAGCCCTCGAAGCCGCAGAACGTGGCGTGGACATAAATTGTTTAGTATCAGTAAAAAGAGCGATGTAATTTTAGTACGAGTGAGTGATAGAGCAGGAACCTATGCTTCATATATTCAGTAAATGGTATGTTTTTGAATTAATCGGTATTTTTAAATAAAGCTTTCTTTGATTTAGTGCTTTTTATTTAATAAATTAATTTTAAAAACAACTTAGGCTAATTGATAAACACTATCTGGAAAGATTAAAAGAAAATATTTTTTAATTTCTGCTAATTCATTTAAGGCTGGTTCCCTTTCAAGCAGTTGAAATGTCCAAATAAGTACAGCCTGATGATTATCATAGCAAGTATTTACTCCAAGAAAATTAGCCATTCCATAACTTCTATTGATGTTCATTTCTTTAATTAATTGATTTCCTAAGTCACGAGCTTGCTGGCTGATCAATAACTCATTTGGTAACACGGCGGTCATCTCCACAAAATAATCTAATGCAGGTTCAATCCTTATATTTAAAAAGTTATAATTTAGTTGAAATGGATAAAATATACTTTCTATAAGTTGTAATAACCTGCTGTAGGTTAATTTTAGCAAAGTATTACTCAGTCAACAACTTTAAATAACCCACAGCAAGTTATTTTTTGTAAATTAATTTAAATATGATTACTTGTAAGTTATCTAGCCTCATGGGCGATAGAAAAATTTTAAAATTAAGTGAAGTGGTGCATGCAACAGGTATCAATCGCAACACGCTCACAAGTATGTATTATGACCGTGCTGTACGTATTGAATTACCAGTCGCCGATAAGTTGTGTAAGTACTTTAACTGTACGATGAATGATTTGTTTGAGTTTAAGGAAGAAGTTGAAGAAAAAGATTAACTTAATACTTCGTTTGATAAGTTTTTCGAAGAAAAAGACTAGCCAATACTTAGTTTGATAAGTTTTTCTCTGCAGATCTAATATTGAATTTTATAAAATATCATTACAAACAGATACTAATTTCATTACTTCTAAAATGAAATCAATCGAATGGTAGAGTTTTTTTGCTATTTGCATTTTAAGGTGGGATTTTGAGGCCTTGTTGCGCAAACCTACCGATAAGGTCTTATACAGCAATAGCCTACACCTAAATTTATCGTACACCGAATTGGTCATCCTACAATCATGCTTTGATCAATCATGGTAATTTTACAATTTGGTTTGATACTAAGATTCAATGATATTCGCAGTCACAAGGAAAACATGGTCGAAATCAAACTTATTCTGACATAGCCATTCAGTGCTATCTCATGATTAAATCCTTATTTCGTCTTTCTGTATGCATGGTGACTGGCTTTGTCCAAAGCTTGATTAAACTTTGCGGATTAGATTGGACAGCTCTGGATTATTCAACCATTCGCAGAAGACAAAAGCATATTGATATTCAAATTAGCTATGAAAAGAGTTGCAATGGACTGCATCTACTCGTTGATTCCACGGATTTGAAGTTCTTAGATGAAGGTGAATGGAAACGTAAAAAGCATTAGCCGAAATATCGTCGCCGATGGCGTAAACTTCATATTGGTATAGATACTAAAACCCTGCTAGGTAGAACACTATGGAAAAAATGGTCAGGCTATCATCGCCGAAGTTTGGTCGAAACAAAGATGCACTGCATCAAATTATTAGGCGATAAATTAATGGCAAGAAGCTTTCCTAGTCAGATGAGTGAAATTCATGCTCGCGTAGCAGTCCTCAACAGATTTATGGAATTAGGCCGACCTAATACCCGAGTTGTAACTTAAATTTGAGTTGCTTAGGAAAACTCAATCTTTAAAGGCTTTATGCAACAAAGAACTTCGAAATTGATTTATGGATTATGAGCACCCTAAGGGCTTATAATTCAAAATATTTTCAATTATGGGGTGGTGAATTTTGGATAAGGTGAAAGCAAAAAAAAATAGGGTAAGCGGATTAAATGGTTGATCTTACCTTTGCATGAGAGTGAGGCAAACCGGCATCTCATCGGATTATCTGGTTGGCACTCCAACCTACTGCTGATGCATGCTTCCCTCGCTAATTCCAGCAAGAACCCCACACGCCTTAACTTCCCGGTCATCGTTGCAACGCGCTCTTAGTGAAACGAGTTGTTTCTCAAGCGCCTGTAGAGCGGTTATCTGCGAGCGCACATGAGAGATGCGATCATCGAGCAAGGCATTGACAGCGGTACAGGACTGATGAGGGTCGTCCTGATAGCGCTTTAGTTCGTGAATTTCTGCCAGTGACAGATCCAGGATGCGGCAGCGACGAATAAAGGCCAGCCGCTCAACGTGTTTCTCGGTATAGACACGGTAACCGTTCTCCTGCCGACCAGGCGGCGGCAACAAGCCCTGCCGTTCGTAGAAGCGGATCGTCTGTGTATCTACCCCTACTGACTGTGCCAACTGACCAATACGCATCGGGTTCCTCCGCAACGGATTCTCTACGCTATTGACATTATAACTACTATATAGTTTTAAATGAAAACCCGATCACATTCAAGTGGAGTCATATCATGAGTAAAAACTGCGGAGGCCCCTGTGGCGACCATGCAAGGCCTGCGTCGGATACCGATATGCAGGCCTCCTCCGATGCGTCGGGGGAATGGGTCAGTGTTTATGCCGTGCCGAAGATGGACTGTCCATCAGAAGAGCGCATGATTCGCCTGGCCCTGAACGGCGTTGAGGGGATTCGGGCACTGTCCTTCGACTTGTCGAACCGCCGGTTGAAGGTCGTGCATGACGGTGAGGTCGAGCCCGTCACCTCGAAACTGAAGACCTTGGGGCTAGGCGCCTCGCTTCAGGAAACCGTCGCTGCAAATCCGGAGACCATCAAGGCCGCCGAGTTTTCGGCAGCTTCTGCTAAGCAAGAATCCGGGACCCTGCGCTGGTTGCTCGGCATCAATGCACTTCTGTTCGTGGTGGAAATGACTGCCGGTCTGATCGCCCGGTCCACTGGCCTGATTGGAGAATCCCTGGACAATTTTGCCGATGCGGCGGTGTACGGGCTTGCCCTTTATGCGGTTGGACATAGCGTGAAAATGCAGGTACGTGCCGCGCATCTTGCTGGTGTACTGCAACTGATCTTGGCTGTGGGCGTACTCATAGAGGTGGTGAGACGCTTTGTATTCGGTAGTGAGCCTGAATCGCTGGTGATGATGGCTATCGCATTCGTCGCATTGATTGCCAATACCAGTTGTCTGCTGCTCATATCCAAACATCGGGAGGGCGGGGCGCACATGAAGGCAAGCTGGATATTCTCGGCCAACGACGTGGTGATCAACCTGGGGGTCATCACCGCCGGCGCTCTGGTCGCGTGGACCGGGTCCAATTATCCGGATCTGATTATCGGCACCATCGCGGGGGTAATTGTACTTAACGGTGCTAGACGCATTCTGGCGCTCAAGGATTAAGCAATGTCCATTTTTGGCAAACATCTGTCACCGTACGCTCTGTTGTCCATATCGGGCCTGCTGGCAGCGTCTGATCAGGCCATAAAATGGCTGGTGCAACAATCAATGGCATATGGCGAGTCTATTTCAGTGACCTCATTCTTTAACTGGGTACACGTATGGAATACCGGTGCCGCATTCAGTCTTTTTGCGAATGGTGGAGGCTGGCAGCGCTACTTTTTTATCGGAATCGCGGTAGTGGTCTCGATTTTTCTGATCAAGCTGATCCTTGAAAATCGTCATAAAGGAGAAGCCATCGCTTACAGTCTTATCCTCGGTGGCGCCATGGGCAACCTGATTGACCGGGTCTTTCGCGGCTATGTTGTGGATTCCTTTGATTTCTATTGGCGAGACTGGCATTGGCCGGCCTTCAACCTGGCTGATATTGCAATTGTCCTCGGTGCCTTACTTTTAGTTTCCAGCGGCTTTGTTGCACAAACCTATCTGTAAAGGCTTTTTCAGCGATATAATTTTCAAATGAAGAAGCCTACACACAAAATCTACCGCACAACCAATTGGCCCGCATATAACCGAGCACTCATTAATCGCGGAAATATTGCCCTTTGGTTTGATCCTGCTACGCAATGGTATGCTCCATCAAAAGGCAAACAAGGGCGAAATCAAACCTACTCCGACGCAGCCATCCAATGCTGCTTAATGATTAAATCCTTATTCCGTCTATCTTTACGTATGGTCACTGGCTTTGTGCAAAGTCTGATTAAACTTTGCGGATTAAATTGGACCGCACCAGATTACAGTACGCTTTGTAGAAGACAAAAGCATATTGATATTGCAATCAGCTACCAAAAAAGTAGCGATGGGCTGCATCTACTCGTAGACTCTACAGGGATGAAGTTTCTAGGTGAGGGCGAATGGAAACGCAAGAAACATGGAGCTGAATATCGTCGCCAATGGCGTAAACTACATATTGGTATAGATGCCAAAACCCTACAAATACGCGCTATTCAGCTCACAACCAATAATGTCTGTGATTCACAGGTGCTTGGTGATTTACTTAATCAGATTCCACAAGATGAGCAGATTGACTCTGTTTATACCGATGGAGCTTATGACACCAAGCAATGCCGTCAGGTCATTGCAGATCGGCAAGCACATGCGGTGATTCCACCTAGAAAAAATGCGAAACCATGGAAAGATACAAAGAGTAGCTCGCTAGAGCGAAATGAATTACTTCGAACAATTAAACGTTTAGGTAGGACACTATGGAAAAAATGGTCAGGCTATCATCGCCGAAGTTTGGTTGAGACTAAAATGCACTGCATCAAATTATTAAGAGATAAACTCAGTGCAAGGAGCTTTGATAGCCAAGTCAATGAGGTTCATGCACGTGTAGCAGTCCTCAACAGATTTACGGAATTAGGTCGACCACTTACCCAAGTTACGCCTTAAATTTGGCTCAATTAGGGGCGCTTTGCCTTTCAAATCTTTGTGCAACAAAGCCATTGTGATCTATATTTGCAAAGTCGCCTTTCACTATTGGAGCAGAAATTAGCAATCATTAATCGCATGGCAGCGACCAACGATTTGCCTGATGCGATGATCAATCAATCTGGTCTAAAAATAACACC
>NZ_JAUDZE010000017.1:0-26164 GCF_030385805.1 Acinetobacter thutiue
GGTGTTATTTTTAGACCAGATTGATTGATCATCGCATCAGGCAAATCGTTGGTCGCTGCCATGCGATTAATGATTGCTAATTTCTGCTCCAATAGTGAAAGGCGACTTTGCAAATATAGATCACAATCAGTAGTAATGGTTAGAGGTAACTCATTGGACTGTTTTAGCTGATTAAATTTATCAGCAGTCACTAAATACTCATCGAAGTCTTTGAATTGGCGAGAGCCTTGTACCCAGAGATCCCCAGCCCGTAGCGAGTTTTTAAGTTCAGATAACACACATATTTCGTAATAGCGGCGATCAATACCATCATCGGTAAAGACTAGTCTTGCCCACCGTTTTTTGATAAACGCTATTGGAGCATTAGAGGGGATTTTTCGTGTATTATCAACATTCATGCTGCGGAGCAACTCTACAGCGGCAAGCATATCTTTTGCTGCTGGGGCAGCACGCAATTTAAGTATGGCAAGAAGTTCTGGCGCGTAACGGCGTAAAGTTGCATAGCTCTCGCCAATTCGTGGTAAAAAATCAAAGTCTTCGGGTTGCGCCAGTTTTTCTGCCTCAGTAATACTTGCTGCAAAAGCATCCCATGAAATAACAGTTTCGATGGCGGCAAACGGATCACTGCCATTTTGCTTGGCATCTAGCAAGGCTTTCCCGATAAGCCCATACAAACGCACTTTGTCGTTGATCGCTTTACCTGATGATTGAAATTGTTGCTGGTGTTTATTTTTTGCGATAGCAAATAGCTTTCCAATAATGCGATCATGCAGGTCAATAATTTCGTCGGTGATCGTGGCCATACTCTCCACAACGATTGCTACCAAAGTGGCATATCGACGTTGAGATTCAAATCTGGCCAAATCAGCAGGAGTCATTTGCCCACCTTCGCGAGCAATTTTCAGTAAGCGATTTTGATGAACGTGTTTTCCAATGTCTTCAGGTAGATCGATGGCTTGTAAGCACTTCAGCCGCTCAATGTGCTCAAGCATGTACTTTGAGTTTGGTTTAGCTGGTGACTGTCTAAGCCACCCCAATATTGTCAGTTTGCTGCCCTCTTTACGGTTCAGCAAAGCATCTATATTTTGACGATGAGTTTCTGAAAGTGAGCTCGTCAAAGCAGTATAAATTATGCGGTTGGCAGATGTGATTGCTTCTGCGCAAATACTATCAATTGCATTTATAGCTGGCAAAAGGACTGATTTTTGTCGTAAATTTTCAACGAGAGTTGTGGCTAAAATAAGACCTTTATCTGTCTGAAGGGACAAATCCACCATCATATTGACCGATTGCCGATAGTCACTCAAGGTGAATAGTTTGAACCCAAAAACTTTTTTCAATTCGGCAATATGTTCTCGTCTTGTTTGCTCGCGCTGACCATAATCATTCCAGCAGTCCACTGATATACTAAGTTGAGCAGCCATCATGAAAAGTAAGGGTTTGAATGGTTCGTCGTTAATACCCAATATCACTCCAGGGTAACGCATGTAGCAAAGTTGAATTGCAAAGCCTAGCTTGTTGGATGCCCCTCGATGTTGATGGACTATGGATTTATCAGAATCACTCAGAGTGTAATGCTGAAGCATAAAAGCTCTATCATCTGGAATTTCGAACAGGCTTCCCAATTCCGTGGACGACAAAATAGAATGGCGCGGCATGGCTCATTAGTCCCAAATAAACTAAACTATTAAAGGTACATTATTTTGTACCGCCACGCTTAGCTTTGCGCTGCAATTTCGCAAGGAGGTTCAATTGGGACAGAATGCGGCCATTTATTGCCGAGTATCAACGAACGATCAGTCCTGCGAACGACAGGAATATGACCTACGTGCCTACGCCAATCGTTGCGGCTACGATGTTGTCGGTGTTTGGAAAGAAACTGCATCAGGCAGTAAGGATGAGAGATTGCAAAGAAAATACTTGATGACCATGGCGCAATCTCGTGAAATCGATGCCATCTTGGTGACGGAATTGACACGCTGGGGCAGAAGCACCGTGGATCTCGTACAGTCATTACAAGATCTTGGGCATTTCGGGGTATCTCTGGTGGCACAAACAGGTTTGCAGTTTGACCTTTCCACATCTCAGGGAAAGCTCATGGCTTCTGTGATGTCTGCATTAGCAGAGTTTGAGGGAGATTTACTACGTGAACGTGTGCGCTCTGGTGTAGCAGCGGCACAAGCGCGTGGCGTTGTGTTTGGTCGTCGTCCTGGTCAACGTACCAAGTCAGATCGTCTGGCACCTAAAGTGTTGGAGTTGGTGTCTGCTGGACACTCTTATCGACAAGTCGGTCGGCTGGTCAATCTAAGCAAAAATACCGTGTTGGATATCGTTAAAAGAAGTCGGAGTGAAAATCCTTAGCGTGCTATATTTTCCGTTTCCTGAGACGACCCCTATAAAGCCTTTATTTGCTTAAGCTTGGAAATGGATGTTGATTTTGATGATGAGGAATGCCTGAATACCTTTATTCTGTCCATGTCTAAGGCCTTCAAGTACATAAACTTTAACGAGTTTTATGTCGAAAGATTTTTGGGTGGTTATGATGATGCAGTCGTCAAGCATGTGGTGGGATATGTGGAGTCGATTAGTCCAATTTCTCGGTCAAAGCCCAAGGCTTTTTCGGCATTAACCAAGAGTCTGCTTAAGCACAATTTTCTGGTGGGTAATCATAACTTTTGCCTCATTTGTGATGGATTGATCTATCTTGATTCTACTGAATCGGATCATCGGATTGCCAAAGCCGTAGGTGGGCAAGGTGTTCTAGAGAATGGTCTGCTGGTTCATCCCATCTGTAATAGAATGAAATCAGATCTGAGTCTGGAAGAGATTAGAGCGGATTTGTTTGGTGAATTACTGTATTAATCAACAGAGCGATGAGCTCATTTTTGCAGATGTATCAATGATTAATCACATGATTTAACTTTTGATACATTCAGCCAATGTGGTTATTTTTAATTCAGTCCAGAATCACAACCAGAAACTAGCTGTAGTTTCTGAATGACCGTCAAGGTCCTTAGTTTCGCCCATAGATTCCCTCTGTGGGCTTTTTTTTGATCAAAAATTGTATAGATGCTCTAAAATAAACCTTTTAGCATTTCATAAGCAATTAGGATTAAGGCTGAGACCATCAGCACAACAAAAATGAGTTCCACTCTAGTTAACATCTTAGTTCCATTTACTTTTCACTTAATTTATATAGCAGTTAACTCGTAGCATCAATGAAATAACATGACATGGAAAATAATCAAAAAGACAGAATTTGGATTTTGATCAGATCTGCATGTTTACATGCTTCTACAGCAGCTTTGAATGTTTCACTTAACCTTTAAACTTTTCTTAAAACTAAATATATTTACATATACATTCTAAAATTTGATAGAATTTATTAAAACTTTAGATTCTAAGTGTAAATAATGAGAAGCGCTAATATTCGACGTGATGGCTACTTAAAATTTCTGAATACATGGCAAGACCGTGATGTCATTAAAGTACTTTCAGGTGTGCGTCGCTCTGGAAAATCCACCTTATTGGCGATGTTTCAACAAGACCTAAAAGCACAGGGTGTACAAGCCGAAAACATCATTGCCATCAACTTCGAATTTATGGAATTTGAAGAACTCACCGATTACCGTAAACTACATGATTATGTATTGTCCAAAGTTGATAAAAGTAAAAAAAACTATGTTTTTTTAGATGAAATACAACATGTTACAAATTTTGAGAAAGTAGTCGACTCTTTATATGTTCGGGATTATATCGATTTATATATTACAGGCTCAAATGCATTCTTTCTAAGTGGAGAACTTGCGACTTTACTTACAGGACGCTATATAGAGCAACATGTTTTACCCCTTTCATTCCAAGAATTTAAACAGTGGCATATTGAAAATAATCCGATCATCCAACAATTATCCAATCGTGATTTGTATGCCATGTATACGCGCAGTAGTTTCCCTTATACGCTTGCCATGACTAGCCAGCAGGAAACCTATGATTACTTGCAAGCGGTCTATGCCAGTGTAATGTTTAAAGATGTTATTCCCCGTTTGAATACTGCCGATATTAACTCTCTCGAGCGTGTCGCAAGATATTTGGCAAGCGTGACAGGCTCACCTATTTCCATCAATAAAATTAAAAATACCTTTGTTTCAAGTGGGGTTAAGATTTCATTTGAAACAGTAAAACGCTATATTCAGGGCTTACAGGACAGTTTGCTATTTTATAGTGCCGCACAGTTTAAAGTACGCGGGCGTGAGTTATTACAATCCTCTGAAAAATACTATTTAGTTGATGTCGGATTGCGCCGGATTATGTTGCCTGATGCTAATGCTGATCAAGGTCATATCCTAGAAAATGTGATTTATCTTGAGCTTGTCAGACGAGGTTATACGGTCTATGTAGGGCGGGTTGATGAATATGAAATTGATTTTGTTGCTGTCGATACTTTACAGAATTTAACTTATTATCAGGTGGCATTAGAAACGCTCAATGAGGAGACACTCAGCCGAGAGTTACGTCCATTACAGAAAATTTCTGATTCGTATCCCAAGTATTTGCTTACCTTAGACACGATAGGGACTGAAGCGAATTATAATGGTATTGTAAAAATGAGTGCTCTCGATTGGTTGCTATCTGAAAATAAGTAAAGTTGAGGGTAGACATGGATACTCTTATTTATTAATTAAAACTCAAAGACTTTTCAGCATCATTCAAGAATGTATTCAAGCATAATTTCTGCTCCAATTGTGATGGATCGATTTACCTCGATTCGATTGAGTCAGACTATCATGATTGAGCCAGAGTCGCTTACTGAAAGTAGCGAGAATTGCGCTGGAGTTTCTGAAGGATATTAATTCCTTAGTTTGCCCATTCATCCATCTGGGCATTTTTTTTGATCAAAATACAGTGCTGTTCTTGCTAAAAAATGACGGCACCCACCATAAAACACAATATTCCAAAAATAATCCAAGGCCAGATCTTTGTCTTCGGTTGTTCTAAATTCTGAGGATTATATTCCGTGTGTTCTAGCGATGTCGGTTGTGGAACACGGGTCTTTTTAGAGTAAGGTTGGTGTTTAGAGTAAGATAGTCCCGTACCTGGAATGCCGACACTGGTTCGCGTACCTTTTTTCCCAATATTTAGAGAAGCACCAGGTTTGCCAATGCTGGCACTGCTGATGCCTTTATGGGTCAGATTAATTTTAAAACCCGGGAATAATTTAATACTTTTACGAAATCTAAAACCCATATTTCTCTCATTCTAAAACTTAGCTCAATTCACGCGCTATACCAGGATCCATGATCTGCTAGAGATCGTACTTTGACGGCTATCATCAGGATACTAGTATATTTTTTATCTGATGATTGCAATACTACCTTTAAATACCGTCAAAAATGTTTACTGTATATTTGCTGTAGGGTAATCTTAAAGCTGCTATTTATTGACTGATTGGTATATGACGACAGATAAGCATGAAGTCCTGCTACGAATGCGAGCCATCGAGCTGCTTGCTTACTGGGAAGGTCGTTTGGTTACCAATCGTTTGATGAGTTGGTTTGGACTGAGTCGACAGCAGGCTTCTGCGGATATCAAGCGTTACAATACGCTGTATAACCCAGATGCCTTGATTCATGACCCCTCCGTCAAGGGTTATGTGCCTAAGGCCAGCTTCCAGCCTGTACTGACTACAGCGCACATCAATGAATATCTTAATATGCTGTCAGGTTTGGTTAGTGAATCGCATACCCTGATTGCGACACCAGAACCGAATCTTGCAGCAGTTCAATTACCTGATCGCAGTGTACGTCCTGAAGTGATTCGGGAAGTTTTGCGTGCCTGCCGCAACCAAAGTACTTTAAAAATGATTTATGCCTCGATGCAGAATCCGCAGTGGCATGAACGCATCATTTCCCCACACACCCTGGTGTATACCGGTTTTCGCTGGCATGTCCGTGCCTATTGCCATCAGAGCAAGCAGTTTAAGGACTTTTTACTCTCCAGAATTGATCGCACACCTGTTGTGGTGGCGATTGAGTCAGTAGACCCTGCTCAGGATCAGCAATGGCATGAAGAAATTGTACTGACGCTGATCCCTAATCCAAAATTGAATGAAGCTCAAAAAGCGCTGGTCGAAAAAGACTTCGGCATGCCTGATGGCAGATTACAGATTCCGGTCAAAAAAGCCCTGGCTCACTATACCTTGCAGCGATATCAGGCTGCGATCACGCTGGCTGAAGCAGATGATGCCTTGAAATATCCCTTGGTACTACAACGTTCAGATATCGAAAAACTGTCGTCTTATCTGTTTGATCAGGCCTCATAGGAGATTGGCCATGTTAGAACAATTTCATTATGACAGTGACCTGATTGGTGGTTCACTGATGGTGCGTGAAAGTCGGTTAATCGCGGATCTGTTATTGCGTGAGGCGACTCCAGAACAATGGCATCAGGCGATTCAGGTGGACAATATTCTGCAAAAAAGAACGCCTGCTTCAGCTCAACGCAATGCCACCGCTATTCGTAAGCGTCTGGAGCGCTTGGAGCCTGATTTCTGGAAAGCACTACGTGATGGGGATGATGAGCTGGCGACCCAGGTGGCTTTTTGTGGCGCATTGGAACGCAACCTGTTGCTGCTTGAGTTTATGGAAACAGTGATGAGAGAGGCCTATATCTCCCAGGCTCAATACCTGGACAGTTATATCTGGTCAGACTTTCTGGATGAGCGTTCACAACGCGATCTTGATATCTGTGATTGGAAAGAGTCCAGCAAGAAAAAAATGGGGCAGGTGGTATTTCGCATGCTGGCAGAAGCCGGTTACTTAAAAAGTACCCGTAAGCTGGAGTTGCAGCGTGTGATCGTCAGAGCAGAGCTGCGTAGCCTGTTGGAAGAACATTATAAACTACGCATTAAAAGATCTATGGAAGTGTCGCTATGGACGCGGTAGTTGTAGAGGGGCAGCAATGAGTCAAACAATACATGAGCGTCTAAATCAGATTCCAGAGCGAATACTTTCAACCGAGTTTCTCACTGGTCAAGGATTGGGCAATGAAATTGGCTTCTGGATTTTTGATTATGCACCTGAAGATGAGTTGAAAGTGCGCGAATATCTGCA
This sequence comes from Acinetobacter thutiue, assembly GCF_030385805.1. NCBI lineage: Bacteria > Pseudomonadati > Pseudomonadota > Gammaproteobacteria > Moraxellales > Moraxellaceae > Acinetobacter > Acinetobacter thutiue. The sequence continues at coordinate 7,113 of NZ_JAUDZE010000017.1, forward strand.
TTTTCTAGACGGGATGCTGGAGAAAAAACACAGTCAGCTGAAGGTGGTGAATATCAACCTGCTGCAAGCCGTGGTGGATTATCTGGCTGAGCGTAACTTCATCGATAAAGCCATTCAAATGCAAAAAGCCAAAGGCGATGATGCGCTGCTCAAAGCGCTGAAAGGCCCACTGCATATGGATAAGTTCGCGCCCTATCTGGTGAGTAAATATGCCACCAATGCGCAAGATATTGTGTTGATGACTGGGGTAGGGTCGGTTTGGCCACTGTTACGTGCCCATCACTTATTAAACAGTTTGCATTCGTTACTGGGGCATAAGCCAGTGGTGCTGTTTTACCCAGGTTATTACGACGGTCAAGCGATGAGTTTATTTGGAAAAATTCCAAGCAATAATTACTACAGAGCATTCAGATTAGTGCCTTAAACACGGCAAATAGAAATAAGAATTCGGGGGAATTGATTGAGATGAACATTAAAGAACTTTTTTACAAGCCATTAGATCGTGCGATTAACGGGGTCGTAAAAGCAGACCAGAATGACAATACTACGGTTTATCAGGAACTCGATGAGTATGTGGTCACCAATGAACTGGAAAAGCATTTTCGGGACTTTTTCCAGTCTTATGGCACAGACCTAAGCGATCCTTCGATTGCCAACCGTGTCGGCGTATGGATTTCAGGCTTCTTTGGTTCAGGTAAATCACACTTCCTGAAAACCTTGTCGTATATTCTGGCCAATAAAGTGGCACGTGATGCGGAAGGTAACGAACGTAGTGCTGCAGAATTCTTTGATGAAAGCAAAATCCGTGATGCGTTTATCCGTGCGGATATTGGCAAGGCCGTTAGCCATCATGCCGATGTCATCCTATTTAACATCGACAGTAAAGCCAGCTCCAATGATGATGGCAATCCAATCCTGAATGTGTTTTTACGTGTGTTTAACGAGTATCAGGGTTTTAGTGCTGACCATCCACATATTGCCCATATGGAACGTCACCTGAGCCAGAAAGGTGTCTACGAACGCTTTAAACAGGCGTTTGAGGAATCCAGCGGCATGTCCTGGCTAGAGGAGCGTGACGGTTATCAGTTCTATCAGGATGATGTTGAAACCGCGATTTCCCAAGCCCTCAACTTATCAGCAGAAGCTGCGCATAAATGGTTTGAGGATTCTGAGCAGACCTTTAGTGTTTCGGTTGAAAACTTCTGTCAGTGGGTGAAAGAATACCTGGACAGCAAAGGACCCCAGCAACGCATGTTGTTCTTGGTCGATGAAGTGGGGCAGTTTATTGGCAGCGATACCCGCTTGATGCTGACACTGCAAACCATTACTGAAAACTTGGGTACGATCTGTAAAGGCCGCGCTTGGATTATCGTCACCTCGCAGGCAGACATCGATGCTGTTTTAGGTGAGATGTCTTCTTCCAAAGCCAATGACTTCTCCAAGATTGCTGGACGTTTTAAAACCCGTTTATCACTGTCCAGTTCCAATACCGATGAAGTCATCCAGAAACGTTTATTACGTAAAACCCCGGAAGCTGAAGCACTGCTCAGATCAGTGTTTGAGCAAAAGGGCGATATCTTAAAAAATCAGATTACCTTTGACCGTTCAGGCCCAACCCTCAAGAACTATGAGGGGCCAGACAGCTTTATCCATAATTATCCTTTTGCGCCGTACCATTTCCAGCTGGTGCAAAAAGTTTTTGAAGAAATCCGTAAAGTCGGTGCGACTGGTGCACATCTGGCCTATGGTGAGCGATCTATGCTGGATGCGTTCCAGATGGCCGCGAATGCGATTGCCACAGATGAAGTCGGGGCACTGGTTCCTTTCCATCGCTTCTATACTTCAGTGGAAGGCTTCCTGGATACAGCAGTGAAGCGTACCATCGACCAGGCAGGGCAGAATAAGACCCTGGATGGTTTTGATGTGCAGATGCTGCGTACCCTGTTTATGATCCGCTATGTCGATATCATCAAAGGGACCTTGGATAACCTGGTGACTTTGTCGATTGAGAAAATTGACGAAGACAAACTGGCATTACGCAAGCGCATTGAAGAAAGCCTGCTGCGTCTGGAAAAAGAGAGCCTGATTACTCGTAATGGCGATGAGTTCCTGTTCCTGACCAATGAAGAACGTGATATTACCCGCAAAATTAAAGCCACTGACTTAGCGGCTTCAGAAGAAAATAAAGAGTTAGCCAATCTGATTTTTAAAGATTTACTGCGCGATCAGAACAAATACCGCCATCAAGCCAACAAGATGGACTATCAGATTGGTCGTTTTCTGGATGGTCATAGCCTGGATGGCAAGTATGAGAGCGATTTGAAAGTTGAAATCATTTCTCCGCTGGATACGGAATACAGCCTCTATACTGAAGCTTACTGTATTGGTAAAAGTACTCAGGCCGAAGGACAAGTCCTGTTTAAACTGGCAGACGATAAACAGTTCTTTAATGAACTGCGCACCTGGCTGAAAACCAATAAATTTATTCGGTTAAATGATGATGGCACTCAGTCCGATATCAGCCGTATCCTGGCAGACCGTGGCCGTGAGAACCAGGAGCGTAAAAAACGCCTGCGTGCCCGGGTCGAAGAAATGTTGCTGGACGCGGAAAGTTATGCCTTGGGGCAACATTTACAACTTTCATCATCAAGTCCAACCACCAAGCTGGACGAGGCTTGTCGTTATTTGCTGGAAAATACCTATACCAAACTGAGCTATCTGCAAGTCTATCAGCAGGATGCCTGGCGTGAACTGAACGCCGTCTTGACTGTGGATGATATGGCGCAGCTCGGATTGTCTCTGGATGGCGGGCAGAGCAATCCGAAAGCCCTACAGGATGTCGAACAGTACATCTCGCTGCGTGCAACCGGTACCGAACGTATTCTGGTGTCAGATGTGGTGGATCGTTTTGCCAAACGTCCTTATGGCTGGCCAGATGCCGAGATTTTACTGTTGGTGGGGCAGTTGGCGGCAATGGGCCGAATTTCTCTGCAGTTAAATGGCGGCAGCTTACAGTTAAAAGATGCCTTTGAGCCTTTACAAAACAGCCGCCGTCGCCGTGATGTGTCGATCATTAAAAAACGCCAGACTGATGATCAGGTGTTGAAACAGGCACGCCAACTGACTCAAGGGCTGTTCTCGGCCATGGGACCCTCGACCGAAAAAGAGCTGTTTGAATTCTATACCCAGAATTTTAAGACATGGTTAGGTAACTTTAAGTCGTATAAGAGTAAAACTGATGTTGGGCAGTTCCCGGGCAAGAAAGTGATTGAAAAGTCGATTCTGACTTTGGAACGTCTGCTGCCGAATAGCGACAGCTTCGATTTCTTTAAGGCCGTGGTCGAGAACAAGGACGACTATCTGGATCTGGAAGAAGATTATCGTGACATTCATGAATTCTTCAGCAACCAGATGCCAAGCTGGCAACAACTGCAACAGGCCTTACGTCATTTTGAGAAAAACAAACAGGCGTTGGGCAGTGATGATGTGGCAAAAAAAGCCCTCTCTGAATTACATCGTATTGCCACCCTTGAATCGCCCTATGGCCTGTTAAATAAAGTGGCTGATTTGGTTCGCACAGTGGAAGGCGTCAATGAGCAATTGCTGACTGAGAAGCGCAATCAAGCGATAGAACACATTGATGACAAGATCAAGCAGTTAGAAGCTGAGATCAAAAACAGTGGCATCGCTAGCGCTGAGCTGAGTAACAAGCTATTACGCCCACTACAACTGCTGAAAACAGATATTGAAGTGGAAACTAGCCTCTCCACCATCTATATGCTGCAAACCCAAACCGCCGTGGAGCGTTTTGATGAAGCCTTGTATGAGTTGGAAAGCGAAGTTCAGGCGGAAATCCAGCGTCAGGCCAAAGCGGCACAACTGGCTCAGAGCAAAGCAGAGAGTGTAACCAACACTGCAACCACCGCCAGCCCGGTTACATCAACACCTGCTGTGAGTCCGGTACAGCCTGCGACAGCCGTAGTGCCACCGAAACCGGTGGTGGAAGTCGATGTCGCCAGCATTTACAGCAAAACCTCCAGCAGTGTCTACCTGGAAACAGAAGAATCAGTGGATCAGTTTGTAGACGCACTTAAAGCTGAATTGAAAAAAATTGTGGGTGACAAAAAGCGTGTGCGTATTCGCTAACTTGGGTTAGGGATATCGGCATCAGTCATTAATTAAAGGTTTTAACATGAATACCAGTAATATTAAAAAATACGCACCGCAAGCACGTAACGATTTTATCGCAGCGATGCGCAAGCAGGCCGCCAAATACGGCATCACCGCAGACAGCATTTTACCGGCAGAACAGAAAGGCGACTTGCTGCTGATTGGCGATCAGGTTTTTCCTCTATCCGTCATGAAACCACGTGACAAGCTGATCAAGCGCATTCAAACCAGCAGTTTTGAGCAAACCATTGATTATATCGCTTACAGTTGGTTTAACCGTCTCTGTGCGATTCGCTATATGGAATGTAAAGGCTTACTGGATCATGGCCGTCGTGTGCTGAGTAGTGCAGATGGCAGTTCAGGCTTGCCACAGCTTCTGGAAGAATGTTTGGATATTGACCTACCGGGTTTAGATGCCAGCCGTGTGGCGGAACTCAAGCTGGATGGTAATAAAGACGAAGAGCTGTACCGTGAGCTGTTACTGGCGCAGTGTCATGCGTTGAATCAGGTCATGCCACTCTTGTTTGAACAGGTTTCTGATGAGTCTGAACTACTGTTACCGGATAACCTGACTAAAACCGATTCGTTGATCCGTGATTTGGTCAGCAGCATTCCGGAAGAAGACTGGTCGGATGTGCAGATTATTGGCTGGCTGTATCAGTTCTATATTTCTGAAAAGAAAGACCAGGTGATTGGTAAAGTCGTCAAGAGTGAAGATATTCCTGCAGCGACGCAACTCTTCACCCCAAACTGGATTGTAAAATATTTGGTGCAAAACAGTGTCGGCCGCTTATGGATGATGGCACAGCCTGATAGTACCCTGGCCAGTGAATGGGAATACTATATTCAGCCAGCGGAACAAACGGATGAAGTCAATGCCCAGTTAAAACAGCTGATTGATGTACGGATCAGTGAAGATGGCGATACTTTAAACCCTGAAAGCATTACGGTACTGGATCCGGCCTGTGGTTCGGGGCACATTCTGGTGGAAGCTTATGACTGCTTAAAAGCGATTTATTTAGAGCGTGGTTACCGTAGCCGAGATATTCCACGTTTGATTCTGGAAAACAACCTGTACGGCATTGATATTGATACCCGTGCCGCACAGTTAGCCAGTTTTGCATTGTTGATGAAAGCCCGTGAGGATGACCGCCGTTTATTTAGCAATCCACCAAAGCTGAATATTATTGCGCTACAAGATAGTCAGCCAGAACGACTAGAAGCATTCAATCAGGACTTGACTAGTACCGGTATTGCACAGGCAGATTTAAAAGAACTGTTGGAATTATTTGAACACTCTTCAACGTTTGGTTCTTTGATTCAGGTACCAGCAACATTCTCTCAAAAGCTACCTGAATTAGAAAGTAAGCTAAACACAGCTTTAGAATCAGGGGATATTTTTGCACAACATTCAGCACAAGAGTTATTGCCTTTAGTACAGCAAGCTAAATTACTCGCTAAACAATATGATGCCGTGATTGCGAATCCGCCGTATATGGGCAACAAGTATTTAAATCCAAGTCTTAAAACCTATTTAAAAAAGAACTATGAAGGTTTTGAAAAAGATCTTTTCTCAGCGTTTATGATCCGAGATTTGCAGCTGACTAAAGAAAGTGGTCAACTGGGCTTTATGTCCCCATTTGTTTGGATGTTTATTTCTTCATATGAGAACTTGCGTACACATTTTATTGATCATGCAACAATCACAAGTTTGATTCAGTTAGAGTACTCTGGTTTTGATGGTGCAACGGTACCCATTTGTACATTCACATTGGCTAAGTCACATGTAAGTAATTTTATGGGGTCATATATACGTCTTTCTGATTTTAGAGGTTCTGAAAATCAGGCACCTAAAACATTACAAGCGATTAACAATCCTGATTGCGGTTGGTTTTTCACTGCTAAACCGGATGACTTTAAGAAAATTCCAGGTAGTCCTATAGCTTATTGGGTGAGTGATAATGTACAGAATACTTTTTTAAATCAACCTTTATCTAACTTAGCAGAATTTAGAGCAGGTCTACAAAGTGGAAATAATGAGTTGTTTCTACGATTATGGCATGAAGTTAACCAAGGGTTGTTTTTTAAAAATTGTAAAGATAGGCTAGAGGCAATTAATACTAAAGGTAAATGGTTTCCATTGAATAAAGGTGGAGGTTTTCGTAAATGGCATGGTAATAAGGATTATGTTATCAATTGGGAAAATGATGGAAATGATATTAAAGAGAAAAAACGCATTGATTTAGAGGAAGGTAGGATTACTCCAAATAATTCTAAGTGCTGGAATCAAGAATTTTATTTTAAAAATGGATTAACGTGGTCGTCTTTATCCTCATCAGATTTTTCTTTGCGAGATAATGGTTATGGTTTTTTATTCGATACAAAAGGGCAAATGCTTTTTGCAAACGATGAGAAGGATAAAAAGAAATTACTCGGTTTATTAAACTCTAAAGTAGCTCGGCACTATTTGGAAGCATTATCACCAACATTAGATTTCAATGGTGGAGTAGTCAGTAAAATACCTATTATAGACTATGAATATTCTACATTTACTCATGTTGATGAATTACTAAAAATATCAACTTTTGACTGGAATGATTACGAGACCTCATGGGACTTTACTCAAAACCCAATTATTCGTAGCCAACAGCCAAACCTAGAACAAGCTTTCAATATATGGCAACAACAAAATGCTGACGCCGTGGCAGAAATGAAACGTCTGGAAGAAGAAAACAACAAGCTGTTTATTGACGCTTATGGTTTACAGGATGAGCTGACCCCAGATGTCCCCGATGAGCAAATTACGCTTACCCGTGCCGACCGTGAAAAAGACAGCCAGCGGTTAGTCTCCTATGCACTTGGCTGCATGATGGGACGTTATAGTCTAGATGAAGCAGGTCTAATCTATGCCCATGCAGGTAATCAAAACTTTGATGTCAGTCGTTATAGAACATTCCCAGCCGATGCTGACGGTATTATTCCACTGACCGAAATGCACTGGTTTGAAGATGATGCGACGCATCGTATCCAAGAGTTCTTAACTGCCGTTTGGGGCAAAGACACGCTGGATGCCAATATGCAGTGGCTGGCAGAAAGCTTAGATAAAAAAGCCAGTGAAACAGCTGAAGATACCATTCGCCGTTACCTCGCCAGCAAGTTCTATAAAGACCACATGCAGACCTATAAAAAGCGTCCGATCTACTGGTTATTTAGCAGTGGTAAACAGGGGGCTTTCCAAGCATTGGTGTATTTACACCGCTATAACGAAAGTACCTTGGCACGTATGCGTACCGAATACGTGATGCCATTGATTTCTAAAATGGCAGCCTATGCTAACTCTCTAGAAACTGACAAAGAAAATAGTGACTCTGCGGCTGAAATCAAACGTATTGAGAAAAAACTGCAAGACTTGCATAAGCAACAGGCTGAACTGAGTAGCTTTGAAGAAAAATTACGTCACTATGCCGATCAGCGTATTAGCTTAGATCTGGATGATGGGGTGAAAGTGAACTATGGCAAGTTTGGGGACTTGTTGGCTGAAGTGAAAGCCGTGACGGGGGAAAAGTGATGAATAGCTTTTCTTCCACACTAGATCATGCAGAGGTGGTTGCATGAACTTAAGTCAACTTCAACAAGGCCTGGAACAAGCCTTTTATACTGAACAGCATCGAATTGTCTTTTGGTACGATGCAGAACAGTCATTTACTGAAGAAATCAAAGCCCTAGAGCTAAATGATGTCCAGATTCTGAATATGGCAGAAGAGTCGAGCCTGGCGATCAAGCTTAAACTGGAACTTGAGGATCAGCAGGGCAAATACTTGCTGTATTTCCCCAGCCCTGAGCCTGAAACTGAAAAAGACTGGTTACTGGACATCAAGCTGTATTCACGCAGCTTCTATGCCGATCGTTTCTCGATTATTTTCAATGAGCTGGGTTTACAGCAGCAGAGTCTAAGAGAACATCTGGCCAAACGTGAAGAATTCCTTAAAGCCAAAGCCCGTCTGAGTACATTGAAACGCTATATCCAGCCTGATGCAGATGAACAGGATCTGGATATGGCCATGATTGCGGCTGTGGTCAAGGCTGATAGTGCCGAGCTGATGCATATCGTTCTGGCGTTGGCAGATGAAATGGTACAGCAGAATCTGAGTCTGGAAGTCAATCCGGAATCCTTTGCTGAACTGGAAAAATTCCAACTGGTGCCAACTTTAGTCACAGCATTACAGGCGGAAATTGGTTATCCAGCATCGGTTGAAGAATTGAATGGGGAAGCACCATTCAAGCTCGGTACGTTCTTTATCCGGTTGATGACCACGGGTTTCTGTGAAAGCTTGGGCGATATCCCCGTATGGGCTCAGGAACTGGTGATGTCATCCGTCAGCTCCCGTGCGACGGCTAGAGCCTTTTTGTCGCGCTGGAGAGACAGTTCTAAATACTACCCAACCTTCGATACACTCTCCCAGACCGTGGCAAATGCACTGCGGATCCAAGAAAAGGTCGGGGTCTTTGATCTGGAGCAGCTGCTCGATGTCATGACTTTTGAAGTGATTGAACAAAAGATCACTGTTGATTTGGCCAGTCATATCCCTGCAGCAACCAAAGCTGAACTGGAACATTTCAGAACGATTATTTCTACCCGTCTGGATGGCTATTGGGCGTCCAAACATAAGGACGATGCAACCCGCCGTAAATACCGTACCGTCTATACAGCGTTGCAGGCAGCGATTGAGCTGTTCAGCCTGCGACTGCTGTTTGATGCCGGTTTCTATTTCGACTCTAGCGAAGCCTTGTATAAAGCCTACGAGCAGGAGTTGTATCGCTTTGATCTGGCCTACCGCCACTACAGTGCTGCTTCTCAACGCGCTCATGTCGATATCCTGAAAAAACTCGATGAAGAAGTTGAAAATTGCTATTCCTACTGGTTTATTGACCACTTGGCACGAAACTGGGGCGAGCGGATTGAAGCTGAGCAACGCTTGAATGTCTGGAAAATGGCAGATATCCCAAATCAGCAGAACTTCTACGATACCCACGTCAGACCTTTACTCAATTCTGCAACGAAACGCCGTATTGTGGTAATTATCAGTGATGCTTTCCGTTATGAAGCTGCGGTAGAACTGCGTGATCGTATCAATGAAAAGCGTTATTCTGAAGCGACCTTGTCTTCACAGCTGGGAGTTGTGCCAAGTTACACCACACTTGGCATGGCCTCGTTGTTGCCGCATCAGACTTTGGAGTACAAAGAGGCCACAGGGGATGATGTTTTAGTAGATGGGCAGTCCAGCAAAGGGACTGCAGCACGATCCAAAATTCTGGCTGCCTATAATGGATTGGCGGTTACCGCTGAAACGGTAAAAGGTTGGTCGCGTGATGAAGGCCGTGAAGCACTTAAAGACCATGATTTGATTTACGTTTATCACAACGTGATTGATGCTCGGGGAGACAGTGCCTCGACAGAATCAGAAACCTTTATGGCGGTGGAACATGCCATTGAAGAGCTGACTGAACTTAGCCGCAAAATCTTGATGCATTTCAATATTTCTACCCTGTTGATCACAGCCGACCATGGCTTCTTGTTCCAGCAAAGTAAACTGGAATCTGCGGATCGTTCAAGCTTGACTGAAAAACCGACCAATGCATTGAAAAGCAAAAAACGCTATGTGATTGGACATGGTTTACCAGAGAGCAAGGAAGCATGGAAAGGCTCAACCCAAGCTACGGCAGGTACACTATCTGCGACTGATTTCTGGATTCCAAAAGGGGCGAACCGTTTCCATTTTGTAGGAGGCTCACGTTTCGTGCATGGCGGCATCATGCCTCAGGAAATTGTGGTGCCGGTACTGATGGTAAAACAGCTACGTGGTGAAAAGGCTGGACAGCGCACCAAGCGTAAAGTTGAGGTTATTTCTACCAAATCCACGCTGAAGATGGTCAATAACATCCAGAAGTTTGATTTGATGCAAACTGAAGCTGTCAGTGAGCTGGTCATGCCAGTGACTTTATCCATTGCCATTTATGATGGGGATCTTAAAGTTTCCAGTGAAGAAACTTTGACTTTTGATAGCAGTACCGACTCTGTTGCCGATCGGGTCAAGCAGGTCAGGCTGTCATTGTCTGGCACTGATTTTGACCGTAAGAAAGATTACTTCCTGGTACTGAAGGACAAAGACCTGAATATCGAGATGCAACGCTATAAGGTCACCATTGATTTGGCATTTACCGATGACTTCTTCTAATAACGAATTAACGATAGAGCGTAGCCTACATGGAATCTGCTAACGATAAAGAACTGGATCAGCTGCTGAATGAACACTTTGCTGGGCGGGTGGTACGTAAGGATCTAACTAAACTGATCAAAGAAGGGGCCAATGTCCCGGTCTATGTACTCGAATACCTGCTAGGGATGTACTGTGCCTCGGATGATCCAGAGATCATTGAGCAGGGACTACGTAACGTAAAGACCGTGCTGGCAGAGAACTATGTACGACCTGATGAAGCTGAGAAGGTGAAATCCCTGGTCCGTGAACGGGGCAGTTATAAGGTCATTGATCGGGTGACTGTAAAACTGAATGAGCGTAAAGACAAATACGAAGCATCATTTAGTAATCTGGGCATCAAAGATGCCGAAATCTCGGCAGGCATCGTCAAAGAGTATGAAAAATTACTTGTTGGTGGTATCTGGGTCATTGCTACGCTCAGTTATTATTTTGAAGAAGGACAACCCAATTCTCCATTTGGGGTGAGCTTACTCAAGCCGATTCAAATGCCGAATATGAATATGGATGAACTCTTCAGTGGCAGAGCAGCATTAAGCACGGATCAGTGGCGCGAGAGTTTAATCCGTTCGATCGGCATGGAACCGGCTTCGCTAAAAGAGGACGTGCAATGGCACCTATTAGCGCGTATGGTTCCGTTCGTTGAAAATAACTATAACGTTTGTGAATTGGGACCACGTGGTACCGGGAAAAGCCATATTTACAAAGAGTGTTCACCGAATAGTATTTTAGTCTCCGGTGGGCAAACCACTGTCGCCAATCTGTTCTATAACATGAGTAGCCGCCGTATTGGTCTGGTGGGGTTGTGGGATGTGGTGGCCTTTGATGAAGTTGCCGGTATTTCCTTTAAGGACAAAGATGGCGTTCAGATCATGAAAGACTACATGGCATCGGGATCTTTTGCCCGTGGCCGGGAACAGATGGAAGCATCTGCTTCAATGGTTTTTGTGGGTAATATTAACCAAAGCGTCGAATCGTTGGTAAAAACCAGCCATCTCTTGGCACCTTTCCCTGAAGCCATGATCGATTCGGCATTCTTCGATCGTTTTCATGCCTATATTCCAGGTTGGGAAATTCCAAAAATGCGTCCGGAATTCTTTACCAACCGTTATGGTCTAATCGTTGATTATCTGGCTGAATTCTTCCGGGAAATGCGTAAGCGTAGTTTTGCGGATGCCATTGAGAAGTACTTCAAACTCGGAAATAACCTGAATCAGCGCGATGTGATTGCCGTTCGCAAGACGGTTTCTGGATTGATGAAGCTGCTCTACCCACACGGTCAGTTTAATAAAGAAGATGTACGCCTGTGTCTGGAATATGCACTGCAGGTCCGCCGTCGCGTCAAAGAGCAGCTGAAGAAAATTGGTGGCATGGAATTCTATGACGTTCATTTCAGCTATATCGATAATGATACCTTAGAAGAACATTTTGTCTCAGTCAAAGAGCAGGGTGGTGGCGGACTGATTCCAGATGGTCCAGCGAAACCAGGTTTTCTGTATACCATCGGACTCAGTAATAAAGGCATGCCTGGCTTGTATCGCTTAGAGCTTCAAGTCACCAAAGGCTCAGGTAAGCTTGCAACTTCAGGCCTCTGGAACTCCAGCAGTGCCAAAGAACAAGTCAAGATTGCCTTTGACTACTTCAAAGCGAACGCCTCTAGAATATCGGGTGGCAGCAAAGTCATGGAGCATGACTTCCATCTGCATGTGGTGGAATTACAGAATACCGGGCCACTTAGTCATCTGGCTTTGCCGAGTCTAGTCGCTTTTGCTTCAGGCTTGCTCGGACGGTCAGTACAGAATCAGATGGTGGTCCTGGGAGATATGAGCCTGGGTGGAAACGTCACACCGGTTGAAAGTATTGCTGAATGTCTTCAGGTTGCATTCGATGCCGGAGCCAAGAAAGTCGCTTTACCGATGAGCAGTGCGGCAGATATCCCAACCATTCCAGTTGAACTATTTACTAAGTTCCAGACCAGCTTTTATGCAGATCCGGTAGATGCTGTGTTTAAGGGGCTAGGGGTGGATTAATTTCATATCTGTCTGGAAGAGTTACAGTAGATTGTTTTAAATTCAGTTTCTCAAGTTAAACACCATGTTGTAAAAGCATAATACTGCCTCTTTTAAAGAGCTAGTATTTTAGGGGGGGATTACCCTTCATTTTTTCTTGATCAGATATCTGTTGTATTTTGACAGGATTTTGTTGATCTAAATATTTTTGATACCAAACACGCAATGTTTCAGGAGTACAACCGATTTTAGGAGCAATAGCTGTGATTGCTGCCCAAGTAGAAGGATAATCTTTTTCAGATTCAATTAGTAATTGAACCGCTCTTTCTCTGATTTCAGGGGTCAATTTTACTTTGCCATTTGTAAGATAAAAGGGGGCAATTTTAGAATGCCGTTGACAATGTATCGCCTTTTGAGTTTGAAGCAATGTACAATGATAAGATTAACCCGTTAGGTCAGGTGGCCTAACTTAAATAAAAATTCTCCGACAAACCCGGTACGGTTCATAGCGAGTATCTGCTTATAAAAATTAGGTTTATTTGATTTTAACATCCGAATTGGGTATATGAGATTTTATGTTAAATGAATGATATAACCCATAGAGAAATATCATCAAATAATGAAGATACTTCGGATAAATTTTTGCTATAAATTATTGTTTTTATATCATTTTCTGAAAGCTTCCAAAATCCATCGGATGCTAGAATATATGTGGATTTTTTTTCAATATCTAAGGTCTTAAAGCTCAAGGGTTTTAACTTTTTTGTATTAAATGACTTGGTGACAATATTATCATTTGAAGAAGACCTAAGTATCATTTCGATACTTTGGGGATCTGTTTGATTATTTAAGCTCATCGCTAAATTATGAGGATAAGTAATCCAACTGATTTGTTGCTCATTATTGATTTTCCCAAGTCTGCAATCACCCAAATGTGCTGAATAAATTTGAGTCTGACTAAAAATAACCATCAAAATACTCATTGCTGCAGGTCGCAATTTTCCCCGATGTTCTATATAAAAATTCTCTGTTAGACGTTCAAAAAAATCATGTATATCTTGTGTAGTATTATTTAATTGAGCAAAGACGTCCTTCAAAGAAAGCACATAAGCCTGAAAATTTTTAACTAGTATGTCGCTGTTTTTACATCCCCCATGACCATCCACTACGTAACAAAAATATAGATTTTCATTATCAGTAAGGTTCCCTACAGCATCGATTCCAAATTTTTCTGGTGCGCTAAGATTCTGACATAAGGAAAAGGAGTTTATTAATATGCTTTTGGCCATTGTTTTATGATCGCTTGAATTACTTGTAAAGCTCTTTCTCTTGAGCCAAATCTACATTGATCTTCCATTATGATTTCAAAATCAGTTAATTCAGTGAGTTTTTTAAATTGATCAGATAAGTAATCTTTGAGTTCTTTTGGAGCATTATAGACTTCTTCAACTAAGGCGGATCGTCCCAGGCAAATTGTGATGATATCTTCTAAGTCTTTGCTATATAAGGGATCTTCTTTACGACCATGGAATGCTTCAAACTTGGTTGCTAAGAAATATTCAGGCATTAAGGTATTGATAATTAAATTATTCCCCAGCTTATACTCTACTTTTTTCTTATAAGCTTCTAGATACCAAGAGTTAGAGAAGCCTAAAATTTTTTCATCAGTGGGCATAAAGTCTACAATTAGATCTTCTCCTAGTTGGTAACGACAAGTGAAGTCCGTATTCTTTTCAAATGGATCTGAACTTTGATAATTTTTAAACCCTAGTTTTCTGACTTTCTCATCTAACTCATACCATTGGGTTGTGGTCTTTATATCTACAATTAAATCAACATCTTGAGTGTATCTAGTTGATAAAGATAAATTTTCTGGATCTAAAAACAGGCTAGTAGTGCACCCTCCAATAAATACTAGGTCTTTGATAAGATCCTCGCTTAAAGCACTTACAACCTGCTCTAGCATCTTCATTTGTGTTAAAGCATTATTCATTGTAGATACTCACGTAATAACTTTTCAGCTATTTTCTTTTCCCTTGGGGAACCTATTCTAAACACATCAATAAGAGCAAAAACTTCATACAGGAAATTATCATCTAACGCTGCATATGGTACAGATTTATATAATGGTTCAACTGCTAATCCTGAAATTGATTGATAGCTTTGAGCGGGCCAAATATAAGGTAATGAAGAAGAATACGATAAATGATCTGAAAGTTTTTTATTATTGAAAACAGTAGGAATACCAATATCAATAGCACCAACTTCTGTATGGAAAAAGTATTGAAAACTGTAAATAATTAGGTCTAAGAGAGCTCTTCTATTGGTTTTCCATTGCATTTCTACTAGCTCTAATCGCTTAAATGGTGAATTAGAGGTTACGATCAATAGCCCTATCTTGATTAAACGCTTTAAAGATTCTGCAACCTCACTTTTACTAATAACTACTGCTTCAGCCAACCCTCTGATTGATAAAGAATCATAAAAAGCACTTAATTTTAAAAAGATATCTAACTGCTCATCTTCTAATTTATCCCACTCAAGTTGTGCTTCTGAATAGTATTCTTTGAATATCTGGTGCTGATTCTCAATAGAGATCAGTTTTACGAGAACTAGAATGTCTTGAGGTTTAATCATATTAAGTTACCTTGTCCTCAATCCGTGGACTGAATTCATATTTGATCAACTCGTTACACTATTTGCAAGTATTTTTTAAAAATAATATTAAATAAAAAAGCCCGACATCTTGTCGGGCTTTTTCATCTTTGGTGCTAGGTAGGGCTGTCTACCTAATAATCCTGGTGCTAGAACTTATCGTTATTGTTTTATGTTCCGGAACGTCCTGTTCCTGCATGACTTCATCATAAGTAAAAAACCGCAGCTGCCCTAGCCGCAAAATCCTTAAATCTCTGTGCGCCAGGGCGTACAAAAATGGATAAAAGTTGTCCCGGTTTTATCCGCAGAAATTGGGGATAGTTTTCGCCCTGGAAGGGCTGAGAACATTGGAAAAACCGAAAAATTGACTACTTTTTAAACAAAATTATTGGAAAGAACTATCAAAACCGCTCATAAAAAAGCCAATTCGAGGGTGAATTGGCTTTTTATAATTCCATATCATAATGATTTTAAAAGATAAAATAATGAAATTTCGTATAACGTGTATTATGTTAAATTGAGTATTTCTTAATAACTCTATTATTTTCTCTTTAACGCTATTGTTAGAACCACTCCAACTACGCTTATAGCTGCCATTGCGAATTTTGCTAAGCCTTGCCAAGCATCATTATTATCCTTGTTAGTTTCTTTTACTATTTCAGCTATTCGCACATGCAAATCAGCAAGCTTCAAAGTTATCTCAGCAATTAAGTGAAGAGATTCATCGGTAGTAACTTTATCTGCAATCTTTGATAGAATTTGCATTGTAGAATCTAAACTTTTTTTAATGCCATCAAGACTATGAACCTGTGTAGTCTTAACCCCATCTACTATTAACTTCAAGCTATCTAAGTAATCTTTTTGAAGATCAACAATATTAGGTATTACTTTTACAAGCTCTGCTAACTGTGCAAGTGAAAAATTATCATTTTGTACCAGTTCCATAATTTTTACATACTGTTCTTTTGATAAATTATTAAAATCTTTAATATTTAGCTTTTCAGTAATTTCCTGAATAATATTTTTCATGTAATGACCTAAAATTCTTAGTAATCTCTTTAGTTAAGAAAGATATCAAGATTTATCTTCTAATGCATTACTGTAATAGTATTATGAATCTAGTAACTCCATTTAACATAATGGGCGTTATACGAAATGCATTTGTAAGCCCAAAATAGAAATGTCCGGTTTCTCCAAAGTAAAAATGTCCGCTTTTAGAATATGCGCTTTTGCAATTTCCTTAGCGGACGGTTTGATATGTTGGTGTCTATGTCGGATAAAGAACTTAAACGATTGTCGGTCTTGCAAGAAATCTGTGATCAACGTATAACTCAATCCCAGGCTGCTCAGCTACTTCATATCTCAGAACGTCAGATCAGACGCTTACTGCAGAAATACAAAGCCCAAGGTCCAGTTGCATTAGCCCATGCCGGTCGTGGCCAAATCAGCAATTCCAAACTTCCTGAAGAACTCAGACTCAAATGCCTCAATATTGTTTCTGACCAACTCCATGGTTTCGGGCCCACTTTAGCGCATGAAAAGCTCACCACCGTACATGGACTCGATCTTTCAGTAGAAACCCTGCGTTCCTGGATGATTGCAGCTGACTTATGGATTCCTCGATCCAAGCGCCTGAAACGCCCGTATCAGCCTCGTTACAACCGGGATTGCTTTGGTGAACTGATCCAAATTGATGGCTCACACCATGACTGGTTTGAAGGACGCGCTGCTAAATGCTGTCTACTGGTGTTCATTGATGATGCCACAGGCAAATTACAGCATTTACGCTTCTGTGAGTCAGAATCAACTTTTGACTATATGATTTCAACACGTTTATATGTCGAACAGCACGGTAAGCCTTTAGCGTTTTACAGCGACAAACATTCAGTCTTTAGAGTGAATCAAAGCAGCAAGAAAGACACCAAGATTACCCAGTTTGGACGTGTACTCAGCACCCTGAATATCGATATCATCTTCGCCAATTCACCGCAGGCCAAAGGCCGTGTAGAACGGGCGAATAGAACGCTTCAGGACCGTCTGATCAAAGAAATGCGCTTGGAAGGTATCTGTTCGATTGAGCAAGCGAATGCCTGGCTACCCTGCTTCATTGAGCAGTTCAATCAGAAGTTCGCCAAGATGGCTTTTAATCCTAAGAATCTACATCGGCCTATCGCTGAAACAGCCGAAGAATTAGATGATATTTTTACTTGGCGTGAACCCCGCAGAGTCACGAATAGCCTGACGATTACTTATGATAAATGCGTATATCTCCTAGAAAACACCGAAGAAAATCAAAGGTTGATCGGTAAGTATCTTGAGTTCCTGGAATACCCGGATGGTACTGTAGCCCTCATGCATGATGGCCGAAAGATCAATTACAGCCTCTTCGATAAATTAAGTCAGCTGAATCAGCGAGAGATTGTTGAGAATAAACGGTTGGGTGCTGTTCTGAATCATATCCAACAACAGCATGAAGAACTGGCACAACAAAACAAACGCAATCGTTCTCAAAAGATGCCAAGTAGACGTGCACAGAAAACAGCGATTGAACAACGAAATCTGAATCCTGTGCTTGACTCTTGTAGTTAAAAACAGGACATTTTAAATGGTTTATCGCATAGACATTTTAATTGGTGAATAACAACACTTGTATATTAATCTAAATATCAACCACTTAATAAAGATATAAAAATCCAAAAATGACTAAAAAGCCGATTTTGAAACAAGTCGGCTTTTTTATGAGCGGTTTTGATACTTCTTGCCAATAAATTTGACTAAAAAATAGTCAGTTTTGGGGTTTTTCAAATTTTATCAATGCCTCAATGTCCAAAATTATCCACATTTTTTGTGGATAAAATTTAGGCTATTTTGTAAGCCCTGGCTCATACCAATCTCGGCCCTTTGCTGCTATCCGCAATACTGGAAATTTCCTATCATGAAGACATAGAGAGCAGGATGCTCCAGATAAAAAGAATAAGATGAACAACAAGGAACGTGAGATCAGACAGGAGTCAGATCTAAGCGCCAAATATGGAAAAGCCCGACAGGATGTCGGGCTTTTTTATTGCCTATCCTTTCTCATTTGCAAAACAAACATAATGCCCCCTAAAATATAGACTATAATCTATATTTTGGTTGTGGTATGTGGACAGTCATTACGACAGATCTATTTAATCAGTGGCTTGAATAGCAAGATGAACCTACACAAGAGAAGGTCCTAGCTGCCCTGGTTATTCTACAGCAGCAGGGACCGAGTTTAGGCCGTCCTTTAGTAGATACTGTGTATGAGTCTAAATTTACCAATATGAAAGAACTGCGTGTTCAACATCGCGGTAGACCCTTAAGAGCTTTCTTCGCATTTGATCCCTTACGACAGGCTATTGTTCTATGTATTGCTGATAAAGGCGGTAAAAAGCGTTTTTATAAAGACATGCTGGATATTGCAGATGAACAATACCAACTTCATCTCACTACCCTAGGAGATAAATCTAATGGCTAAGACTCTGCAAGAATTGTTAGCTAGCCGCTCTCCAGAGAGCCAAGCCCGTATTCAAAAAATGGCTGATGAATTACTGCTAGAAAATCAGCTTCATCTTATTCGTGAAGAACTCGAAATTTCTCAAAAAGAGCTTGCTGAAACTTTGGGAATAAAACAGCCATCGCTTTCAGCAATAGAAAATCGTGGCAATGATCTTAAGATTTCAACCATGAAAAAGTATGTTGAGGCAATGGGTGGGAAGCTCCGTATTGATGTAGAGCTTCCAACAGGAAAACATATAGGATTCAACGTTTAACAATAAAAATGGGAGCTATAGGCCACTGCTGTCCCATAGTTTGCTTTAAATAAAAAAACCTGAGTCCTAACAGTTAAAATATGAGTGTAAACAAACACTTTAACGACCAGGATTCAGGTTTTGTCACATCAGAATACCGTATTTTATGA
>NZ_JAUDZE010000018.1:0-9477 GCF_030385805.1 Acinetobacter thutiue
GACACTCTTATCGACAAGTCGGTCGGCTGGTCAATCTAAGCAAAAATACCGTGTTGGATATCGTTAAAAGAAGTCGGAGTGAAAATCCTTAGCGTGCTATATTTTCCGTTTCCTGAGACGACCCCTAACTGAAGACATTGACGGTGGATGGGCTGCAATGGGAATTAAAACCTCTACAGAGTTCACAGCGGGTTGCAAGCGTTGGGTTGAGTTGAGGTTATCGGATTGGAAGTGGAGGGCTGCCATATGATTGCCATCTCTGACATAGCGTTTTAAGGTATTTTTCTAGGGCGTATTGATGTTTCAACGTATTAACAATCATACGAACAACCTCATTCTCTCAGGTCATTTTCTTCTTGCCGATGGGTGATTTTTCGCCGATAAGCACTTGGTGATACACCAAACCAGCGTTTAAACGCGCGCCGAAAATTAGCAGAGTCGTGGTAATTCAGTAAGCTGGCAATTGCCTCGACCGATATTTGAGGGTCATGTAAATAACTACTGGCTTTCTCAGATAAAATCCGATCTCGAATCAGCCGGTAACTCGTGTTCTCTTTGACCAGACGTCTGGCCAGCGTACGCTTATTCATAAACAAGGCTGCAGCCAGATCCTCTTCACTCAGTTGCCCGAGCGGATAGGACAGCATGGCTTTTTGCACTTGGTAGGTGGTGCTGTGTTGTTGGGTCTTGAGCCGGTTGAGGATCATTTCGCATTGTTGCATCGCCAGCAGATAGCTATCGTGCTGCGCGGATGCATTGGCAATCAAGCACAACTCGGTCGGCACTCGGATCGACAGTTGTGGCTGATCAAACTGATAGGTACCGGCAAGATAATCCGCGTAACAGGCATGATGATCGGGGGCGGGATGGCTAAACTGAATCACCGCCTCGGTCAGCGGTCGTCCAACAATAAATTCGGCACATTCCGAAAAAATCACCGCAACAGTTTCGGACAGTAGCCGATGTACTGCGCTATTCAGGGTTTGCTCAAAAAAAATCATGCAGCTCGTCCACGCAGCATCGGTATGTGCTTCAAGTCGCATCAAACTTATACGCGTCGGCAAAAATGTCTGAAACGCATGTAACACGGCTAGCAAGTTCGGGCTACTATTAATTAAAAAGCCCATCGCACCATGCGTTGAGGGAGTTAGGCGCTGACCCAAGCGCAAACCGAACTGTTCAGATGTTGATAGATCT
Source organism: Acinetobacter thutiue (assembly GCF_030385805.1). Lineage (NCBI taxonomy): Bacteria > Pseudomonadati > Pseudomonadota > Gammaproteobacteria > Moraxellales > Moraxellaceae > Acinetobacter > Acinetobacter thutiue. Next base: position 1,198 of record NZ_JAUDZE010000018.1, read on the forward strand.
ATGCTGTTTTGCAGGATCTGAGCTTGTTGGCTGGCCGTGATCATGGTGTCATCACGCATCAGTTGCTCAGTGGTCAGCGCAGTGAATTTTAATAATTTCGGCAGATCGCGCGCTTGTAAGTCCAGTTCTCGACCGATCAAACGGGTATAGCTACACGGAATGATCGCGGGTTCTTTGCCTGAGTGAGTCTGATACATGGAATATGCTTTATTGGCTGACGAGGTAATATTGTCTTTTTATGACCTCTATTTGTCAAATAATAACCTCTACAGAACCGCAGAGAGTGCGTAATCTTGAGCTTGAACAGTGAAATTAAGCCAAATCGGAGTCGTAGCCATGAGCCAAATTACATTTATTGCCCACGATGGTGCACAAACCAGCGTTGCAATCGAAGCGGGTAAGTCACTAATGCAGTTGGCGGTTGAAAACGGTGTTGCCGGAATTGATGGGGATTGCGGTGGCGAATGCGCCTGTGGTACCTGCCACGTGATTGTCAGTGCTGAGTGGTCGGATGTTGCGGGTACGGCACAAGCGAATGAGCAGCAGATGTTGGAAATGACCCCAGAGCGTGCTGCCACCTCACGTTTGGCGTGTTGTATCCAAGTGACCGATGCAATGGATGGCATGACGGTACATCTGCCTGAGTTTCAGATGTAACACGTCAGCTGTAACCCAGCGGATCAACCGCCTTAACAAACACACCTCGTCAACGATGCTCAGTCAGGAGACCATCATGAACTCAGTCGCAGAAATTTTTGAGAAAATAACCCAAACTGTCACCAGCACCGCTGCAGACGTAGCAACCACGGTTACGGATAAAGTCAAGTCTAATGAGCAGTTTCAAACGGGCAAGCAGTTTTTGCATGGTCAAGTGACCCGTTTTGTCCCATTGCACACGCAGGTTCGCGGCATTCAGTGGATGCAAAAAGCCAAATTCCGTGTGTTTAACGTGCAAGAATTTCCTGCATTTATCGAGCAACCGATTCCAGAAGTTGCAACACTGGCACTTGCTGAGATTGATGTTAGCAACCCATTTTTATACAAGCAAAAAAAATGGCAGTCTTACTTTAAGCGGCTGCGTGATGAAGCACCGGTACATTATCAAGCCAACAGTCCGTTTGGGGCATTTTGGTCGGTCACGCGTTACGATGATATTGTCTATGTCGATAAAAATCATGAGATTTTTTCAGCTGAACCTGTGATCGCGATTGGCAACACCCCTCCTGGGTTAGATGCTGAAATGTTTATTGCAATGGACCCACCCAAGCACGATGTGCAGCGGCAGGCCGTACAGGATGTAGTCGCACCAAAAAATCTCAAAGAGCTAGAGGGTTTGATTCGGCTACGCGTGCAAGAGGTTTTGGATCAGTTGCCAACGGATCAGCCGTTTGATTGGGTGCAGAATGTTTCGATTGAGCTGACAGCCCGTATGTTGGCAACATTATTTGATTTCCCATACGAAAAGCGGCACAAATTGGTTGAATGGTCAGACTTGATGGCTGGCACTGCGGAGGCCACAGGTGGGACAGTGACAAATTTGGATGAGATTTTTGATGCAGCAGTCGATGCAGCAAAGCATTTTGCGGAGTTATGGCATAGAAAAGCCGCACAAAAATCTGCAGGCGCTGAAATGGGCTATGATTTGATCAGCTTGATGCAGTCAAACGAAGCGACTAAAGACCTGATTTATCGGCCGATGGAGTTTATGGGCAATTTGGTCTTGCTAATTGTCGGCGGCAACGATACCACACGCAACTCGATGACGGGTGGGGTATACGCACTTAACCTGTTTCCAAATGAGTTCGTCAAACTCAAAAACAATCCGAGCTTGATCCCGAACATGGTATCCGAAATTATTCGCTGGCAAACCCCGCTGGCCTATATGCGTCGGATTGCCAAGCAAGATGTAGAGCTTAACGGTCAGACCATCAAAAAAGGCGACAAGGTGGTGATGTGGTACGTTTCTGGCAACCGCGATGAGCGAGTGATTGAGCGACCTGATGAATTGATCATTGATCGTAAAGGTGCGCGTAATCATCTGTCATTTGGTTTTGGTGTGCATCGCTGTATGGGTAATCGCTTGGCCGAGATGCAGTTGCGAATCTTATGGGAAGAGCTGCTTCAGCGTTTTGAAAATATTGAGGTTTTGGGTGAGCCAGAAATTGTGCAATCTAACTTTGTGCGCGGCTATGCCAAGATGATGGTCAAACTGACTGCCAAAGCGTAGGTATCAAAATAGGCGACAGAGGCATTTTGCAACTGTCGTCGGCAACAATTGATGCTGTGCATCAACCATGAACTGAGTGAATTCATATGCAAACAATCGTCATCATTGGCGCAAGTCATGCTGCGGCGCAGTTGGCGGCAAGTCTGCGGCCAGATGGCTGGCAGGGCGAGATTGTGGTGATCGGCGATGAGCCGTATTTGCCGTATCATCGACCGCCGTTGTCCAAGACCTTTTTATGCGGTGCACAACTGGTCGATGAGTTATTGATTCGGCCAGCCGCTTTTTATCAAAAAAATCAGATCGAATTTCGGCACGGGCGGGTGGTTGCGATTGATCGGGCAGCGCGCAGCGTGACACTACAAGATGGCAGTACGCTTGCGTATGACCAGTTGGCGCTGTGTACCGGTGCACGAGTCAGGACGGTGTCGCTGGCTGGGTCTGATTTGGCAGGTGTGCATTATCTTAGAAATATCAGCGATGTACAGGCTATCCAGCCATTTGTACAACCCAACGGCAAAGCAGTGGTGATCGGTGGTGGCTATATCGGTCTTGAAACAGCCGCCGCATTGACCGAGCAGGGCATGCAGGTGGTGGTCTTGGAAGCCGCCGAGCGGATTTTGCAGCGGGTAACTGCACCGGAAGTGTCGGACTTTTATACGCGGATTCATCGCGAACAGGGTGTGACGATTCATACCGGTGTGTCGGTCACGGCGATCACGGGTGAGGGGCGGGCGCAAGCGGTGCTGTGTGCCGATGGTTCGATGTTCGATGCAGATCTGGTGATCATCGGGGTCGGGGTTGTACCGAATATCGAGTTGGCGCTGGACGCGGGCTTGCAGGTGGACAATGGTATTGTGATTGATGAGTATTGCCGTACCAGTGCGCCAGAGATTGTGGCCATCGGGGATTGTGCCAATGCGTTTAATCCGATTTATCAGCGGCGGATGCGCTTGGAGTCGGTACCAAACGCCAATGAACAGGCCAAAATTGCCTCGGCGACCTTGTGTGGCTTACAGCGGACCTCGAAGAGTTTGCCTTGGTTTTGGTCAGATCAGTATGATCTAAAGTTGCAGATTGCGGGACTCAGTCAGGGGTATGATCAGATCGTGATTCGGGGTGATGTGCAGCAAAGGCGTAGCTTTGCAGCGTTTTATTTGCAGGCGGGTCGCCTGATTGCGGCGGATTGTGTGAATCGTCCGCAGGAGTTTATGCTAAGCAAAAAGCTGATCACGGCTGGTACGGCGGTCGATCCACTGCGGTTGGCGGATGAGTCGATTGCGGTACAGGCGTTGATGGGGTAGCTTAAAACTACATCAGGCTAGATTTGCATTACGCTGATTCAGATGTTAATCAGAATGGCATCGATAGATACCTGTGAGAGCAAGTCAGGTGCAGCTTTGGCTTTGTGTAATTCACCACCCGTGATCGCAAACACGATGGGTAATCCATACCCATCTACGGCAAGATGGATCTTACTTGTCTTGCTACCTCGACTTAAGCCAATCGCCTCCTGATCGTGAGTTGCAGCACGTGCATTATGTTGATGTGCCTTGACGTAATTGCTATCCATAACCCCTACTCTATATCAGAGTCAGTAGATAAAACCCTGAGTATGCTTTGGAAAAAACCTTTTGCTGACCAGTCGTTGTATCTTTTGTAGAGATTAGGCTGCTGACCAAACTCAGTCAGGAGGTAGGTCTAGCCATGGACATTTCACCCACATTCTGTAGAGCATGGCTTCTACGGTGAGCCGTAAATTTGGTTTGTGATCAATGTCCTGTTGCTTGAGCATAGGAGAAATCTTTGCTCAATGTTGGTCGTTCAGCATAAAGCGTGGCATGGTGGACTCGGATGGGGAGAGCTTTAATTCTCTGAGTCTGCCTCCAATTTGCAATCAATATTTTCAAACGTCAACACACTCTAATGTAAAAAAACTAACATTAAAAAAACACCTCTGCCAAAAGGTCTGGTAGCTATATTCGATGTCAAAGATGATCTGGCTCACCTGCTGCGTTGTTAACTCATTCTATCAAATTTTGAGGACAGGTTTGACATTTGGTCAATTGACCAATATAGTGCTAATTTGAACTTGACCGAGCAGTCAGTCTGACTTTGGTTCAGACGGTAACTCATGACCTGTCTCGCCCCTGAGGGCAAAGCTGATAGCAGGTCTACGTCCGTTTAATCGCTTTAAAGGAGACCTTTACCATGACGCATCTAATGACTATTCAGCCGCGCAAGCCGCGGTTTGCCTTAAGTGACGTTCCCGTTTTCTGGAACGATGGCGATCCTGTTTTGACGCGTTTCTTTGACGCGCTTTCTATTCACTTCCCCGATGGCGAGCGGTTTTTTATTCAGTCGGTACGCAACTATGAAAATCAGGTCACCGATCCCACGCTCAGAGCAGATATCAAAAACTTTTTCCGTCAGGAAGCCCAACACGGTATCGTGCATGACCAGTATAATGCTGTGATGCAGGCGCAGGGCATTCATGTCGAAAAAGTCATATCCCGATTAAAGCTTTTTATTCAGGTATTCCAGAAACACCTGCCTGCCAAGTATCAGCTGGCCATGACAGCTGCCTTTGAACACATTACCGCCACACTGGGCGAAGGCTTTATGGACGATGAAGGTGAGATGTTCAAGAACGCCCATCCCGCCATGCGCGCCATGTACATGTGGCACGGTGTAGAAGAAGTCGAACACAAGGCGGTGGCCTTTGATGTGTATGAAAAAGCAGCAGGTGGTGGCTATTTCATACGCACGTCCGCCCTGATTGTAGGCACTGTGCTAGTGCATGCCGTTGTGGGCTCGGTGCTTTGGCATATGCTAAAGGTTGATAAAATGCAAGGTCAGCCCTTAGTGCTTGCCAAAGGGTTTTATCGGCTGTATGGGCCACGTGGCCTGATTACCAGACTTATTCCACGCTATCTGGACTGGTTTAAACCGGGCTTCCACCCTGCTGATACAGGTATCCCGGAAAAAGTCAGTGCCTGGCTGGCAGAATATGACAAGCATCAGGACCCCATGGAAGCTTCGCGAATTGTTTTTAACATTCCAATTGCGGCGGCAGCATAAAATAAGCAGAAGTGCTGGAAGATTTTACACGACTAAATCGAGTATTATATTGGTCTGATACCATAGTATGAGTGAAGCCGTGTTAAGTCGAGAATCTGCTCGAGTCGAGGTTACAGACCGCGAAAGAGTGCTCGCTGCCTCTGCCAGGCTGTTCCGGGAAAAGGGTTTTGAGCGTGCAAGCGTCCGAGAAATTGCAAGGGCTTGCGGCATTCTTCCCGGCAGCCTTCATTATCGCTATCGCAGTAAGGATGATATTCTGGTTGATATGATGCAGCTGGCCATTGAAAGAACTATCCACGGGATCATTGAAGCAACCTCAATGATCCAGGATCCTCTAAAAAAAATGAAATCGGCACTGCACGCCCATCTTAATGTACTCATGTCTGGTGATGATATGGTATATGTGCTTTTGTTTGAGTGGCGCTCGCTCCATGGTGCCGCACGTGAGCAGATGATCGCCGAACGAGACCGATACGAACAATATTGGCACGCCATCCTAAATGAGCTGAAGACTCAGGGTTTTATCCGTAAGGATGTGGATGTGGATCTGTTAAGGCTTATTGGCCTAGGCGCCATCAATTGGGCGGCCACCTGGTATAAGGACAATGGAAAGTACAATCTTGAACAAATCGCTGATGCCATATGGCAAATGATGACAAGAGGCATACTTAATATGGATTTTCACGACGAGGCAAAAAACCTGTGAAGAAACGGGATGTTCAAATTACCCATGCCATCGGGAGACATTGTGGCAGCTCTGCAATTCGTGACCTGCTTGAATTTAATGGGCTGACTATTTCTGAGGCCATGTGCCTTGGATTAGGTTCAGGGCTTGGGGTGACTTACCTGGAGCTAGCGGCGGATGCCCCTGTGCCATTTTTAGTGCATGTGCGTTCCCTGGGATTTGAAGCACGCGTATTTCAAAGCCTGGGCATACCTTTTGAATGGCAAACTTTCGATTCCCCCGAGTTGGCAGCCGTAGCGCTTGGCAACTGCCTGGATGCGGGACGCCCCACCCTGCTGCTGACAGATATTTTTTACCTGCCTTACTTTAACAGCACCACTCACTTTCCCGGTCACGCCATTGCGGCCTGGTCGAAAAACCCAGAGACGGGCGAGATTCTGGTTACTGACACTGAGCGCCCTGATGTGCTGTCCGTGAGCGAACAGGCTCTCACGCGCGCGCGATTTTCTACGCAGCCGCCGTTTATTCATCATGGCAACATGTTCACCCCGAACGCATTTCAAGGGCACATTACGCCCGAGATAATCACCCAGGTCATCCGTGACAATGCCAGCTCATTAGCCACAGGGGGTCTATCGGCCCTGCAAACCTGGCTAGATGACCTTGGGCGCTGGGGCAGCACAGGTGACTGGCACTGGACCACCCGCTTTGCCTATCAGGTCATCGAGAAGCGTGGAACAGGTGGCGGCGGGTTCCGGAAAATGTATGCCGAGTTCCTTGATGAGGCGATTCACTATAACGCCGGTGTACAGCAGCAGCAGTTGCCGTTGTTAATGCGGGCTTGTGAAAAAACATGGACTGCTTTAGCCATGTGCCTGAAATCGGCTTCTGAAAGCCCGGACTTTCCGCATGCTGCCATTGAAGCGGCAATTTTTGCGGTCATGCAGACAGAGCGCAATTATGTAGATGCCGCCCTTGCACTCTGAAACGTGCCGTTAATTTTTTTGTAATTCAATTAGTCAGAAATGGCGGGAGTCAACAATGGACGGTAATAACGCGACACATCTTACGATGGCTAAAGCGTTTTTTGGGACGAATCATGCGTTGTTCAATATGTTCAATATTAATGTCGGCGCCGTGAGCAATGGTCATGCCGAAATGAGCATGCCCTTCTCTGAACAACTGGCGGACCGTAAGGGTGCGCTGCACCGGGGAGCCCTGGTAACACTGCTTGATACCACGTGCGGCTTGTCTATTTTTTCATCATTGCGCTCTTTGGAACCAATTGCCACCATTGATTTGCGTGTCGATTTTCTACGTAGCATTCCCGCGGCAATGGGTTTAAAGGCTGTAGTGGATTGCATCGGCAGGACAGATACAGTTGCCTTTATTACCGGCCGTGCGTTTGCAGAAGAAAGTGGCGAACTGCTGGCAACAGCGGCTGGCTCTTTTGCTATTGGCACAATGGGGCCTGCCTTTGACAATGAAGTGCGAGACCACTGATATGAGTATTGTAAAGCACAACAGCGCCGATACACCCGGCACCGCGGCCCTGAGCCTGTATGACGAGCCGTTTGTCGAGTTTCTGGGTTTTCGCGAAGAACTGCAAAATGGAGAAACACGCTACTTTATGGATTTCCGTGATTCGCATATCGGCAATCCCATGATTGGAACCTTTCATGGTGGCATTCTTGCAAGCTTTGGTGAAGTGGCTGCAGCAGCCTATCTGGCCCGTCAGCGCGGCGATGCTACGCTTCCCTTATGCTCGACAATGACCTTTGATTACCTGCGGCCAGCGTTTAAGGGAACTTTGCAGGCCATACCCAGCATTGTTCGTGCGGGTCGGCGCATTACGACAGTATCGGTTCAGTTACTACTTGATGGCAAGTTGGTTTGTATCGGTCGATTCCTGTTTACGGTTAGCAGCAAATAAAATTGGAGCAAGCTCAGTTCAGGATGCCGACCCTGTTTTACTCAGAAAAATTTTCAATAGATAGACAAATAATATCAAATAGCTGGAACTACTACTGATACCGATACAGCGTTGGCGCAGAAATCCCAAACTCCTTCGCCAATGCTCGCTTGGTTTTGTAGTCGCCAGATTCAAGACGTTGATGCAGCAGAGCCACTTGTTCAGGAGTCAGTGACGGCTTACGGCCCTTGTAGGGGTCGTCTCAGGAAACGGAAAATATAGCACGCTAAGGTTTTTCAATTGCGCGCAATGGCCTAAATTTTCCACCACCTATCTTGGCTTTGCTTCGCCATAGATAATCCCCAGTTAAATTGATGT
>NZ_JAUDZE010000019.1:0-9469 GCF_030385805.1 Acinetobacter thutiue
TTGATCTGGTCTTCTCGTTTTTTCTGTTGTTTCTGGTTTTGTTTTTCCTTTTGTTGTTCTGGATTCAGGGCTTTTTCTATTTTCTGATTCAGGTTTTTCGCTGCGGTCTGGTGGCGTTGCGTTTTGAGGATCTCATCCAGTGCATCGTGCATGGCAAAGTAGGCATCGATGTCATGTTTTTGATGGAGCTTGAGGATGTTTTGTTCCAGAGCGGTCTGTTTGGCAGGTTCTGTCTGTTGGATCAGTTGCAGCTGAAGCATGCGTTTGTTGTAGGCATTGCGTTCATAGCGACATTTTTGGATCAGTTGTCGGTCTTGCTCACTGAGATCCTGAAGACTTTTTTTGTTTTTGAGCATGTGCAAGCAACGTTCTTCAACTCGGCGTTTGAACGGTAGATTGAGGATGTGCGTGCCGAGTTCGTTGATTTCTTTTGCTGTGAGAACTAACGCTTTGCGTCCTGCCATTTGGATCTCATTTTGCCGTGAATTGACTCCATGTTAGCGTCATGTTGTGGGCGTTTAAACTATTTTTTCTGCTATGCATAAAAAATAGTTTATCTCGTTTCCGTGTCTTTTTTTGACAACAACCGCTAAAGCGATTATTGTCAAAAAAAGACACTCCTCCTCGCTCCTGCGGAGAGCCTCCTTTGCGAATTGGATCTCAGGTGAATTCGGCATGTTTTACATGAATATTCGGCACAATGTGAAGAAGGATTCCAGTTCCAAGAATACCTTCCATTATCTGACTCGAACCGCGCATTTTGCCGAGCAAAAGGCCGATGAGGAATTGGAGTTTGTGCGTTCTGGAAATATGCCTGCTTGGGCTGTCGATGCACCTGCGACTTTTTGGCATAGTGCGGATCGTTATGAGATTGCTCGAGGTCGAACCAGTTCAACGTTGACTGTGGCTTTACCAAAAGAATTGTCGAAGCAGCAGCGTAAAGAATTGGTCGAGGCCTTTATTCAGGAATTTGCTGATCAGTATCAGTTCCCTTATACCGCAGCGGTGCATAATCATCCGAGTGAGCTGACAGGTGAAGATCAACCGCATTTGCATCTGATGTATTCTGAACGGAGTCTGTCCGATGGGATTGAACGACCACCAGAGCAGTTTTTTAAGCAGTATCGTCCAAAGAATCCTACTAAGGGTGGCGCACAGAAATTAACGGCTGATGCGTTGGGCTTTGGCCGTGATCAGGTCAAAGCCTTTCGAGAAAAAACTGAGCAGCTAATTAATCAGGCTTTGGAAAGGCATGCACCGATGAAAACCGTGATTCTGGAGGGTATGGAAATTGTTGTTCCGAATCGAGTGAGTCATTTGTCCAATCAGGAATTTAACCAGAAGTACGGAACGCAGTTGCAGGATGTTCCGCAGATCCATCGGTGGAAGTTGAAAAGTGCTGATCCAATTATTCAGCTTGAAGTTGAGGCACAGAAGCAAACCATTCAACAGATTCGACAATTTAACAAGCTCCAGATTTATCAAAAGGAGTATAACCAAGCCTTAGCGCAGCGTAAAAATCAAGACTTGGATCGTGATGATAGTTATACGCCATCATGGTTCTAGGAATATTGTGAGGTTTTAAATAAAGCTTTTGGAGGTCGTATGAAGACTGGAAAACAAATTCTTGAGGGTCTATTTGAAGATCAACGTGCAGCTGTACATGATCCCCATCATCCAGTGAATGATCAGCTTCGTGCCAGTCTATTGTGGAAGAAACATTTACTTGAGTTGATTCAGATTCCACGCCATCAACTGAAATCAGATGATAGCTATGTTTTGGTGTCGGATATTCCAGAGTATTTTAAAGCACAGTTTGAGCAATATTTTTTAGGTCAGAACCTATTGCAGCATGTGGATCATCCTGAAGAATCACGATTGGATAGCAAACGTTTGGACAGTTTTATTGCCTATCTGAAAGATCATCCAAGTTATCAATCAGAGCAGCGTGGCCAAGCATGAAAAATCCAGTAGATGCAGATCGAATTCGAGCTGCTTTTAAGGCAACGCAAGGGATTGTGGAGCATTCATTTGAGCAGCATGTAATTGATGCCAGTCAAGCTTATGTCAATGCGATGATTGAGCGGATTGCGTCTGGGGAGTCGACCTTTGAGGAGGAAGATGAGGTGTTAATGATGAAGTGGCGAGCTATGAATGCCTTACAGGATAAGGATTCATAGCTTCGTATAAGGCGTATTATGTTAATTTTAGAGAAACTACATAAAAGAGGAGTAAAATTTTTTGAGAATATTAATAGTTATAGTCACATTTATTTGGTTGGTTTGTAGTTTAGCTTATGCTTTTTATGACCCTAAAATGACTTCCTACGCCCTAGTAGCAGGAGGACTGATTGCATTTTTAACAGCGATAGCTAACGTTAAACAAAATACCAGGAAAGAAGATAAGGTTCAGTCTCAACATGTCTCAGGTAAGAGTACAGGTATTCAGGTAGGCAATGACTTAAAGATAAATCAAAGGAAAAATAAGTGAGTGATAAACAGAGTCAAACTGTCAGAGATGGTTCAACAGCTCTCCAAGTACAAGGAGATATGACTATTGGTCTCTCTTATGATGAAGTCAAAGAAGTTTTTTTAGACCTTTATCAAGCCAATAATTATCAGGTACAGACACAATTAAGAAATCAAATTGATGAAAAAGTTCAATTACTCAGTTATATATTTTCTGAGAAATTAGAATCTAAGGCTAAAGCCATTGCTCAAGATGTAGAGACTTTAAAAGAGAAGATCCATACTATTGGTTTTCAAAGTTCGGCGAATAATTCTTTAAAGCAAATGGTCTGTAAAGGTGAGAATTCTTTAACAGAATTATTATCTGATTTATTGGTTGAAAAGATAACAAATGAAAAAAATAATTTTTATATTGAAGATGCTATATCATCTTTAGAATTTATAACAAAAAATGATATAAATTTCATAAGCTTATACTATATTTTTCAATATAAAATATATGGTCGAGGAAATGGTCTTTTCAAGAATAATTATTATGAGAAGCTTAAACAAATTTATGGAGAAGGTACGCAAGATTTTGAAGCTCAGGTAGAGCAATATACCGAATACTTTCTAAATTTTGATAGATCAATTTATAAATACTTTTTGTCATTAAACCCAGAAGCCGTAGATTTTAACTATTTGTTAAGTAAGGGCTGGTTCTATGGACAGACATATAGATCTACAAATATATTTGGAAGAGGAATAGCTGGTTTAAAGCATTCGAATGGAGCTACTTTTACTTTAGATGAATATCACGCAGCAATACCTGAAGCTCAACAATTATTAAGTGTTTTTGATCCACTTAAACGTATTCAAGATAATCCTCTAAGTACCATTGGGGAATTAGTAGCTGAATTAATAAATGAAGAGACAATCAACCAAATACGAAATAAAAAAGCCTAGATCTGATGCCTAGGCCCTTTATAAGAAAAATTATTTTAACATTAGAAAACTTACGTTGATTTCTTAAATTTTGTGAAATTATAGGTTGGTAAAAGAATTGGATAATAACCTGAACTTACAAAAAAATTGCTCACGAATGCTCTTAAGAATGGATATGCTATAGCTGGAGCATTAATAATTGGGAAGTTCGATTCTTTGAATTTTTCATCTATATCTTGTTCACACTCAAATTTAGATAAAAATTCCAGTTCAAAGAAACTGGTTTCTTCTGTCTTTACTTCTAGATGAAATTTTATAACAAAATTTTTTGATGAATTTTGAAAAAAAATAGGAGTAAATCTTAGATAATCATCAATATTTATTGAATCAAGATTTGATAAGTTTTCTAGAAGTTGAGATGATGGAGAAAATTTTAATTCTCCAATCTTATATTCAACAAATTTGATATTCATAAAAATTAAGCTGCTGCTGCGTATTCAGGTTCATTATTACTAGAGATCTCAAAAGAGAAACTCTCTCGAGACCTTATTTCAGGATTGGTATTGTTAGCCTTGTTATTTATAGAAAATAATTGAATAACATCTTGTTTGAAAGACGCCTCAATAATCTCTTCATATAAAAGCTCTAAAGTGGGTAAATTTTCAACTAGACCTTCAATACCAATGCTAGGCGCACGAGATGCTCTTTCATCAAGTTCTTCAAAAGACATAGTTTCAATTTTTTCTAGAAATTTCTTAGCTAATGCTGAATCAAACATATCTAGATTCTCCTAATTGATGCTAAAGGAATAACGCTGTTCTCTCTAACAACTAAACAACTACTTGCAAACTGAGTAGCCCATTGTAACCCTTTCGATTTAGGGTCCTTGTAGTTTTGTGGTACAGCAGCTTTAACATGATATACAATTATTTTTTCATTAGAGATCTCTTCAAGCTCCTGAAAAAAACCGTTATATATTTTTGTTAATTCTGCTTTGACATCTCTGCTTGGCATAGCTTTTAGCTTAGCATCGAATTTTAATAAATAAGCACGTAAAACACCTAAATAATCTATTGACTCTAAATCTAAAAAGTTGTTTTTATTCAATAAGATATTACAAGCTAATACACATGGTTCTGTCTCATCAACACCATCATATGCACCTTTCGTCAAGTTGAATTCAGCATACGATCTAGCTAAATCGACAGCATCATCAAAATTTGGAGATGCATGCCAAAAATACACTCCAGCACCATGCCGTCCATCACAAATTCTAAAATTCTCTTTACATATTAAATTTGCATATGAACTACATGTACCATGTGTAGCTAATAAATCTAATGTCATAAACTACTAATACTTATAAAAAAATTTAAATCATTTAATAATGCGAATACTATATTAAATACTATACAAAATCTGCACTATATTTCTAATAATACAAATTAAATATTATCGGCATTTAACATAAAATCTCTTATGCGAATTCTAGCCCTGCATAGGGCTAGATATAGCGATTAGACCCAATTCTCTAGCTTTAGACCATCAATCCGTTCAAATTCTTTTGTATTGTTCGTTACTAATACAACATCCAATGCCAAAGCATGAGCAGCGATCAGCATATCTAAGCTGCCAATCGGTTTACCTGTGGATTGAAGATCTTGGCGTAATTTGGCGTAATGCCAAATTGCTTGTTCATCGTAAGGAAGAATCTCTAAAGGTGACAAAAACTTGTTTAATGCCTGTTTATTGCGTTCAGATCCAGACTTCTCTACACCGAAAGCCAGCTCAGATGCCGTGATACTTGAAATCGCAAGCTGGCCGAGTTGATATTGCTTAAAGCGTTCAAAAATGTGTTGAGGCTTGTTGTTGATGACATAGATACAAATATTTGTGTCTAAGAGGTAAATCATTTGAACTCCTCACGGAACTGTTCGCCTTGATCAGCTCGCTCCAACTGGAATCCAACCTCAAACTCATTGATGGCTTCTAACATGACATCCCAAGGGTTATCGATTGGCATCAACAAAACGCCACGTCCGAAGCTTTTGATGGCCACTTCAGTGCCATTGAAACGAAAGGCCTTAGGCAAGCGAACCGCTTGACTGCGACCAGTTTGAAATACTTTGGCAATTTCCATGTTGACCTCCAGATACACAAGATATATATCACTGATATATACCATAGCATTAAAGTGTGTAGAGTCAAAGTACAATTAAAATCATGAGACAATAAAAAACCCCGACATCCTGTCGGGGTTTTTCGTATTGGGCTGTTAAGCATGACTCCTGTCTTGCTTCACGATCCTGGTGCGCTGATTTCTTATTGTTATCTGGAACATCCTGTTCTCAATGAGTTCATAATAGGAAATTGAACTGAGTATGGCTATTAGTGAATTTCCTGAATGGCTGTACGCCATAGCGTACATGGACATATCCTCAAATTATCCCGATATTTGTCCGCAGAAAATGGGGATAAAAGAGGGTTATTGAAGCCTTAAGAAATCAGGGAAAAACAAAATTTTGAATATTTTTTAACCTATTTTATTGGCTAAAAGTGACAAAAGTGCTTAAAAAGCAGCCGACATGTGTCTGAGTCGGCTTTTTAGTGTTTTTTGGGATTATGTAAAATTTACAAATTATTGATTTAATTAAAATAATTTAGATTGGTTTCGCATAACGCCCATTATGTTAAATGGATGATAGATCTGAATAATTGTTACTTATAAGACATGCTAAAATTAGATCAAAATCTATTACCTATAGGTCAAGTTATGGAAACAATTATTATTTCATTGATCTTGGTTATTATTCTGATTTTACTGACCATAATGTATAACAAAAAAAAGTGAAACATACGCTTACTCAAGAGCTTAAACGTCCTGAACTGATAGCTGAAATCAATAAAATTTCACACATTGATTAATGTAAAAAAAGAGCATATTGCTCTTTTTTTTTGGGGGGGTTATTCAAAGTGAAGTTGATATTCATCTGTAGTTATTTTTATCTTTAGACTTTTATATTTTCGTTTGGTAGCACTAAGAGCTGAATTGGTGACTTCTGTATGAAATTTGGGATCATTCATCAGATCGTGAAATAGTTTATATCCAATCAATAACTTACTTGATTTTTTATTTGCTTTTAAATCATTTTCAATTAATTGATCTAATTCTTTTACAGAAAAACTATGCATCTTAACCTCACTAGTATGTTTCTGAGGGAGAACCATACAGGTTTCATAATAGGAACTAAAGACATTATTTGGCTTCTGCTATATGGAATATTACTGTAAAAGTAATAGGTTAAAATTATATCACGTTTAGATTTTCTAAAATTAACATAATACGGATTATACGAAATGCAATTTTTTATCTTATATAAATCATTTGCTTATAGTTTATTTGAAAGCCAAATCCTTTGTGATTTGGCTTTTTTGTTGAGTTTTCACGTTCCACGCCTATTCTTTGATCAATGTTTCACGACTTTATTCATATTAGTTAAACAATCGTGGTTAATCATAGGGTCTAAAAAAACGGCTCCAAAAGCCTCTTTTTTCGGGTTCAGCCTCAACCTGTTCAGGGATCGGAATCCGTTTAGGCTCGGCAGTAGTCAATCCGTCATGTTTCGTATCATCGGTGCCTGATTCTGGCTGTACTTGAGCTGCATTCGATTTAGGCTGTTCTTGATCGGTAAACGTAGTCATATTGGCTTTTGGGGCTTCCAGTAAGCGCTGCATCGTTTCAATCTGGTTTTGATAAAAGGATTCCCGGTCTTTAGCATCCGAAAGCTGATTTTTCAGCATGTCTATCTGCTGTCTAAGCAGTAAAACTTCTGCCGAACTTGGACTGTCTATTTTTACAGGTTCTTTTACATCCTGTTTTTTAGCAGGCTCTCCAAATACACGGATAGCTTCTGAAAAATCAATTTTATTATCAGAATTTTTGCTTAATATTCCTTTATTTATATGGTTGTAAATAGTTTGTCTATTTATGCTATATAGCTTAGATAACTCAACAACAGAAAGACTTTTCATTGTGTAAAACTATGCCTAATCTTGTAAAAATAATATGTCTAATAGGCTGTCTATTAGACAGCCTTTATAGCCTAAACTTTTAAATCTAAATTGTCTAAATAATCTGAATATTTGTCTAAATTTACAGGGTCTTTTAACAGTTGTTTAATCCTTTTGGCAAAGTTTTCATAGCTTTCACCAGCCTCACTAAATTGGCTAGAAAAAGCAGAGTCATAAGCCAACTTATTTGCAAATAAATCTAATTGTTTCTCCGTTAGGCTAGCTTTTTTAGGCTTAACTTTTTTACGTTCCTGTTTTTGTTTGAATGTGAAAGAGAAACCAGAAATTGTTCTGCCAGTTTTATGTTGTTGATAGTTAGCCGTTATATCTGTTAGTTCATTAACTTGTTTCAAGGCAAAATCTAGGACATAGGTTTTAAAATTACTCATAGTCTTGTATTGAGTAGCCTCAACGCCTAGTTGTTGTCTGAATGTTGATAGATTAAAAACTGGTGTTTGACCACTAGATCGCCATTGGATTAGTAGCTCATATAAGCGAATGGCGTATGTACTTGTTAATTTGGAAACTTGTTGTATTTCATATTTAGTAAAATTTTCTTCTAATCTAGTAATTAGAGGGACAATATCTTGAGTGAAACGTAAGAATACAACTCCTGATTGATGTTCATAACCAATTTTATCCACCCATCTACAGTGGAAACTTCTGTCTTTACCTGTTTTTGGATTTATATCGTGATAAGTAACATAGCGATCAAATAAGCTTCTAGAGGCATCCCTAAGAACGGTATATGCAGTATGTTTTTCAACATTAAAAGTATTTATGTAGCTACTAGCGTGAACTTCCAACAAGCTATTTTCCGTGATGCCTTGTCCCGTTTCTCTTGCTTCAGCTATTGCCAAAAGAATAAGACGTTGCTCAACAGTATCTAATGTATAACTTGCTTGAATCAGAGCATTATCTTTTACAACTAACTCGGCCATTTTTTTAATATAAATCAAATTTAACTAGGTCATACCATAAACTATTTTAACTAGGTTGTAAAACGACCTATTAATTAGGTCGATAAACCTAGTTTTATGGGTCGATAAACCTAGTTTTATGGGTCGATAAACCTAGTTTTATGGGTCGATAAACCTAGTTTTATAGGCTTTGAAACATTTGCTATTAAAGGCTTTCAGCCTGTCTAAAAGCATTAAAAAGTATTAAAAATAATTAAAAGCCTAGTCTGGTCAAAATTGCCCTTGGTTTTCGCTACGCTCAAACTCTATTGAATCTCGCTTTCGCTCGATTCTGGGGGCAATTTTTTGGCTCTTTTCGTTGTGAATTTGAGAAAAAGCAAAGGCAACTCGGAATTCGCTTCGCTCATAGAGCTTTATGCTCGCTTCGCTCGGTCTAGAATCAAATTTCTACATCTAAACTTCACTTTTTTAGGTTTGTTAACCTAAAAAAGCGGTTTTTCAGAGGGCCGAGGCGCGAATTTTGTGGATGTCGCTCGTAGACACTCGCTTGGTTGAGGCCTTCTTATCGCTTATAGATGCTATATCATTTGCTTCTATTTGCGTTTAGAGGCACTTTTTTGTTTTTTGGGTACCTGATCTCTAGTTCAGTTTGAAATGATCGTACTATGGCGAAAATACAGCGTTTAAACGTGATATTTGTTTATTGCTCTGGTGTTTTGTTGAATGGGTTTCTTGGATCTTGTTTGGCTTCTTGTATAAATCGTTCAATTTCTTGGTATTGGCTTGAGTTGGCAATTTCTTGGGTGACTGTCTGTAGATCCTTGTTAGTTTGTTGCATAGTTTTACCGATCAAGGCCATACGAAATAAGGTTTTCAGGTTGTCCAAGTCCTGATTGGAGTGGGTTATTTGAAACTTTGCTCGTTCAAAAATACCTAGATAGAGTGAACCGATAAAGTATTTGATCTGGTCTTCTCGTTTTTTCTGTTGTTTCTGGTTTTGTTTTTCCTTTTGTTGTTCTGGATTCAGGGCTTTTTCTATTTTCTGATTCAGGTTTTTCGCTGCGGTCTGGTGGCGTTGCGTTTTGA